>JASGGS010000008.1:0-43011 GCA_047602685.1 Sphingobium sp.
ATTTTCTTCGCCTCGTTGATCCCGGCGCCCTCCAGCGCCTCCAGCCGCTCGATCTCGTCCAGCGGCAGGTCGGTGAAGAGGCGGAGGAAGCGGCCGACGTCGCGGTCGTCCGTGTTGCGCCAGAACTGCCAATAGTCGAAATGCGGCAACTGGTCCTCATGGAGCCAGACGGCGCCCGCCATCGTCTTGCCCATCTTGCCGCCGTCCGCCGTGGTGATGAGCGGGGTGGTCACGCCGAACACCTCCGTTCCGTCCATGCGCCGGGCCAGCTCGATGCCGTTGACGATATTGCCCCATTGGTCCGACCCGCCCATTTGCAGGCGGCAGCCCGCGCGGCGCGACAATTCCAGGAAGTCATAGGCCTGGAGGATCATATAGTTGAATTCGAGGAAGCTCAGCGACTGCTCCCGATCGAGGCGCAGCTTCACCGAATCGAAGCTCAGCATCCGGTTGACCGAGAAATGCTGGCCGACCTCCCGCAGGAAGGGGATATATTCCAGCGCGTCCAGCCACTGGGCATTGTCGAGCATGACGGCATCCGTCGGACCGTCGCCAAAGGTCAGGAACCGCTCGAAGATGCGCTTGATCGAATTGACGTTCGCCTGGATGCCGTCCTCGGCCAGCAATTTGCGCGCCTCGTCCTTGAAGCTGGGATCGCCGATCTTGCCGGTTCCGCCGCCCATGAGCACGATGGGCTTGTGCCCGGTCTGCTGGAGGCGGCGCAGCAGCATGATCTGCACGAGGCTGCCGACATGGAGCGAGGGGGCGGTGGGATCGAATCCGATATAGCCGGGCACCACCTGCGACGCGGCCAGCGCGTCGAGCGCGGCGGCATCCGTGAGCTGGTGGATATAGCCGCGGGAATAAAGTAGATTAAGAAGATCGGAACGAAATTGGGTCATGGCGGCCGCGCGCCTAGCATGCCGTGGCGCATTTTGACAGTCTTTTGCCGAAAAGGGATGGAGTGCCATGGAAGTCGAGCTGGTGCGTCATCCGGCATCGCCCGTCCCCCCCGTGGAGAGCATCGCCGTGCGCGCGTCGCGGCCGAGCGAGACGCGGCTGATCTTCAATTACCGCGTGAAGGGCGATATATCGGGATTGGTCATGCCGCCGCTGCTGGCGACGGGCGGGCGCGCGGACGATCTGTGGCAGACCACCTGTTTCGAGGCGTTCCTGAAACGGCCCGGCGGCGACCATTATCTGGAATTCAACTTCTCGCCCTCCAACCAGTGGGCAAGCTATTTGTTCGACGGCTATCGGACGGCGCGCCGGGATTTCATATGGGCCGGCATGCCCCGGCTGGACATATGCGCGGGACCGGACGCCTTCGAACTGGGCGTGGTGGTGGACCTGTCGGAAACGGAGCAGGACTGGCGCACCCTCGACCTGGCGCTGGGCCTGTCCGCGATCATCGAGACGCGCGGGGACCGGCGGAAAAGCTACTGGGCGCTGGCCCACCCGCCCGGCGAGCCGGATTTCCACCATGGGGATTGCTTCGCGGCGCTTTTGCGGGCACCCGGAGCGGCATGAAATCTGGCATTGACCGCTTCCTCGCCGACCCGTCGCTGCGCGCTCCGCTCAAGGGCCGCCGCGTCGCCCTGCTCGCCCATCCCGCCTCGCTGACGGAGGGGCTGATCCATTCGCTGGATGCGCTGGCCGCGCTCGACGATATGCGCATCGCCGCGGCCTTCGGCCCGCAGCACGGCCTGCGCGGCGACAAGCAGGACAATATGATCGAGTCCCCCGATTATGCCGATCCGGTCCATGGCATCCCGGTCTTTTCCCTCTATGGCGCGGTGCGGCGGCCCACGGACGCGATGCTGGACAGTTTCGACGTGCTGCTGGTCGATCTCCAGGACCTGGGCACGCGCATCTACACCTTCATCACCACGCTCCTCTATGCGCTGGAGGGCGCGGCGAAGACGGGCAAGGCGGTGTGGGTGCTGGACCGGCCCAATCCGGTCGGCCGCCCGGTCGAGGGCCTGACCCTGCGCGAGGGATGGGAGAGTTTCGTGGGCGCCGGGCCGATGCCGATGCGGCACGGGCTGACGCTGGGCGAACTGGGCCACTGGTTCATCGACCATTTCGGGCTGGACGTGGACTATCGCGTCATACCCATGGAAGGCTGGGTGCCGGATGCCGCGCCGGGCTTCGGATGGCCGCAGGACCGCCTCTGGATCAATCCCAGTCCCAATGCCCCCAATCCGGCCATGGCGCGCGCCTATCCGGGCACGGTCATGCTGGAGGGCACCACCCTGTCCGAGGGGCGGGGCACGACGCGGCCGCTGGAGATTTTCGGCGCCCCGGACATCGATGCGCGCGCGGTCCTGGCCCGCATGCAGGCGCTGGCGCCGCACTGGCTGGAGGGATGCGCGCTGCGCGACATCTGGTTCGAGCCGACCTTCCACAAGCATGTGGGACAGCTCTGCGCGGGCGTGCATATCCATGCGGAGGGCGGTTTCTACGATCATGGCGCCTTCCGCCCGTGGCGGTTGCAGGCGCTGGCGTTCAAGGCGATCCGGGCGCTCCATCCGGATTATGACCTGTGGCGCGACTTCCCCTATGAATATGCGTTCGGCAAGCTGCCCATCGACGTCATCAACGGCGGCCCCGCCCTGCGCGAATGGGTGGACGATGCGGGCGCGGAGCCGGGCGACCTCGACGCGCTGACCCTGCCGGACGAGGCGGCCTGGGCGGAGGCGCGAAGGCCCTGGCTCCTCTACTGAGATTGGGGAGGGCAGGTGGTCAGGCGGAGATGAGTTCCATGTCGACAGCCGGAATCCGGAAAGAGAAGATCAGAAGATGCGCGGCGCTGTCGCAGATTTTCCTGGCCTATATCCCGTCCATGCTGTTCGTCTTTGCCTTAGTGGCCCTGTCCCTTCAATCTCACCTCGTGCTTCTGCTGTTGCTGGCGCCGTTTTTCCTCCTGGTCGGTGCATTGATCGCGACATATGGCGTCTTGAGATTGCGCTGCTGGCATTGTGAGAAGCGGTTTTTCTCCGCCCTTTATCCGACCTGGCCGTTCCAGGATCGTTGCGACCATTGTTGCACGGCAATCAACGAGCCGGACCAGGCGCTTTAGGACCGGCCGGTCCTGGGGGCAGAGATCATGCCGCCCGCATCGGAAAGCCGCCAGCCGGCGCGCCGGTCACAGCTTCCGGCTGAGTTCCCGCGTCGCCTCCTCCAGTCCGGCCAGCGTCAGCGGGTACATGCGCTCCTGCATCAGCTCGCGGATCATGGCGTTGGACTGGTCATAGCCCCAGCGCTCGCGGGGGATGGGATTGAGCCAGGCCGCCGCCGGATAGGTGTTGGTCAGGCGCTGTAGCCAGATGGCGCCCGGCTCCTCGTTGAAATGCTCGACGGAGCCGCCGGGCTGGACCAGCTCATAGGGACTCATCGCCGCGTCGCCGACGAGGATCAGCTTATAGTCGTGGCCATATTTGTGGAGGATATCCCATGTCGCCGTGCGTTCGGCCCAGCGGCGGCGATTATCCTTCCACAGCCCTTCATAGGGGCAATTATGGAAGTAGAAGAATTCCATATTCTTGAACTCCGCCTTGGCGGCGGAGAAAAGTTCCTCGCAGACGCGGATATGCGGGTCCATGGAGCCGCCCACGTCGAAGAGGATCAGCAGCTTGACGGCATTATGCCGTTCCTTGCGCATGTGGATGTCGAGCCAGCCCTGCCGCGCGGTGCCCGCGATGGTCGCGTCGAGGTCCAGTTCCTCGGTCGCGCCTTCCCGCGCGAAACGGCGCAGGCGCTTGAGCGCCACCTTGATGTTGCGGGTGCCCAGTTCCCGGTTGGAATCGAGATTGGCGAAGTCGCGCTGCTCCCAGACCTTCACCGCGCGCTTGTGCCGGGACTCCCCGCCGATGCGCACGCCCGCGGGGTTGTAGCCCGAATGGCCGAAGGGGGAGGTGCCGCCCGTGCCGACCCATTTATTGCCGCCCTGATGGCGTTTCTCCTGCTCCTCCAGACGTTTCTTCAACGTCTCCATGATCTCGTCCCAGGAACCGAGCGCCTTGATCTTTTCCATCTCCTCCGGCGAGAGGAATTTCTCGCCTATGGCCTTCAGCCACTCCTCCGGGATCTCGCGCCCTTCCTGGCCATAGTCGCTTTCCAGCCCCTTGAAGACTTTGGCGAAGACCTGATCGAAGCGATCGTAAAGGGTCTCGTCCTTCACATAGACGGAACGGGAGAGATAATAGAATTCCTCCGGATCGGGGGCGATCACCTCCGCATCGAGGGCTTCCAGCAGCAGGAGATGCTCCTTCACGGAGGCGGGGATGCCCGCGGCGCGCAGTTCGTCGAGAAGGTTCAGCAGCATGGGACGACAGTAACCGCAGGCTTTGTTGAGCGCCAGCGGCGACGAATGTTGCAATCTTATTTCTTCATTCATATCCCTGATACATCATATCCGGAAAGGATAGGGGGAGGATGCACGCCGGAGTGGGATAGTGCATCGGGACAGGTTGTTGGCGGAATTGGGGGAGCAGGCGGGCGACATGGCGCTGGCCTGTAGCGACGCGGCCGGATTCCTGGTGCGGCTGGATCGGTCGATCGCCGAGGAAGGTCCGGTCCTTGAGGAGCTGACCTACCAGATGGACAGCCTGGCGGGGCACCAGAGGGCCTGCGATGAGGCGTCCGGAGAATTGCAGCGCACCGCCGACTATGCCGACCGGATATTGCATCAGGGCAGCATCGCGGCCGAATCCTCCCTGGCGGACCTCGCCACGCTGGTGAAGGACGTGATCGGGCTGGACGAGGAATTGCACGGTTTCCTGTCGATATTGGAGGCGGTGGGCACCATTTCCGAACAGATCGGCCATATCGCGGCGCAGACGCGCATGCTGGGCCTCAACGCGTCCATCGAGGCGGCGCGGGGCGGAGAGGCGACCAAGGGCTTTGCCGTCGTGGCGGACGAGGTGCGGAGGCTGGCGGTCGATGCCAATGCGTCCGCCGCCAATGTCTCCGGACAGGTGGACCGGCTCAACCAGGGCGCGCGGGCGCTGATCGCGCGGGTGAAGGAGAATGTCGCGGTGGCCGGCCGTGCAAGCGGGGAAATCGACCATCTGCGCGGGGCGATGTCGGAGACGGCGGCGCTGGTATCGCAGTTCCGGGAGCGATCCCTCGACATTGCCGGCCGCATGGAAGGCTCCAACCGCGCGACGGACGCGCTGCGCGATGCGCTGGGCCAGTTCGCGCGCCTGTCCAACGAGAATGCGGGCCTGACGGGCGAGGCGAGCCGCCGCGTGGCGCTGCTGGAAGACGGCGCGAACGATATATTGAACGCGGCGGCGCATAGCGGCGTGGAGATGAGCGCGACCCGCTATATCGACCGCGCGCTGGCGGGATGCGCGGACATCGTGGCGCGGATCGAAAGCGCCGTCGCGTGGGACGAACTGACGGTGGAGGCGCTGTTCGACCGGGATTACCGGCCGATCCCCGGCACCGATCCGCTGCAATATGCCAATGCCTTCGTGGATTTCGCCGACCGCGTGATCCGGCCGATGCTGGACGCGCAGACCGTGCGGGACGAGACCATATTCGGCTGCTGCCTGGTTGACGGGCGGGGTTTCCTGCCCACCCATATTTCCCTGCGCAGCCAGGAGCAGCGGCCGGGCGAGCGGGAATGGAACAACGAGCATAGCCGCAACCGCCAGTTCTTCCTCGACAGCCAGACGCGCCGGGCGCTGGACCATGACGGCGATTATTTCGTCTGCACCTACAGGCAGGATCTGGGCGAGGGCCGGTACAGGGCGCTGAGGAGCATCCTGGTGCCGGTCATGATCGGCAACCGGCGCTGGGGTCTGTATGAACTGGGTTATCTGATCTGACCTTCGCCCCGACCCAAATCTATGCCATCGGGGGCGTCCGCGACTGCCACCCAGACATTTCCGCACCGCACCCTTGGCGCATGATTGCGCGCGTCGACACGGGAAATTCCGTGCGTACGCATCAAAAGGGGGAGGATCGGATGGGCAGGATTTGCGCATTCACCGCGCGCCGGGCTTGGGCCTCGGCGGGGCTGTCGTCTTTGGTTGGCTGCGGCTTGGCGCCGATGGACGTATCGGCGCAGCCGGGGCGGCCCGATGAGGCGGGCGTTCGAATCGTCGTCACGGCACGCCGCCGCGACGAGACTCTCGCCCGCGTTCCCATCGCCATCACCGCCATCGGCAGCGAGGATCTGGTCAAGCGCGCGGTCACGACCGACGCCGACCTCCAGCGGACCGTGCCCGGCCTCACGATCCGCCAGACCCAGGGCAATAACTCGCTGACCTATTCCCTGCGGGGCCAGAGCGCGGACATCTTCTCCGGCTCTCCCTCCGCGGTCGTCACCTATCTGAACGAAGTGCCCACGCCCGTCAGCGGGGCCTCGACCTTCTTCGACCTCCAGTCGGTGCAGGTGCTGAAGGGGCCGCAAGGCACGCTGTTCGGCCGCAATGCCACGGGCGGCGCGGTGCTGTTCACCTCCGCGCGGCCGACCAACAATCTGGAGGGCTATGGCCGCCTGCGCTATGGCAATTTCAACCGCTTCGAGGCGGAAGGCGCGCTGAACATTCCGATCGTGGAGGACAAGGTGCTGCTGCGCGGCGCCTTCAACCTCAGCTATGCCGACGGCTTCATCCACAATCTCTACACCGGCGACGATCTGGGCAAGATCAACCGGGAAAGCGCCCGCCTGACCCTCACTCTCCGGCCGGTGGAGGGTGTCTCGAACACCACCATGGTGCAATATGTGAACAGCCAGGGCACCAATACCGGCGCGTCCTATACCTATAGCGTCTATGCCCCCGGCGAGACGAACAACGGACGGGCGCTCTCGGCGGGAGCGGGCTTCCTGTTCGGGCCGGGCCTCGACCTGATCGCCGGCCCGGGCGCCTGGGCCGCCTATCTCGCCGCCCATCCCAAGGCCTATGCGCCGGGCCTGCTCGCCTATGTGGACGAGCAGCGCCGCCTTGGCCCCTATGTCACCAACCATCCGAGCCGGGCCGAGCATTTCGGCGAGCAGTGGAACGTCACCAACACGACCGAGATCGAGCTGGGCGACACGCTGAAGCTGCGCAACATCTTCGGCCTGGTCGACAGCTTCACCCAGTCGGACCAGCCGCAGCTCGGCGCGCCCTATGCGACCATCCTGACGGAGAACGCGCCGCGCGGGCAATATGGGAATATCGACGATCTGCGTTCCTATTCGGAGGAGATCCAGCTTCAGGGGCGGGCGGGGGCGCTCGAATTCATCGTAGGCGCCTATTTCCAGCGGCAGCGGGTGAATTCGCTCTATCCGCAGACCTATTTCGACCTGTCGCCCAATCCGGGCTTCCCCACCTATGCGACCAATTATTTCCGCATCAAGAACCATACGGACGCGCTCTATGCGCAGGGCAGCTACGACCTGACATCGTTGGGCCTGCGGGGCGTCAAGTTCACCGCCGGTTTCCGTTACACACGCGAGCGGGTCCATGGCCTGCAATTGCCGGGTTCGGACAATTTCGGATCGCCGGAGCAGCGCCGCACCTATGAGGACCCGAGCTGGGAGGTCGGCCTCGAATATCAGGCGAATCCCGATATCCTCGTCTATCTCAAGACGCGCGGCAGCTTCCGCAGCGGCGGCTATAACGGCACGCTCGACCCGGTGGGGATCACGGCGCTGGGGGGCAGCCCCTTCTTCAAGTCCGAGACGACGCAGGATATCGAGGGCGGCCTGAAATATAATGGCCGCGTCCTCGGCCGCCCGGCGACCTTCAACCTCGCGCTGTTCCACCAGTGGATACAGAATGTGCAGCGGGTGGAGTTCCCCGATCCGGACGGGCCGGGTCCCATCGCCTCCATCGCCTTCACCACCAATGTTCCCGCCGAACGGGTCCGGGGTCTGGAACTGGAGGCGTCCTTCATGCCCGCGCAATGGCTGCATGTCGGCGGCCAGCTCGCCATCACCGATGCCAAGTTCACCCGCAACACGGTCAACCTGTTCGGCACCGATTTCTCCTATGGCCCGGTGGGCGATACGCCCAAATCCTCCGGCACCTTGTGGGGAGAGCTGTTCGCGCCGGTGGACGACGCCATCGGCCAGATCAGCCTGCGCGGCGAACTGTACAGCCAGACCGGGCAATATTTCTCCAACGCCGCCGACACCATCGCGCCGCGGACCCGCCTGCCCGGCTATACGCTGGTCAACGGCCGGTTGAGCTGGAACGGCATCATGGGTTCGAAAGTCTCCGCCGCGGTCTATGGCGAGAATCTGTTCGACCAGGAATATTTCGTCGGCGGCATGCAACTGGCCGTGGCGCTGGGACAGAATGGCGCGGTGGTGGGCAAGCCGCGTACCTATGGCGTGGAACTGTCCTTCAAATTCTGATGCGCTCCCGTCCCCTGGCGAGGGAAGGGATCGCCGGGGCGTAGACTGACATGCCGGGCCGTTCCGTGCTGGACAGGGCGATGCGGCATCGCGTTCCCTGCCGTTCGGACAGACCGAGGGAGAGGCATGTGGCGCTGCCATTTTCGCTGCGATTCGATTTCCGCAACCCGGCCTTCGCCGGAGAGACCATGGCGGACCGCTACGCCGCCGCGCTGGACATGGCGCAATGGGCCGACGAGCTGGGCTGCTCGGCCATCGCCGTGTCGGAGCATCACGGATCGCGGGACGGCTATATCCCCAGCCCCGCGCTGATGCTGGCCGCCATGGGCGCGCGGACGCGCAATGTCCGCTTCTCCGTCGCCGCGCTGATCGCGCCCTTCCACGATCCGCTGCGTATCGCGGAGGATTTCTGCGTCCTCGACAATCTCACGCGCGGGCGCGTCGACGTCATCGTGGCGGGCGGTTATGTCCATGAGGAGTTCGCGATGTTCGGCGTTCCCATGAAGGAGCGGCCGAAGCGCGTGACCGAGGTCGTCTCGGCCATGAAGGGCGCCTTTTCCGGCAAGCCCTTCGACTATCGCGGGCGGACGGTCGAGGTGACGCCCGCGCCCTTCCGCCCCGGCGGACCCGCCGTCATCCTGGGCGGGTCCAGCGAACCGGCCGCGCGCCGGGCCGCGCGCATCGCCGACGGCTTCGTGCCGTCCATGCCCGCCGTCTGGGACTATTATCGCGACGAGGTGATCAGGCTCGGCCGGCCCGATCCCGGCCCCTGCCGCGTGGCGGAAACGGAGGTGACGG
Source organism: Sphingobium sp. (assembly GCA_047602685.1). Taxonomy (GTDB): domain Bacteria; phylum Pseudomonadota; class Alphaproteobacteria; order Sphingomonadales; family Sphingomonadaceae; genus Sphingobium. The sequence continues at coordinate 9,158 of JASGGS010000008.1, forward strand.
CGCTCGCCGCCGATCCGGAGGCGGGATGGGCGGCGATGGCGCCCTTCTTCGCGCATGAGACCAACGCCTATGGCGCCTGGCAGGCGCAGGACGATATCGAAAGCCCCTATCGCTCCGTCCGGGATCATGACGCGCTGCGGGCCACCGGCCGCTATCATGTGCTCAGCCCGGAGGAGATGATCGCCCGGCTGAAGGCGATGCCCGCGCCCTTCGCGCAATTCCATCCCCTGTGCGGCGGCATGCCCATCGCCCTCGCCTGGGAGAGCCTGCGCCTGTTCGAGCGCGAGGTGATGCCCGCCTTCGCCTGAGCTGCGGCGGAGCGAGTCGGGCGTCCGCGCGGGCAGGAAAAGGTCACAGGCTTCCCGACCCGATCGAGGGCAAGGAACCGCCGTTTTCCGGGCAGGACGCGCGGGTCCGGCCAGGCTTTTCCAACAGGGCGCTTGTGCTGCTGTCCGGGAATGTATAGCTATTCTGTATGCGTATGCAAAATGCGCGTCGAGATTAGGAGGACTGCAATGGCACGAGGTTTTGTGCTCGACCCCACGGCCCGGCGGGAAGACGATATCGCCAGCCCCGGCCCGGACGCCGGTCCGCTGGCCGGCAAGCGCGTGGGCTTTCGCCTGGACCGCATGTGGCGCGCCTGGGACTGGATCAGCGAGCAATGGGCGGCGAAATTCCGCGAGGCGGGCGCGGAGGTCGTCTTCTGGCGCTCCGGCGGGCGTTCGGGCGACGAGGGCGAGCGGCACGCCGCCGATTTCGAAGCGTTCCTGAACAGCATCGACGTGGCCGTCGTCGGCCTCGCCAATTGCGGGTCCTGCACGGGCTGGACGGTGCGCGACGCCATACAGGCCGCCAATCACGGCCTGCCCACCACGGCCATCGCGACCAGGAATTTCGAGATATTCGCCCATGAGATCGCCGCGCGCGGCGGCCGGTCGGGCCTGCGCGTCCATGTCCTGCCCTATCCGCTGAACGAGCAGCGGCGCGAGGATGTGGAACGGATCGGAGAGGCCCATTTCGAGGGCGTGCTGAAGACCATGGGAGCGACCCTCGGCGTCGCCGCGCCGAACAGCGTCGAGGAGGCCGCGGAATGAGCATCGAATATATCAATCCCGGCCGCCATCGCGCCGCGCCGGAGCCGAGGCCCCTCATCAGCCGCGATTGCGGCGCGGAAGGGTGCGAGGTCGACTGGCTGGCCAGCAAGCGCCACGAGGCGGAGCTGGACATCGAGGCGTTCACCCGCTTCGCGCTGGAACAGGGCTGGGGCGACGGCCTGCCGCTGGTCCCGCCGACCGATGCGCGCGTGCGCACTTTCCTCAGCGAGAATGACCGCTATCCCGACGAGGTGATCGGCGAGCTGCCTGGCAATGTCGAATGCACGGTCGAGAAGATCGTCATCAACGCCGTCATGGCGGGCGCCCCGGCGGAGTCGCTGGAACTGCTGATCGCGATGATCGCCTCCATCGCGGACCCGGATTTCGAGCTGTACGGCGTCAATGCGACGACCGCGCCCGTCTATCCGGCCTTTGTCGTCAACGGCCCGATCCGGCATCGGCTGGAGATTCCCTACAGCTATGGCTGCCTGGGCGGCGTGCCGGGCAACAGCGCCTCCATCGGCCGGGCCATCCGCTTGATGATGCGCAACATCGCCGGGCAGACCACGGGCGGCACGTCCCAGACCACATTCGGCTCGCCGGGCCGCGTCGCGGGCATCGTGACGGGCGAGTGGGAGGAGAAATCGCCCTGGGCGCCGCTGGCCGAGCGCCGGGCGGGACTATCGGGCGATGCCGTCACCAGCTTCGGCACGATGGGCACGATGAACGTCATCGACACGACATCGCACAGCGCGCGGGATTTCCTGGAGATGATCGGCCGCTCCTATGCCTATGCGGGCTGCAACAATTTCTCCGGCGCCGTGCCCTTTGGCGAGGCGATGATCGCGATCAACCCGATCTGCGCGGAGATCGTCGGCCGGGAACTGCCCGATATCGAGGACGCGCAGGAACTGGTCTGGAAATATGCCAGCCTGCACGAGAGCGCGTTCAACAAGGAGCATCGCGACCAGCTCGCCCTTCAGGAGCGCATCCGCGGCGACGGCCGCGTCTATGCGACGCCGGAGCCGAAGGATGTGATCCTGTTCGTGGCGGGGGGCCTTGGCGGCCTCCACGCGGCCTGCTTCCACACCTTCGGCACGTCGCTGTCGCAGACCAGGCCGGTCGCGTCGGCGGTCCCCGCCGACCGGGCGCAGGCGGCGGAATACGGGCATTGGTGGTTTCGTCGCCCCGGATCAGGTCCGGGGCGACGTTCGTTTCGCGACTTTTGGAGAGAGATATGGCGCGCGTGACGATGGTGCGGAGGCCCGGCGACTATCCCGGCACGCCGGACGAGGGGACGAAGGCGGACCTTGCCGCGCTGTTCGGCACCCTGTTCCCCGGCGTCGGCGATCCGGCCTTCGACGCCAATCATGACGGCATGGCGATCGCGGCGCTCAATCCGGAAATGGCGCTCGTCCTCTCCCAGGCCAGCCGCTTCCTGGCGCTCGACCTCGGCTGGTGCAAGCGGACGGACCTGCGCGAGCTGGCCATCCATGTGGTCAACCGGCATTATGGATCGGCCTATTCGATCCGATCGCGCGCGGGCATCGGCAAGGCATTCGGCCTGACCGACGAGCATAGGGCCGCGCTGCCCGGCTGGCGGTCCAGCGCGCTGTTCGACGAGGAGCAGAAGCTGGTCATCGGCTATGCGGAGGCGGTGCTGTCGGGCGAGGTGCCGGACGCGCTGTTCGAGCGGGTGAAGGCCGCCTTCGGGGAGAAGGGCGCGGTCGAGTTCACCGCCGTCGTCGGCTTCTGGGCTTTCTGGGCGATGTTCCTGAACGCGACCCGGCCGGAGGCGTGAGGGCGTTCAAGCGTGGGCGCCCATGCCCTCAGCGATAGGCCACCGAGAGGTGGCCGATCCCGTGAACGGGGCGCAGGCGTTCCCGCACCGTTTCGGGTGACGGGCCGCCCTCCAGTTCCACGACGGCGGCATGGGCTTCCGGCCCGACGCGCCAGACATGGAGGTCGGTGAGGCGCGCGTCGCCCGGCGCCTCGATCCGTTCGCGCACTTCCTCGGCAATATGGGCTTCGGTCATGTCGAGGAGGACGCTGGAGGTCTGGCGGACGAGGGAGAGGGACCAGCGGGCGATCACCGCGGCGCCGACAATGCCCATGGCGGGGTCCATCCACACCCAGCCGAGATAGCGGCCCGCGAGCAGCGCCGCGATGGCGAGGACGGAGGTCAGCGCGTCGGCCAGCACATGCAGATAGGCCGCGCGCAGATTGCTGTCATGGCCGTGGCCGTGATGATGGCCAGGCCCGTCATGATGATGGTCTTGGCCGTGCGCATGATGATCATGATCGTGGCCATGATCGTGGCCGTGGCCGAGCAGCAGCGCGCTGGCGATGTTCACGATCAGGCCGATGACCGCGACCAGCGTCGCGGCGCCGAAATCGACCCGTGCCGGATTGACGAGCCGCGCCGCCGCCTCCCCCGCTATGCCGAGCGCGACCATGCCCAGGACCAGCGCGGAGGCGAAGCCCGCCAGTTCCCCCACCTTGCCCGTGCCGAAGCTGAAGCGCGGGCTGCCCGCATGGCGCCGGGCATAGGCATAGGCGAAGGCGGCGACGCCGAGCGCGCCCGCATGGGTCGCCATGTGGAAGCCGTCGGCGAGCAGCGCCATGGAGCCGGTGGCATGGCCCGCGACGATCTCCCCCACCATCATCGCGGCGGTCAGCGCGACGACCCAGCGGGTGCGCCGGGCATTCTCGTCATGCGCGGCGCTCAGGAAATCATGGCTGTGGCCCGTGGGGGCGGGGTGGGCATGATGGTCCGCCATGATCCTATTTCCCATAGCGGCGGATGACGGCCAGCAGGTCCCCGGCGCCCGCCGCCCGCTCCGCGTCGGTGAGGCCGGGCAGGGCGACATGCTCGTTCAGATGGTCCGCGATCACCTCGTCCAGCAGGCCGTTCACGGCGCCGCGCACCGCCGCGATCCGGTGCAGCACGGTCGCGCAGCTTTCGTCTGCCATGAGCGCCTTTTCCACCGCCGCCACCTGGCCCGCGATGCGGCGCACGCGGGCGATGAGTTCGCCGTTCGATCCGGAGAGATGTGCCATAGCATAGCCCCCTACCCTATAAGGAGGGGCGGCGCAAGGCGGGGCGGGAACCTCGTCCCCCGCCAGGCGGTTGATGAAGCGAAACGAGCGCGGCCATCGGCCATGCAGGAGGAGGGAAGGAAATGGGACGTTTTCGCATCGAGACGCTGGACGATCCGGAGACCGGCCATGTCAGCGCCGAGATCCGCCGCGACGGGGACGGCAGCCTGATCGCGCAGTCCGGCCCGGTCTTCGCCACCCATGACGAGGCGGAGGAGCGGCTTGTGGAGGCGATCAGCAAGGCCTGGCCGCAGCAGCCGGTCGATCCCGTCTACCCCGCCAACGGGTCCTGATCGCCGCGCGCCACCCCGGCTCGCGCCGGGGTGATGCCGCCGGGGATCGCCATGGATCAATCAATAGGCCGCCCAGCTCGAATATTCGGCATAATTGGGCGCCTCCGTCGCATTGGCGTCCGGATCGACGGGGATCTGGATGAAGGCGGGCTTGCCGCTGGCGAGGGCGCGCCGGATGGCGGGGCCGATATCCTCGTCCTTCTCCACGAACGCGCCATGGGCGCCGAAGCCGCGGGCGATCTCGTCGAAGCGGACCTGCTTGCCCCAATGCGCCTCCGTCTCCGGCGAGCCGGGGCCCAGGGCGCGGCGATAGACGCCGACCTCCAGCCCCCAGGCATAGTCGGAGCTGATGACGACGACGATGGGCAGCTTCTTGCGCACCGCCGTCTCCAGTTCGGAGATGTGGAACAGGATGGAACTGTCGCCGGTGATGAGCATGACCGGCCGCTTGCCGTCCGTCGCCAGCGCCGCGCCGATCGCGTAGGGCAGGCCGGTGCCGAGATGGCCGAGATTCTGGTTCCACATCACGTCATGGGGCGTGGCCTGCGAATAGGTCCACTGGAAGATCGTCACCGACCCGCCGTCGCGCACCAATATGCCGTCCCCGGGGAAAGCCCGCGTCGCCTCCGTGACGAGGCGGGCGGTGTTCATCGGCACCTGTCCGCGCGGCGCCTTTTCGGCAAGGTCCGCCTTGAAGCGCGCCTGCGCCTCGATCCAGCCGGGAAGCTGCGCGACCGGCGGGCGCGGACGGGCCTTCAGCCCCTCCACCAGTTGCGGCACGATGTCGCGCAGGTCGCCCAGCAGCGGCACATGGATCTTGCGATTGACGCCGAAGGCGAGCGGGTCGCGCTCGACATAGATCCATGTGCGCCCCGCATCGCCCGCCGCCCAGTGGCGGTTCAGGCCGAAATGCAGCGGTTCGCCCAGTTCCGTGCCGATGGCCACCACCAGGTCGGACGTCTCCACCGCCTCGATCGCGACGGGGGAGAAGCCGTAGGGGAAGGTGCGGTCCTCAAGGCCCGGAATGAAGGCGGTGCCGCCCGATGTCTGGACGACGGGGCAGCCGATCAGCTCCGCCAGCGCGCCCACCGGTCCCTGCGCGCGGGCGGTGTGGAGGCCGTGGCCCGCCAGGATGATGGGGTTCCTCGCGGCGCGGATCGCCTCGACGGCGGCCTCTATACCCTGCGCGCTCGCGGGCTGGCGGATCAGGCGATACTCCTCCGGCGGCGCGATCGGCGCCCAGTCGGGCGTCTCGTGCAGCACATGCATGGGTATCTCGACATAGACGGGGCCGGGCTTGCCGGAGGTGGCGACGCGGATCGCCTCCTGGATCACCTCGTCTGCCTGGTGCGCATATTCGATGACGCCGACATATTTCATCGCCGGTTCGAAATACCGCGTCTGGCTGATATACTGGATGCGGCCGCGCTTGACCCGCTGCTCCGCCTCGCGCCCGCGATTGCCGCCGAGGAAGATGGTCGGGCTGTTCTCCTTGGCCGCGACGATGGCGGCGGCGGCGAGATTGGCGACGCCCGGACCCATGGTGCCGAAGCAGACGCCCGGCTTGCCCGTCATCCGGCCCCAGGCGTCGGCCATGAAGCAGCCCGCCTGCTCGTGATGCGGCGCCACGACCTGCCATCCGCGCTCCTCCGCCGCCACGGCCATGTGGATGAAGCCCGGATCGGGAATGCCGAACAGGGTCTTTATCCCCTCATTCTCGAAGAGGTGGAGGATGCGTTCGTAGACGGTCAGGGCCATGATGTCCTCTCGTGCTTTTCTTGCCGGATCGGTCCCCCTCATAGCGGCGGATGCGATTCTTGCAAACGAATGCAATGGCGAATGCAGAGGCTCATGCAGCGGGTGTTGCGCCTTGTCCAGCCTTGCGGTTAGGGGAGGGGGAAAGGCGCACCGGAGCGGGAGGATATATGGCGAGGTTCGGGAAGGACGAGGCGGCGGACGTGCTGGCGCTGCACCAGCTGGTGGCGGACTGGTGCTATCGGCTGGACATCCATGATTGCGTGGGCGTCGAGGCGCTCTGCACGGCGGATGTGGAATATCTGGTCGGCGGGGTCGCCCATCGCGGCCGTGATGCGGTTGCCGCCTTCTATGCCGCCCGCAACGAACGGGTCCGCAAGCACCAGCGCGACGGCGTGCGCACGCAGCGGCACAGCGTCTCCAATTTCCGGGTCGCGTTCACGGGCAAGGAGCGGGCGTCCATCGCCTTCCTCCTCGTCAACTATTCGGCGGAGGGTCCGGCGCCCGCGCTGAACCTGATCGGTCCCACGATCATCGCGGACAGCCGTTTCGAATGCGCGCGGGAGGATGACGGGGAATGGCGCATCGCGCTGTTCGACAGCACGCCCGTCTTCATCGGCAACGATCCGTTCCTGAATGCGGCGGTGGTGCCGAAATAGACGGCTCTTCTCAGCCGAGAGCGACCGAGAGCATCGCGGTCAGCCCGGCGAGCGACACCAGCAAGATGGTCAGGCAGAGTTCCATCGCTTTCGTCCCGCGATGGCCGGTGCGTATCCGAGCCAGCATGTCCGTTCCTCCCGTGGCATGGAGGATAGCGGGTCCGGCTTAGCGCGGGGTTAACCGGGCTTTCCTGCGATCCGTGCCCGGCAAGGACCACATCGCCCGGAACAGGCGGACTCGGCAGCAGGATCGGAGGACAGCGGAACCGGATGATGCCGGGTTTCCGCATGTCCGAAACCCGGTCCCCATCACGCCAGCCGGGTGTCGATCCCGACCCCGCCCTTCAGCGTCAGCGTGACGGGGGTGCGTTCGGCGATCTCCGCCAGCCGGGCCTTTTGCGCGTCGTCGAGGCCCTTTGCCGTCACTATCCGCTCGATGCGGAAGGCTTCGGGGCCGGAGCCGGAGAGATGCAGGCTCACCTCCAGCTCCTCCAGCGGCCATTGCTTGCGGTCGGCATACATGCGCAGCGTGATCGCGGTGCAGGCGCCGAGGCTGGCGAGGAGGAGGTCATAGGGCGCGGCGCCGGCATCGGCGCCGCCCAGCCTCTCCGGCTCGTCGGCGGTGAGGGCGTGGCCGCCCGCGACGATGGCGGTGCGGTAGCGGTCGCGGGCGATATGGGCGGTGGCGTGGGCCATGGGCGCTTTCCTTCTTTGCGGGCGTCGTCGGGGCGGGGCGTCGTCGGGCGGTCCTTTCAGGCCGGGAGCGGGATGAACTCATGCTCCTCCGGCACGCTGGCGAAGCGCTGGGCCAGCCAGTCCTCCTTGGCCTGCTCGATCCTGTCCTGCGAGGAGGAGACGAAGTTCCAGAAGATATGGCGCTTTTCCGGCAGCGGCTCGCCGCCCAGCAGCATCAGGCGGGTGGCGCCGTTCGCCTGCAAGATGATCTCCGCGCCGGGCTTGAACACGACCAGTTCCCCCTCCGCGAAGCCGCCGGTCTGGCCGGCCACCTCGACGGCGCCGGAGACGATATAGACGGCGCGCTCCACATGCTCCGCCTTCACCTGGTAGCGGGCGCCATGGGTCATGACGATATCGGCATATACCATGTCGGAGAAGGTCCTGACCGGGCTGACCAGCCCGTCGGAACTGCCCGCGACGAGGGTGAGGCGGACGCCCGCATCCTCCGCGACGGGAATCCGGTCCGCCTTGTAATGGGCGAAGGCGGGATCGACCTCCTCCGCCGCCCTGGGCAGGGCGACCCAGGTCTGGAGGCCGTGGAGGCCGCCGCCGGTTGCGCGCACTTCCGGGCTGGTCCGCTCGGAATGGACGATGCCGCTCCCCGCCGTCATCCAGTTCACCTCGCCCGGCCGGATCGCCTGCACGGAGCCGACCGAGTCGCGGTGGAGGATCTCGCCTTCGAGGAGATAGGTGACGGTGGCGAGGCCGATATGGGGATGCGGCCGCACGTCCAGCCCCTCGCCGCCATGGAAGACGGCGGGACCCATCTGGTCGAGGAAGATGAAGGGGCCGACCATGCGGCGATGCGCGGAGGGGAGCGCGCGGCGGACGGTGAAGCCGTCGCCGAGATCGCGCACGGGCGGGAGGATGACGGACTCGACGCCTTCGATATCGCTGGACCGGATGCTCATGGGATTTCCTCTCTTTCAGGCCGCTATCAGGGCCATGGCCTCGATCTGGGGCCGACTGTAGCCGAAGGCGCCGGGCGCCGGGACATGATCTTCCGGGATTTGCGCCCGCGCCTGCCGGCGCGGAGAAAGCCGCTGATCGCCCGTTGTTCCGGAGAGACTTCGGGGATGCGATGCCCGTGCCCGGACAGCGCGCGGAAGACCCGGCCGATCCGGTCCCGCATCGAACCCGCCGGAGCCGGTTCGCCGGGGCCGCGATCCGCCACCGTGCCGAGCGCGTGCCGGACGCCCTGCCATTCGGGGGCGGTGAGATGGGACGGGGCGATGGTCGGCATCGGACGGGTTCCTTGGCAAAAGGGGGATGCCATGCCGGGATGGGGCCGGGATGGGGTGGCGGCTCCCGGCATGGCATCAGGGGATACAGGGTATCAGGGGGCAGGATCAGGCGGCGTCGACCATCACGATCTCCGCATCCTCTATGGCGGTGACGGTCAGGACGTCGATGTCGCTGATCGCCGCGCCGTCGCGGGCATTGACCCGCACCTCGCCGATCCGCACCGCGCCGGTGGCGGGGACGAGATAGGCCTTGCGGTCCCTGCCCAGCGGATAGTCCGCCGTCTCCCCGGCCTTCAGCGTGGCGGCCACGACGCGGGCGTCGGTGCGGATGGGCAGGGCGTCCTGCTCATTGTCGTTCCCGTATCCCGATGCGAGCGTGACGAACTGCCCGGCCCGGTCGCCCTTGGGAAAGGGGCGCGCGCCCCAGCTCGGCTCGCCGCCGTCCCTGGTGGGGATGATCCAGATCTGGAAGATGCGGGTGGCCACGTCCTCCAGATTATATTCGGCGTGGCGGATGCCGGAGCCCGCCGACATGACCTGCACGTCGCCCGCCTCGGTCCGGCCCTTGTTGCCCAGGCTGTCCTGATGGGTGATGGCGCCCTCGCGGACATAGGTGATGATCTCCATGTCGCGATGCGGGTGCGGGGGAAAGCCTGTCCGCGGCGCGATGGTGTCGTCGTTCCAGACGCGGAGATTGCCCCAGTGCATGCGGGCCGGGTCATGATAGCCGGCGAAGGAGAAATGATGCCTGGCATCCAGCCAGCCGTGATTCTCGCCGCCGAGGCTCTCGAAGGGACGCAGTTCGATCATCGTCAATCTCCTTGGGGGCGGGCCGCTTCCAGGGGGGCCGCCCGGTTGGAGACCTATTTAGGGATTGCGCGCTTTCGGCGGCAGAGGGATAAAATGATCCGGACTATTCGAGAAAGTTGAACAGTGAGCTATCCCGGAACGCCGACCTTCGACCAGCTCCGCATCTTCCTGACCATTGTCGAGACGGGCAGCTTTGCCGCCGCCGGGCGCAAGCTGGGCCGGGCCGTGTCGGTCATCAGCTATGGCATCGCCAATCTGGAGGCGCAGCTGGGCCTGTCGCTGTTCGAGCGGGAGGGGACGCGCAAGCCGCGGCTCACCACGGCCGGGCGGGCCGTGCTGGCGGAGGCGCGGTCGGTATCGCAGGGGATCGACGGCCTGCGCGCCAAGGTGAAGGGCCTGCTGGACGGGCTGGAGGCGGAGGTGGACCTGGCCGTCGACGTGATGCTGCCGACGGCGCGGCTGGGCCGGGTGCTGCGCGCCTTTCAGGGGCGCTATCCCACGGTCTCGCTGCGCCTCCATGTCGAGACGCTGGGCGCGATCACGGCGATGGTGCTGGACCGCAAGGCGATCATCGGCCTGTCCGGTCCCCATTATGGCGGGATTGACGGGCTGGAGAGCCGCGCGGCCGGTTCCATCGCCATGGTGCCGGTGGCCGCGCCCGACCATCCGCTGGGCCGCATGGACCAGATACCGCCCGGCGCGGGCCGCGACTATACCCAGCTTGTCCTCACCGACCGCTCCCGCTTCACGGAGGGCCGGGACTTTTCCGTGGTGAGCAGCAAGACATGGCGCATGGCCGACCTGGGCGCCAAGCATGCGCTGCTGCGCGAGGGGATAGGCTGGGGCAATATGCCGCTGGCGATGGTCGAGGACGATCTCATGTCCGGCGCGCTGGTGCGCCTCGCCATGCCGGATCTTGTCGGCGGCACCTATCGCTTCGGCGGCATCTGGCGGCGCGACACGCCGCCCGGCCCCGCCGCCTCCTGGCTGCTCGACCAGTTCGTCGCGCTGGGGACGGAAGATGTCGCGGAGGAGGGGATGGGGGATATCTAGGGTCTGAACCCAGGCTTGACCCGGCCCCGGCCCTCGCCCCCCTCCGCCGGCAGCCTGTCCCGGATGGGAGGGGCGTGAGGGCCGGGGCCGCACAAAAAGCGGCCCCGGACATGTCCGGAGCCGCCATTCCCCCTTTCGGGCCTGTCCTGCGGATCAGTCGCCGAACCGGTATTTCAGGCGGACGCCGTACATGCGCGGCTCGCCCACCGACATCGCCTCGAAGCCGAAGCTGGTATAGCCGCCGAAGGTCGCCGTGGCATATTTGCGCTTCGTCACATTGGTGGCGAACAGCGCGAGATCGACCGGGCCGCCCGCGACCGAGTTCCAGTTGATGTTGATGTTGAGCAGGTCGAGCGCGGGCAGCTTGCCGATGTCATAGCCCAGCGCGCGGCGGCTGGCGCAGTTGCCGACGCCGTTGCCGGTCGCCGGATTGGCCGTGGCGCAGTCGATGGTCTGGTAGGTCGCCTCCTGGCTGTCCGTATGGGTGAAGGTCGCGCCCAGCGAGATCCTGCCGACGCTCTCGTCCAGCGGCAGCGTGTAGGTGCCGGTGACCGTGAACTTGTTCCTGGGCGCGAAGGTCAGCGGATAGCCGACCAGCGCGCCGCTGGGGTTCAGGACCGTGAAGGGCGACGGCGCGATCAGCGACGCGCGGTCGATCTCCTTCACCTTCGTATCGAGATGGGCATAGCCGAAATCGAACTGGAGGCCCTGGACCGGGCTGATGGACGCGTCCACCTCGACACCGGCGATGCGCGACTTGCCGACATTGGTGATGAGCTGCGCCGGGGTCAGCGCCAGGCTGGCGAACTGGCCGGACGTCGTGATCTGCTGCTGCGAGAAGTCGTTGTAGAAGGCTGCCACGTTGAACGTGCCCCTCACCGCGCCGCGCCAGGTGGTCTTCAGGCCGATTTCATAGGCGTCGATCTTCTCCGGATTGAAGGCGGAGAGGGAATAGCCCTCCGTCTTCAGGCCGCCCTGGCGATAGCCGCGCGCATATTTGGCATAGAGCAGCACATCGTCCCACGGCTTGTAGTCGATGTCGGCCAGCCAGGTGAAGGCGCTGGAATGGCCGCGCTGATAGGTCTCGCACTGCGCCTCGCTCAGCGTGCCCGGATTGGTCGCGGTGCCCGGATTGCCGAAGCGAGGATAGTCGAGGCAGGTGCCGAACTGGTTGAAGCCGGTGACCAGCCCGCCCGCCGTGATCGGCGCGAAGGTGATCTGGCGCGAGGTCGCCTGATAATGGTCGCGCGTGTAGCGCAGGCCGGCGGTGAAGCTGAGCTGCTCCGTCAGCTTGTACGTGCCCTGCGCATAGAGGCCATAATCCTGGAAGGCATATTTGTTGCTGCGCGCGGTCAGCGTCGGGCTGGATGCGCCCGCCGTGCCCAGATTGGCGGCGTCCTGCGAGGCATAGAAGGAGGTACACTGGAACGGGTTCGCCGTCGGGCACAGGCCCGTATTGGTCGACAGCGCGCCCGCATAGCCGAGCGGACTGGCGACCTCCAGATAGGCGCCCGCCTGCCAGTTCAGCCGGTCGGACAGCAAGGTGCCCTGGAACTGCAACTCCTCCGTGAAGGTGGACAGCGAGGCGGTCTCGCGGCCGGGGAAGGGGTTGGAGAAGACGCGGATCGCGCTCTGGCCCGCATTGGGACCGGAGGTGATGGCGAGATTCTCGCCATAGACGGTGGCGCGCAGCGATTCGCGGAACTGGCCGTAGCTGAGGATATTCTTGACGGTCAGATTATCCGCGGCCTTCCACGTGGTGGTGTTGATGAGCTGCCACTGCTCGATCCGCTGCGACGGGTTGTTGAGCGCCGCCTCGCCTTCGTAAAAGCCGCGGGCATTGGTGCGGTCGGCCTGCGCGCAGGCCAGCTTCAGCACCTCGTTGGCGGCGGTCACCGCGCCACTGCGGCCATTGGCGTCGCAGGTGAAGAGGCGCGGCATGAAGCCGTTGGTCACCGACTTGGAATAGGTGGCGATGAAATAATTTTCGAGATTGGGCGTCAGATCCGCGACCACGCTGAGGCGCAGGGCCGTATAGTCGATATCATTATAGTCGCGCGCGCCGATGGACGAAATATTCTTCATATAGCCGTCGCGCGTCTGGCGATCGACGCCGAGGCGGACGCGCAGCGTATCGAGCACGGGCACGTTCACGACCGCCTGGACGCGGCGCATATTATAATTGCCGATGCTGCCCTCGACATAGCCGCCGAAATCGCCGGTCGGCTTTTGCGGCACGAGCAGGACCGCGCCGCCGCTCGTGTTGCGGCCGAACAGCGTGCCCTGCGGCCCCTTCAGCACCTGGACGTTGGCGAGGTCGAAAAAGGCGCCCGGACCGGCGCCGTTGCCGGTGGTGGTGCCGCCGACGGACCGCAGCGCGGGCACGTCGGCGAAATAGACCCCGACCGAAGGCGCGGTGCCGTTGTCCTGGTTGAAGCCGCGAATGGAGAAGCTGGTCTTCTCCGGGCCGAAACGGCTGTTGGCGGCCAGCGACGGCGTGTAGACCGCGATGTCGCCCGCCGACACGATGTTGCGGTTGGTGAGCTGCTGCTGCGAGAAGGCGGTGATCGAGATCGGCACGTCCTGCAGACGCTCCTCGACGCGCCGCGCGGTGACGATGATGTCGCTGTCCTGCGCCTGTGCGGGTTGCGCGGCAGCCATGAGCGCGAGCGCGGCGGTACTCCAGGTCAAACCAAGTCTGTTCATCAATTCCTCCCCTAGACCGGTTCCCGTGCCGGGACCGGCATGTTTGCGTCTGGCCCGGATGGACCGGGTTCTATGGTCTTGGAGCGCCGGCCAATGCCGCGCCCATGATCCCCTCCATGGGTCCGTCCGTCATGACGGTTTCCGGCCGGAGGGTATGAATGCCTATTCAGCGAGACGCCTATATCGGAAACTTTATCCAAAACTCAACAAAGAGTTTTCAAAAGGGAATATAGATTTACCATTTCGAATTATATTGTGGTTTCTGCGCTACGGACAAGCCGTGCAGAAGATGGGCAGCATTGCCAGCCGTCAGGCGCGCCTACCCTCCCTCGCGCCATCTGTTCCGGCATGATGGCGCCATGCCGCCCGATGTACAGGGGCCATGTCGCATCGATCATGCCGTTTGGACGCGTGGCAACATGTGCCCGGCCTGGAGCCGCTCGTGCCGCCGGGCGGGTCCCGATGCCGGGCGAAAGGGCCGGGGCATCCCGCGCGCTCCGGAAATGCCGCGCCCATCCGCCTGCGGGCGCGGTTTTTCGCGGGCAGCCGGCCTGCCGCGCCATCGTCCGGCCCGCGCGCGGAATGAAGGCTGGACTTGTTCGCAATGGCGAATATGGTGCCCGCCACCCTTTCGAAATGGCGAACAGCAGCATGTCCCGTTCTTCTCCCGGCGTCGGCCGCGTGGTCTCGATCATCAATTTCATCGCCGACCATCCCGGCCAGTCCTTCACGCTGACCGACATCGTGCGCGCGCTGCGGCTCAGCCGGGCGACCTGCCATGCGCTGCTGGGCGGGCTGGTGGAGGCGGGCTATCTCTTCCGCGCCAGCGACAAGAGCTATGTGCTCGGTCCGGCGCTGATCGCCATGGGCGAGACGGCGCAGGCGCATTTCTCCGCCAAGCAGGTGGCGCAGCCGGAAATGCGCGCCCTGGCCGACCGTCACGACGCGATCTGCGCGCTCTGTTCGCTGGAGGGCGGGGATGCCGTCATCGTCGACCGCGCCGCCGCCTATTCCCATGTCGGCAATGCGACGGTGCGGGGCGCGCACCTGCCGCTGCTGGCGCAGTTCGCCAGCATCTTCTTCCTCTGGTCCTCCACGACGGACGTGCAGGCCTGGCTCGATGCGCTGGACCCGCCCGCCCGGCCCGACCAGTGCGAAGCCATGCTGCGCGGCATCGACGTGATCCGCGAGCGCGGCTATGGCGTGGCGGTGCGCCGGGAGGCGTCGAACGATATCCTCTCCTCCCTGGAGCGGGAGGCGAGCTGGTCCCTGCTCGACCGGACCATGTATCCGCTGTTCGAGATCGACCCGGACGGCGACTATCTACCCGCCTATGTGCAGGCCCCCATTTACGATGCGCGGCGGCGCGTGCCGTTCGTGCTGGCGCTGAGCGGGTTCAAGAACCGCATGCCGGGACGGGAGGTGGAGGCGATCGGCGCCCATGTGCGCGAGACGTGCGAACGCCTCTCCACCTTCGTCGCCCGCATTCCGCCCGGTATTCTCTGACCGGTATTCTCTGACCGGCATTCTCTGACCGGTTGGCTCTGACCGGCCGGGCGCGCGGCCGCCCGGTCCCCGCACCGGACCTGCCGCATCCTGCCCCCGGCCGGTCGCGGCGCCATGGCTTGCCCGGCCAGCGAAAGACTGGCACCATATTCGTGAATTCGATTCTATGTTCCAAATATGGAACTGATGCGCTACCGGGGGCTTGGGTCGGGGTCCGGAGAGGAGAGCATATGGCAAGGCCGCTGGAAGGCATCAAAGTCGTGGAAGTCGCCATGTGGGCCTTCGTGCCCGCGGCCGGGGGCATATTGTCGGACCTGGGCGCCGACGTCATCAAGGTGGAGCCGCCGACCGGCGATCCCATTCGCGGCCTCCAGATCGGCATGTCGAGCGCGAACCAGGCCTTCGATTTTTCCTGGGAGAATTATAATCGCGGCAAGCGCAGCATCACGCTCGACCTCAAGATGGCCGCGGGGCTGGACGTCCTCTACCGGCTGCTGGCCGATGCCGACGTCTTCCTGACCAACCTGCTTCCCCCCGCCCGCGAGAAGATGGGGATCGACGCGGCGACCATCCGCGCGGCCTTCCCCACCATCATCTATGCCGTCGGCAGCGGCGTCGGCCAGCATGGGCCGGAGGCGCATCGCGGCGGTTTCGACGCCATCACCTTCTGGGCGCGGGGCGGCATCTCCTCCTCGATGAGCGACGAGGACGCGGAGCATCCGGTCGGCCCGCCGGGACCGGCATTCGGCGACACGCTGTCCGGCGCGATGCTGGCGGGCGCCGTCTCCGCCGCCATCGCGCAACGGGCGATGACGGGCCGCGCGTCGGAGGTGGACGTGTCGCTGCTCGGCACCGCCATGTGGTCGATGCAGCGCGCCATCACCCAGTCCACCCATGAGGGGATGGAGCGCTTTCCCCGGCCCAAACAGGGCGGGCTGCCCAACAATCCGCTGGTCCATACTTACCGGACGGGCGACGGGCGCTTCGTGGCGCTGTGCATGTTGCAGGCGCAGCGTTACTGGGCGCCGCTGATGGAGGCGGCGGGGCGTCCCGACCTCGCCGTCGATCCGCGCTTCGCCGACAATGGCGCGCGCCGGGAGAATCTGGCCGCCTGCGTGGAGGCGCTGAAGGCGCTGTTCGCGTCCCGCACGCTGGCCGAATGGCGCGAGATACTGGCGCGGCAGGACGGCCAGTGGGACGTGGTGCAGCATGTGGGCGAGATCGCGCGGGACGTGCAGGTCGCGGCCAATCGCTACATGCAGACGGCGCGGCATGAGGATGGCCGCGAACTGGCCATGGTCAGCGTGCCGATGCAGTTCGACGGCGCGCCGCCGCCCGTCCGCCTCGCGCCCGATCTGGGCGCGGACAGCGATGCCATCCTCTCCAGCCTCGGTTATGACGAGGACGACATTATCGGCCTGAAGGTGCAGGGGGTGGTGTTTTGAGCCGCCAGCTCCCGCTGCTCGACACGGAAACGGGTTTCTACTGGACGGCGGGGGAGAAGGGTCGGCTGCTCATCCAGCGCTGCGCGGATTGCGGGCGCTACCAGCATCCGCCCCTGCCGCGCTGCCGCGCCTGCCATGGCGGGGATGTGGCGCCCCAGCCGGTATCGGGCCGGGGCCGCGTCGCCGCCTATACGGTCAATCATGAGCGCTGGCTGCCGGGCCTCGATGTGCCCTTCGTCTATGCGGCGGTGGAGTTGGAGGAGCAGAAGGAATTATACGTCTACACCAGCATCCCCGGCCCGGTGGACGCGGTGAGGACGGGCCTGCCGGTCGTCGTCGAATTCGAGCATGTGGAGGATGTCTGGCTCCCTCTCTTTCGCCCGGCGGGAGGTGAGGCGGCGTGACGGAACTGGCGGAGAAGCGGGTCCGGATCACCGGCGCGGGCCAGTCCGAAGTGGGCCGCCCCTCGCGGCGCACCCCCCTGCAACTCACCGTCGATGCCTGCTCGCGGGCGATCGCGGCGGCGGGCCTGCGGCCGGAGGATATTGACGGCATCACCACCTTCCCCGGCCGGTCGGGCGATGCGGGCGGCTTTTCGCCGGTCGGATCGACCGAGGCGATGCTGGCGCTGGGCATGGACCCGACATGGATCGGCGCCTCGACGGAGGGACATGCGCATCTGGGCGCGGTCATCAGCGCGGTGCAGGTGATCGCCAGCGGCCTGTGCCGCCATGTCCTCGTCTTCCGCACCGTGGCGCAGGCGCAGGCGCGGCTGCGGTCCAAATCCTCCACCCTGCTCGGCAAGGCCGGATCGTCGCCGCGCGTGGAGGGCGCGAACCAGTGGTCCGTCCCCTATAATGCGGTATCGCCCGCCAATATGTATGCGCTCTACGCGCAGGCCTATTTCGACAAATATGGCGCGACCCCGGAGCAGTTGGGCGCCATCGCCGTCAACGGCCGGGCCATGGCGCGGAAGAATCCCAATGCGATCTACAGGAAGCCCCTGACCCTCGACGACTATATGGCCTCGCGGCTCATCTCGGCGCCGCTGCGCCTTTACGATTGCGACACGCATATCGACGGGTCGACCGCGATCCTCCTCTCGCACCGGGACGCGGCCAGGGACCTTGCCCTGCCGCCCATCCATATCGAGGCGATGGGCATGGCCATTGGCGGCCTCGGCTATGGCTTGCATGAGGGCGATTTCACCAGCCTGCCCGCGACGAAGGCGGGGGCGATGCTGTGGTCGCGCACCGACCTGACGCCCAGGGATGTGGACACCGCGCAAATCTATGACGGCTTCTCCATCCTCACCCTGCTCTGGATGGAGGCGCTGCAATTGTGCGGGCCGGGCGAGGCGGCCGCCTTTGTCGAGGGCGGCGCGCGCATCGGCCTGGGCGGCGAACTGCCGCTGAACACCAGCGGCGGCCAGCTCTCCGCCGGTCGCTTCCACGGCTATGGCCACACGCATGAGGCGTGCATCCAGCTCTGGGGCCTTGGCGGGGAGCGGCAGGTGGAGGGCGCCAAGGTCTGCGCCGTCGCCAATGGCGGCTATGGCTATGGCGCGTTGCTGCTCCGGACGGATTGATCCCCGGCCCGTTGACCCCTGTGCGGAATGCGTTTATCATTCCAAATATAAATTCCAAATATCGAATTATATGCCGATTGAGTCGGCCGGAAACAGGAGCTGGATAGAATGAGCGATGCAGGTCTGGCGGAACGCCCCGACGTCAGGAAGGATGCCTGGACCCTTGGCCGCATCGTGGATGCGGACGCGCATATCGATCCCCCCTATGATATGTGGCAGAGCTATCTGCCCGCCCATCTGCGCGAGCTTGCCCCCCGGATCGAGGAAGGGGACGAGCATGACTGGATCCTGTTCGAGGGCAACAGGCGCCCGCTCCGCATGATCAACAATCAGGCGGGCAAGCAGGGCAAGGATTACAAGATGTTCGGCAAGCTGTCCGAACAGCGCGCCGTCTGGGACCCGCATACCCGCCTGGCCGACATGGACCTGGACGGCATGGACGCGGCGGTCCTGTTCGGCGGCGGCCCGCTCGGCACCACCAATGACGCGCTCTACATGGCCAGCTACGAGGCCTATCAGAACTGGGTCATGGACTTCGCCTCGGCCGATCCGCGCCGCCTCGTCCCCATCGGCTATGTGCCGATGCGCGACGTGGACGAGACGGTCGGCCATGTGAAGCGCCTCGCCAAAATGGGCTTCCGCGCGATCAACCTGCCCGCCTTCCCGCAGAATCCGGCGGCGTGGAAGACTTCCTCCGGCGTCAAGAACATGAAGGACGGGCAGGTCTCCGCCCTGACCGGCGATCCCAAGGGCGAGCTGCAATATTATCTGCCGGAGTTCGACAAGCTGTGGGCGGCCTGCGTCGACAACGGCATGGTCGTCACCTTCCACCTCGGCGGCCGCGTGCCGCGTTTCGGCGACATCCAGCATTTCCTGCCCGACATGCCGATGAGCAAGACGGCCATGGCCGAACCCATCGCCATCTTCATCTTCAACGCGATCTTCCAGCGCTTCCCCGATCTCAAGATCGCCAGCGTGGAAAGCGGCGTGGGCTGGTTCGCCTGGTTCACCGAATATATCACCCGCACCTGGGAGAAGCAGCGCTTCTGGACCAAGAGCCCGCTGACCGAGCCCCCCAGCTATTATATGGACAGGAATGTCTGGGGCTCGTTCATCCAGGACCGCGCCGGCATCCTCCAGCGCGACCTGCCGGGCGGCCGGAACATCATGTGGTCGTCCGACTATCCGCATTCGGAGACGACCTTCCCGAACAGCAGGAGCATCATCCTGCGCGATTTCGAGGGGATTCCGGAAGCGGACACCAAGGACATCATCTGCAACAACTGCGCGAAGCTGTTCCGCATCGACTGACGCGACCGATCCGAGGGGGCCGGGTGTTGACACGCCGCCCGGCATCCTCCCTTTCTGGCCCCGGCTTCCCGAAGCCGGGGCTTTTTTTGTGAAAGACGCGGCATAGCCTTCCCGTCGCCCCGGCCCTGAGCCGGGGTCCCGCTTATTCCAACACATCGTCTTACGAAGGGGAGCAGGACCCCGGATCAAGTCCGGGGCGATGGCAAATATTCCGATCACCCGCTTCTCAACGGCGCCTCCAGCATGCCGAGCAGCACCGCGTTGAAGGCGTCGGCCCGCTCATACATCACCCAATGGCCCGCGCCCTCCACGACCCGGAAATCGATGTCCGGCCGCACGGAGCGGAGCGCGGCCTCCTGCACCGCCGGGTCGGGATGGGGCCGGTCATGCTCGCCCCAGATCGCGTCCACCTGCACCGGCACTTGCGGCAACAGGGTCAGCAGCTTGTCCGGCAGCACGAGCGGCGCTGCGCGCAGGCGGCCGCGAAAGCCGTTAAGGTCCTGGAGGTGCAGCGCCAGCGCGTCCACGCTGTCCGGCGCATGCAGCATCAGGCCCAGGAGGTTGGCGCGCAAGGCTGCCTCCCGCTCCGCGCCCTCCAGCCCGCGCACCCGGCCCAGCAGCACCTCCCCCCTGGGCGTGGCGAGGCCGCCGCTGTCCACGATGATGAGCCGCCGCGCGACATCGGGATGCCGCGCGGCCAGTCCTGCCAGCACCACCCCGCCAAAGGAGAAGCCCACAAGGTCGGCGGGCAGGTCCGGCCCGGCCAGCGACCGCAGCCCGTCGGCGATGATGGCGGAGAGGGTGTCGTGATCCTCCACCGGCGGCATGGCGGACTCGCCGAAGCCCGGCAGGTCCGGCGCCCAGACGGTATGGCGCTCCGCCAGCGCGTCGATGGTCCTGATCCAGTGCGACCAGCCGCCATGCGACCCATGGGCGAGCAGCACGGGCGGCCCGCTGCCCCAGGCATGCCAGACCATGCCGCCCTTGCCGCACGGCGTCTCGAACCGCCGGGCGCGTGCCGCATAATCCGCGACGATTTCCGCCGGGCCGCGCTCGTCCGTGCCGTTCGTCACCATCTCTCCTCATTTGACCTTTACCGCGAATGTCTCGCATAGCTGTGCGAGTGCCGGAAGATGGCGGCAGGGATGAGGGAGGATATCGATGGTGCGATATGGTCTGGCGGCGATTTCGGTCCTGTTGCCCCTTGCGGCCCTTGCCCAGACCGGCGAACGCTCCGCCCAGGGGGATGTCGCCGTCACCATCTACAATAATGGCCGCTCGCTGGTGTCCGACACGCGCACCCTGTCCCTGTCTGCGGGGCGTCAGCGGATCGAGTTTCCCGACGTTTCCGCCCAGATCGAGCCTGCCACGGCGACCCTTTCCGGCTCCGGCATCGGCATTGTCGAGCAGAATTTCGACTTCGATCTCCTCACCCCGGCCAAGCTGATGGAGAAGGCGGTGGGCCGCACCGTCACCCTGTTGCGCACCAACCCCGCCACCGGCGCGGAGACGCGCGAGCAGGCCAGGGTGCTGGCGGCCAATGGCGGCGTCGTCCTGCAAATCGGCCAGCGTATCGAGGTGCTGCGCGACGACGGCCTGCCGGTGCGCGTGATCTTCGACAAGGTGCCGGAGAATCTGCGCGCCCGCCCGACCCTCTCCGTCACGGTGGAGAGCGCGCAGGCGGGGACGCGGCCCGTCGGCCTCTCCTATCTGACGCAGGGCCTGGGGTGGAGCGCGGACTATGTGGCGCTGTTCGACCGCCCGGCGGGCCGGATCGACGTGCAGGGCTGGATCACGCTGACCAACCAGACCGGCACCAGCTTCGACAATGCCGATACGCTGCTGGTCGCCGGGCAGGTGGGATCGAATGGCGGCGCTGCCAGCCCCTATCGCCGCCCGGCGCCGCCGCCCGGCCCGATCCGCCGGGTCGGCACGGAGACGAGCAGCCGGGAGCGGCTGGGCGACTTCTACCTCTATCCCCTGCCGCGGCGCACGACCATCGCCAACCAGCAGACCAAGCAGGTCAGTTTCCTCGACGTGTCGGGCGCGCCTGCCCGGGCGGGCTATGAATATCGCAACGCCTGGCTGAACGGGGCGGACGAGGCGCAGAGCGCGTCGAGCATCCTCAAATTCTCCACCTCCCGCGATCAGGGGCTGGGCGACGCGCTGCCCGCGGGCACGGTGCGCGTCTATATGAAGGATGCGCGCGGCGCCGCGCAATTCGTGGGGGAGAACGGCATCGGCCACACCCCCATGGGATCGGAACTGTCCATCGCCACCGGCCAGGCGTTCGACGTCAAGGTGAAGCCGGTGGTGGAGAAGCGGGAGCGGATCGCGGACGACAAATGGCGCACGACGATGCGCTACACCGTCTCCAACGGATCGGCGGAGGCGGTGACGGTGGATGTCGTCCAGTCGGGGCTGGACTGGTATCGCAACGACACGCGCATCCTGTCGGAGAGCCTCGGGAGCGAGCGCCTCTCGTCCGATGCGGCGCGCTGGTCGGTGCCGGTGCCCGCCAATGGCGAGACGGCGGTGAGCGCGGTCTTCGAAACGCGCTACTGAGCGGCGGGAGAAGGCGGCGATGCTCGCGCTCCTGCCCCTGCTCTTGCAGGCTTCCGTCCCGGCCGTGGTCACCTCCGCCGCGCCGGATTCGGTGGCCGTCACCGTCTATCGCGATCCGGAGCGGCGGGACGGGAGCATTGCCCTCTCGCGCCTCAACGGCCGGGCGCTCATCACGGAGACGCGGACGGTGGACCTGCCCGCCGGTGCCGCCGATATCCGGTTCGAGGGTGTGGCGGACGGCATCGTGCCGGTCAGCGCCATCGTCACCGGCCTGCCCGGCGGCACGGTGGAGAAGAACCGGGACGCGCGGCTCCTGTCCCCCGCCGCATTGGTCGACGGGACGCTCGGCCGCCATGTCCGCATCCGCTGGACGGACAGGAATACGGGACGCGCGCGGGAGGAGGATGCGCGCATCGTCGCGGGGCCATCGGGGGGCGTGGTGGTGCAGACGGCGGTCGGGGTGATGGCGCTCGGCTGCTCGGGCCTTGCGGAAAAGCCGCTTTATGACGCGGTGCCCAACGGGCTTTCGGCCAGGCCCACATTGTCCGTGCGGACGGTCAGCCCGGCGGCGGGCCGGGTGACGGTGCGCCTGTCCTATCTCGCGGAGGACTTCGACTGGCAGGCCGATTATATCGGCCGGGTGGACGAGGCGCGCGGCACGATCGACCTGTTCGCCTGGGCGACGCTGGCCAACGGCAATTCGGTTTCCTTCGCGGATGCCGAGACGGCGACCGTGGCGGGCGAGCTGCAACAGGATCGCGGCGCGCCCACCGGCGCCGTCCCCGCCGGTGCGCGGGCGCTGTCGCTCCGCTGCTGGCCGATGAAGACGACCAGCGACATAGCGCTGCGGGGCGGCTACGCCCTTGCGCCGCCCCCTCCACCACCGCCAGCCCCGATGGCGGCGATGGGCGACATCATGGTCACGGCGCGCCGGGCGGGGGAAAGCGTGCAGGATGTGCCCGTCGCGGTCCTGATGGCGCAGCAGGAAAATCTGGGCGATCTCAAGCTCTACCGCATACCCGAACGGGTGACGGTCGCCGCCAGCAGCCAGAAGCAGGTGGCCCTGCTCGACCGGAGGGCGGTCCCGTTCGAGACGGTCTACGGCCTCGTCGTCCAGCGCGGCGACGATGTGGAGCCGCGCGCGGCGAACATCGTTCTGCGCCTGCGCAACCGGGAGAAGGACGGGCTCGGCCTGCCGCTCCCTGCCGGTCCCATCGCGGTGATGGCGCCGCGCGGCGAGCGCGACCTGCGCGTGGGCGAAGGCGACGTGCCCGATACGGCGGTGGGGCAGGAGGCGAACATTTCCATCGGCGAGAGCGCGCAGGTGCGGGGCGTGCTGTCCGCCGACGGGGCGGGGCGCTGGCGCTATGCGGTCGGCAACGCCAACCCCTTCGCGGTGACGGTGGAGGCGGTCCTGTCCTTCGGGCCGGGCCTCCGCCCGCGCGGCGCGGGCGGCGTGACGCGGCGCAACGGCCTGCCGCTCTGGACGGTGCGGGTGCCCGCCAATGGCACGCGCTCCATCTGGCTGCGGGTGGAGAAGGGGAAGGATTGAGGGCCTGATCCCTCTATCCCCTCCCCTCGATCCTATTCGTGCCGCAGCGCGTCTATCGGGTTGAGGCTCGCCGCGCGCCGTGCCGGGAAATAGCCGAAGACCACGCCGATCAGCGCCGATATGGCGAAGGCGAAGATGTTGATCTGCGGGTCGAACGTCCAGGGCACCTGCATCAGCGGCGTGGCCACCGCGACGACGACCTGCGCGAGGACCAGGCCGACCACGCCGCCCAGGCAGGACAGCACGATCGCCTCGACGAGGAACTGCATCAGCACCTCGTTCGCCACCGCGCCGATGGCGAGGCGTATGCCGATCTCGCGCGTGCGCTCCGTCACGGACACCAGCATGATGTTCATGATGCCGATCCCGCCCACGACGAGGGATATGCCCGCCACCGCCGCCACGATGCGGGTCAGCATCTGCGTGGTGTTGGTCATGGTGTCGGAAATCTGCTTGGTGTCGAAGATGTTGAAATCGTCCTGCTTGCCCGCCGTGATCCGGCGCCGCTCGCGCAAGAGGGCGGTGAGCGCGGACTGGACCTGGCTGGTCGAATAGGCCTGGTCGATGCCCACCAGCATCAGGCGTATGTCGGTGGAGCCGGTGAAGCGCCGCTGCACCGTCTTGATCGGCATGATGACCACATCGTCCTGGTCGCCGCCGAACCCCGCCTGCCCCTTTGTGGAGAGGGTGCCGATCACGTCGCAGCTCACGTCGCCGATGCGGAAGCGCTTGCCCACGGCCTCGCCGCCCCGGAACAGGTTCTTCTGCACGGTGGAGCCGATGATGCACACCGCCTTGCCCGCCATCTCCTCGGTCGGGGTGAAGGTGCGCCCGTCGGTCAGCGGCCAGGGCTGGACCTTGAAATAGGCGGAGGTGGTGCCGTTGATCGTGGTGGACCAGTTGGCGCCCTCGTAAATGGCGGTCGCGGTCGATTGCGCCTGCGGGGCGACGGCGGTGACGCCCGCGATCTGCTGCTCCACGGCGACCACATCCTGCGGCTCGAAATCGGGCGGGCGCGGTCCGCCGCCGCCCCGGCCGAAACCCTGGCCGGGCCGCACCTGGAGGATATTGGTGCCCAGCGCCGCGATCTGCGCCTGCACCGCGGCGGTCGTCGCCTTGCCCAGCGTCACCATCGCCACCACCGCGCTCACGCCGATGACGATGCCCAATATGGTGAGGAAGGAGCGCAGCAGGTGCCGCCGGATGGAGCGCAGGGCGAGGAGGAAGATGGTGCCGAACATCAGCCCTGGCTCCCCGCCGCGCGGCCCCGGCCCTTTCCGGTCTCGGTCCGGTCCACCAGCCCGTCCTTGAAATGGATGATGGTGCGGGCGAAGGCCGCCATGTCCGGCTCATGCGTGACCATGAGGACGGTGATGCCCGAATCGCGGTTGAGGCTGGTGAGCAGTTCCATGATCTCCACCGAGCGTTCGCTGTCGAGATTGCCGGTCGGCTCGTCGGCGAGCAGCACGTCCGGCTGGGTGACGATGGCGCGGGCGATGGCGACGCGCTGCTGCTGGCCGCCGGACAGTTCGGCGGGCGTATGGTCCCACCAGTCCTTCAGGCCCACCTTGTCCAGCGCCGCCAGGGCGGCCGCGCGCCGGTCCGTCTTCTGGTCGCCGCGATAGAGGAGGGGCAGCTCCACATTCTCCAGCGCGCTGGTGCGGGCGAGGAGGTTGAAGCCCTGGAACACGAAGCCGAGATATTTGCGGCGCAGGAGCGCGCGCTGGTCCCTGTCCAGCGCCTCGACAGGGTGGCCCCGGAACAGGAACGTCCCCTCCGTCGGCACGTCGAGGCAGCCAAGGATGTTCATGGTCGTGGACTTGCCGGAGCCGGACGGCCCCATGACCGCCACGAAATCCCCGGCGCTGATGTCGAGGTCGACGCCCTTGAGCGCGCTGAACGCCGTGGCGCCGGTCCCGTAGACCTTCGTCACGCCGCGCAGCGAGATGATCGGCGCCTCCGCCACCCGCGCGTCCCTCAGTTGCCGCCGCGGCGCTGGCCGCCCCCGGCATCGCCGCCCTCGGCCAGTTCGCCGGTGATGATCTTCATGCCCGGCTTGAGGTCGCCCGACACGACTTCGGTCTGCTGCCCGTCCGTGTCGCCGGTCACGATCTTCACCGCCTGCGGCTTGCCGTCGGCGCCCTGGACATAGACGGTCTGCGACGCGCCGCGCTCCATGGTCACGCTCTGCTGGCCGCCGCTGGTGCCGCGCCGCCGGGGCGGACCCATGCTGAGCGCGCCGGTGATGCCGCCCTGGCTCTGCGACCCCTTGGACGCGCCCGTGTCCGGCTGGAAGCGGAGCGCCGCATTGGGCACCAGCAGGATATTGCGCTTGTCGGAGGTCACGATGTCCGCCGTGGCCGTCATGCCGGGGCGCAGGTCCAGCTTCGTATTGTCCACCGTCAGGTCCGCGGCATAGCTCACCACCTGGCCGGAGGAGGAGCTGCTGCTGGACGACGAGGAAGAGGAGGAGGATGAGGACGAGGAGGAACTGGCCGAGGATACGGTCAGGTTCGACCCAACGTCCACGCGCGATATGGTCGCGGGAAAGGTGCGGCCCGGAAAGGCGTCGACGGTGAAGCTGGCCTTCTGCCCTTCCTTGACGGAGCCGACATCGGCCTCGTCTATGGCGACCTCCAGCTTCATCTTGGACAGGTCTTCCGCGATCACGAACAGCGTGGGCGTGTTGAAGGAGGCGGCGACGGTCTGGCCGGGGTCGACCGCGCGGGCCAGCACCACGCCGGACACGGGCGAGAGGATGACGGCGCGGGCGCGCTGCACCCTGGTCTGGGCAAGCGCCGCCTCGCTCGCCAGCACATTGGCCTCCGCGGCGCGCAGGGCGGCGACGGCGCGCTGCGCGTCGGCGCGGCCGGTCTGAAGTTCCGTCTTCGACGGGACGCGGCCGTTGGAGAGGCGATAGACCTCCTCCAGCCGGGCAAGCTGCGCCTGCGCCTCCGCCACGGTCGCGCGGGCCTGGCCCACGCTGGCGCGGTTGGCGCCCAGCTGCGCCTCATTCTGGCGGATCTGCGCGTCGAGCTGCTCGGTATCGATCTCGGCCAGTATCTGCCCGGCCTTCACCCGGTCGTTCACGTCCACCAGCACCTTGGTCACCAGGCCGGATGTCTGGGACCCGACCGTCACCTGATTGGTCGGCGCCAGCTTGCCCGTGGCGGATACGGTGGTGACGAGATGGCCGCGCTGCACCTCCACGGTCGCATATTGCGCCTTGTCGCCGCCGCCGAACCAGCGCAGGAGCAGCGCCAGCAGGATCAGGACGGCGAGGCCGATGCCGCCCCATTTGGCATAGGGTTTCCAGCCGGGCTGGGGCTTCACGCCCAGAAATGCGTCCAGAGTCTCGTCGGCCATCCCTATTGTCCCGCAGCAGTGATGCGCGCCGGTGCGGTCGGCGCGCCCGTTATGTCCCATCCGCCGCCCAGCGCGACATAGAGGGCGATCAGCGCCGTCGCCTTGTCCGACTGCGCCTGGACCAGCCCGTTGCGCGCGGAGACGAGCGATGCCTCCTGCGTGTTGAGCGTGGTGAAATCGGTGAGGCCCGTGCGGTACTGGCTGCGCGCCAGCAGGGCGCCGGCATTGGCGGCGTCGAGGGCGACGGCGAACTGCCGCTCCCGCTCCTGCGCCGACCGGAAGGCGACGATCGCATTCTCGATATCCTCCATGGCGGTCAGCACGGAGGATTTATAGGCCGCGAAGGATGCGTCCGCCGCCGCCCGGCTGGACCGGACCTGCGCGCTCAGGCGCCCGCCGTTGAAGATCGCCTGCGCCACATTGGCGAACAGGCCGCCGGTGATGGTGTCGAAGATATTGCCCGCCGTCGCCGCATTGGCGCTCAGGCTGCCGCCGATGCTGAGGGCGGGGAAAAGCTGCGCCTTGGCGACGCCGATTTCCGCCGTGGCGGCGGCGAGATTGCGTTCGGCCGCGCGCACGTCCGGCCGCTGGCGCAGCACGTCGGCGGGGATGCCCGCCGCGACCGTCTCCGGTCCCTTCGGTATCGGGCGGGTGGCGGCCAGCAGGGGCCTCAGCGCGCCCGGCGCCTGCCCCGTCAGCACGCCGATACGGGCGACGGCGGCAGTATATTGCTGCTCGATCTGCGGCACGTTCGCGGCGGTCTGCGCCCGTGTCGCGCGCGCCTGCTCCTGATCCAGCGAGGAGACGAGGCCCGCCTGCAACCGGAATCCCGCAATCTCCAGATTGTCGTCCTGTATGGCCAGGCTGTCGCGCGCATTGGCCAGCTGCGCCTGATAGGCGCGGGCGAGGACATAGTTGCGCGCCACTTCGCTCTCCACGGACAGCAGGGTGGTGGCATAGTCGAAGCCGCTGGCCGCATATTGGGCACGGGCGCTCTCCACCGACCGGCGGATGCCGCCGAACAGGTCGATCTGGTAGCTGGCGTCGAGGCCGAGGGAGAAATTGTCGCGGCCCTGCGCCGGGATGGTGGCGGTGGTGCCGTTGGCCTGGGTGATGGTGGTGCCCCCGCCGCGCAGCGGCTCCGTCCGGTTATAGGCGCCCGATCCGCTGACCGTGGGCAGCAGGTCCGCGCCCGCTATGACCAGCGCCTCGCGCGCCTGCCGCAGCCGCGCGACGGCCTGCGCCACGTCCAGATTGGCGGACGCCGCCTGCTCGACCAGCTGGCCCAGCACCGGATCGTCGAATCGCTGCCACCAGCGGGTCAGATCCTCCCTCGACGGCGCCGCCGTGACGGACCAGGCGTCGGGCACGCCGAGGTCGGCCGCGCTTTTCGGGCGATAGTCCGGACCGACGCTGCACGCCGACAGCATCAGGGGACCGAGAAGGAAAAAGCGCGCTCGGATCGTCATCGGCTCATGCATGGTCGCGGCTCAACGCATAATCCAGCCCCAAAGTGTCGCGATATGTAACGATTTTTTTCAGGGCGTACCGTTTTCATGCCGGGCGGCCTATTTCAGGCGCAGCGGCAGGCCCGCCGCCACGAAGACCACTTCGCCCGCCACCGCCGCCACGCGCTGGTTCATCCGGCCCGCCACGTCGCGGAAACGCCGGGCCAGCGCATTGTCGGGCACGATGCCGAGGCCGACCTCATTGGCGACGAGGATCAGGTGCCCGTCGAAACCGGCGACCGCCGCGCACAGCGCCTCCGTCGCCGCCTCCGCATCCCGTTCCGCCAGCAGCAGGTTGGTGGCCCAGAGGGTGAGGCAGTCGACCAGCAGCACATGGCCGGTGCCGGAGCGGGAGGCGATGGCCTCCGGCAGGTCCAGCGGCGCCTCGACCGTCGCCCATTGCCCGCCCCGGTCGGCGCGGTGGAGCGCGATCCGCTCCCGCATCTCCCCGTCCCACGCCTCGGCCGTGGCGATATAGACGGGGGCGCCGGGCAGGCTCTCCGCCCGCGACTGCGCCAGGCGGCTCTTGCCCGACCGCGCGCCGCCGAGGACGAGCAGGCTGGACCGGCTCATGCGGGCACCCCCTCGCGGGCGAGCGCGATCAGCGCGTCGATGTCCACATGCCGTTCCAGCTCCGCCGCGATCTCGTCCAGCGCGGCCTCCACATCGGCGCGATAGTCGCGGCCCGACCCCTCCGCGCCGATGCGGGCGAGGAGGGCGGCGCGGAAGCCCGGATCGGCCAATAGGCCATGGACATAGCTGCCCATGACGAGGCCGTCCGCGCTGATCGCGCCGTCGCTCCGCCCGTCGTCCAGGCGGGCGAGCGGCCGCGACAGGCCGGGCCCCGCCGTCTCGCCCATATGCATCTCATAGCCTTCCATGCGCGCGCCCAGCGCCGTGCCCGTCACCTGCCGCAGCGCCTTCACCGGCGACAGGCGCGTCGTCACGTCGAGCAGGCCGAGGCCCGCCACCTCGCCCGGCGGCCCCTCCAGCCCGTCCGGATCGGCGATGCGCGCGCCCAGCATCTGATATCCGCCGCACAGGCCCAGTATCGCGCCGCCGCGCCGGTGATGGGCGGCGATGTCGATGTCCCAGCCCTCGGCCCGCATCGCCGCCATGTCCGCCAGGGTCGCCTTCGACCCCGGCAGCACGACCAGCCGCGCCTGCGCCGGCAGGGGAGATCCGGGCGGGATCATGGCCAGCTCGACGCCCGGCTCCAGCTTCAGGGGATCGAGATCGTCGAAATTGGAGATGCGCGGCAGGATCGGGCAGGCGACGATCGGCCGCGCCCCGTCCGTTCCGCGCCTTGTCTCCAGCACCACCGCATCCTCGCCCGGCAGGCGGAGCGTCTGGCGCAGCCACGGCACCAGCCCCAGCCCGCGCCAGCCGGAGCGCTCCTCTATCTGCGCATAGCCGTCCGCGAACAGGGCCGGGTCGCCCCGGAACTTGTTGATGATGAAGCCCCGGATCATCGCGGCATCCTCCGCATCGATCACCGCCCGCGTGCCGACGATGGAGGCGATGACGCCGCCCCGGTCGATATCGCCCACCAGCACCACCGGCACCCGCGCCGCGCGGGCGAAGCCCATATTGGCGATGTCGCCCGCGCGCAGGTTGATCTCCGCCGGGGACCCCGCGCCCTCCACCAGCACCAGGTCGCATTGCCGCTCCAGCCTGTGGAAGCTGTCCAGCACGTCGGTCAGGAGCGCGCCGCGCCCCTCCCGGTAATCGCCGGAGCCGAGCGTGCCGCGCACCCGGCCCCGGACGATGAGTTGCGACGTCCGGTCCGCCTGCGGCTTCAGGAGCACGGGGTTCATGTCCGTATGCGGCTCCACACCGCATGCCAGCGCCTGAAGCGCCTGCGCCCGGCCGATCTCGCCCCCGTCCGCCGTCACGGCGGCATTGTTGGACATGTTCTGCGGCTTGAAGGGGCGGACGGCGAGGCCCCGCTTGACGAGCGCGCGGCACAGCCCGGCGACCAGCACCGACTTGCCCACGTCCGATCCCGTGCCCTGCACCATTATCGCGGCCATGCGAGCGCTCCTGCGACGATCCAGAGGAGGAGGCAAGCGCGCACATAGACGGCCAGCGCCCGGCCGATATCGGGAGCGCCCGCCTCCGCCCGCCCGTCGCCGATCCACGGCTTGCCATGGGCCACGCCATCATAGACGACCGGCCCGGCGAGGCGGAGGCCGAGCGCGCCCGCCATCGCCGCCTCCGTCCAGCCCGCATTGGGCGAGGCATGCAGCCGCGCATCGCGCCGCATCACGCGCCAGCCGCCTCCGCCCGCGAGGCAGATCGCCGCCCCGCCGATCCGCGCGGGGAGGAGGTTCAGGAGGTCGTCCGTCCGCGCCGCCGCCCAGCCGAAGGCGCGCCAGCGTTCCTCATAATGGCCGATCAGGCTGTCCGCCGTGTTGATCGCCTTATAGGCCCACAGCCCCGGAAGTCCGAGGAGGAGGAGCCAGAAGAGCGGCGCCGCCACCCCGTCGCAGAAGCTCTCCGACAGGCTCTCTATCGCCGCGCGCGCCACGCCCGCCTCGTCCAGCGCGGCGGTGTCGCGGCCCACGATCATGCCGACCGCGCGCCGCGCGCCGGGCAGGTCGCCCGCCGCCAGCGCCCGGCCCACGGGCCGCACATGGGCGAACACGCTGCGCTGCGCGAGGCCGGGAAAGGCGAGGAGGGCGACGCCAGCCCATCCCCATGGCCCCAGCCAGCGGAGGATCAGCGCCTGCGACAGCCATCCGCCGCCCCCGCCCAGCGCGATCAGGATCAGGACCGTGACGGCGCCCAGCGCCCGCCGCGTCCCCGCGCGCCGTTCCGGCCGGTTCCACCGCGCCTCGCAGGCATGGATGACCCGCGCGAAACCGCCCACCGGATGGCCGATGAGGCGATAGAGCCGGTCCGGCCAGCCAAGCCCCGCGTCGAGCATCAGGGCGGCCAGCGCCACCGGCTCAGCCATCGGCCAGCGCCCGCTCCAGCCGCCGGAAATCCGCCTCCCCCTCCGGCAGGCCGATGCGCAGCCAGCCCGGCCGCTCCTCGAACGGGCGGGTCAGGATATGGTGCCGCGCCGCCAGCCGCTCGAACAGCGCGCCGCCGTCCGCCACCTCTATCAGGCGGAAGAGCGGGCATTCGCCCAGCGGCGCCAGCCCCGCGCGGCGCAGCACGATGTCGAGGGCGAGGGCGCGGCCATGGAGCCGCTCGCGCGTCTCCGCGATCCACGCCCGGTCGCGATAGGCGGCCGTGCCGATGGCGATGGCGGCGGCCGAGACCGGCCATGCGCCCAGCCGCGCGCGGAAGCGCTCCACCAGAAGGCGGGGCGCGATGAGGAAGCCCAGCCGCACCCCCGCCAGCCCGAAGAACTTGCCGAAGGAGCGCAGCAGGGCGAGCGGCCTCTCGTCCGATACCCATGACGCGATGCTGGCGGACGGGTCGGGATCGGCAAAGGCCTCGTCCACCAGCAGCCAGCGGTCCGGATCGCCCGCCGCCAGCGCATCGACGAGGCGCGCGCGCGGCAGGATATCGCCGTCGGGATTATTGGGATTGGCGAGGAGGGTGGTGCCCGGCTCCAGCCCGGCCCATTCCGCGCGCGCGACGGGCGTGGCGACGGCGAAGGCCTCGCCATGGCTGCGATAGCAGGGCGTCAGGTAGCGGGCGGGTTCCGGCAGCAGCAGGCCCGCCAGGCGCAGCCCCGCCTCCGTCCCCGGCAGGGCGCAGACATGGGCCGCATCCACCCCGAAATGCGCCGCCGCCGCCCTTTCCAGTCCGGCCAGCGCGGCGTTGCCGGGCAGGCGTCGCCAGTCGATGGGAAGGTCGTGCGGCACGGGCCAACCATGGGGATTGATGCCGGTGGACAGGTCGATCCAGGGCAGGCCATCCTCCCCGAACCGCGCCTTCGCGGCCTCCAGCCCGCCGCCATGCCAGGTAAAGCGCCTCATCGGATCATCTCCCCCATGATGATGGCGGCCAACAGCAGCCCGGTCTCGCCGGCTTCTATTCCCGCGCCATGACCGTCTCCCGAAATACCGCCCAATGCGCGCCGGAGCCAGAGGGCGATGAGGAGCAGGATCGGCGGCGCCAGGACCAGCGCCGGAACCCACCACGCCGCCGCCGCCAATGCCGCCGCCCAGACGGCCAGCGTCCCATTGCCCGCCGCATCGCGAAAGCGCGCGCCCAGCCCC
This sequence comes from Sphingobium sp., assembly GCA_047602685.1. Lineage (GTDB taxonomy): Bacteria > Pseudomonadota > Alphaproteobacteria > Sphingomonadales > Sphingomonadaceae > Sphingobium. The sequence continues at coordinate 41,628 of JASGGS010000008.1, forward strand.
GCATGCAGGGGCGGCAGCAGGCGCGTCCAGAGGAGCGGCCCGACGCGCGCGGCAAGGGGGATGAGGAGGAGGGGAAGGAACGCGCCCGTCTCCACGAGCCGGTGCAGCAGCACCAGTTTGGCGAGGAGCTGCATCGCGATCGCGACCACGCCGAAGCTGCCGACATGCGGGTCCGCCAGCACGGCCAGCAGGCGCTCGCGGGACTTGTGCGCCGCGCCCAGCGCGTCCGCCACATCGCCCAGGCCGTCGAGGTGCAGCGCGCCGGTCACGCCCACCCATGCGGCCAGGCCCGCCAGCGCCCCGACCCAGGGATCGGCAAGGGCGCCCGCCCGGGCGGCGCCCGCCACGATCAGCCCGACCGCCAGCCCCGCGGCCGGGAACCAGCGGATCGATGCCGCGAATTCCGCGTCCGACACGCGCATCCGGGGACCGGGCAGGCGGGTGAGGAACTGGAGGGCGATGAGCAGCCCCTTCATGTCAGGAGGCCCGTGATCTGCCCGGCCGTCCGCTCGCCCGGCCAGACGCGCAGGCTGAGCAGCGCGCCATAGGGCAGGTCCAGCGCCCATCCCTGCGCCGGGCCGAAGCCGCAGAGGACGGACAGCGCCGCGCGCATCGCGCCGCCATGGGTGACGACCAGCATGGGGCGGGGGGGCAGCGCCGCCAGGGCCTGCTCCACGCGCGCGACCAGCGCCGACCAGCGCTCGCCCTCCGGCGGCGGATGCGCGTTCGGATCGCTCCAGAAGCGGCTCAGGGCCGCACTGTCGATGGTCGCGGGGGCCAGCCCGTCCCACGTCCCGAAATCCAGTTCCCGCCAGCGCGGGTCGATGTCGTGCGGCAGGCCGCGCGCCGCCGCGATCCGCCGGGCGGGTTCGGCCGCGCGGGACAGGTCGGAGCTGACAACGCCCTCCACCGCCAGCCCGGCCGCGCGGCCGATACAGGCCGCCACGCCCCCGGCCGTGGGCGCCGCGTCCGTGCGGCCCAGCATCAGGTGCATCGTCTCCGGCGCGCCATGGCGCATCAGGTGAAGGTCGCGGCCTTCCACGATCAGCCTTCCGACACGCCCGCTTCGGCAAAGGTCGCCATGCCGCCATGGGCGGCGACGGCGGCGCGCAGGACCAGGGCCGCCACGGCCGCGCCGCTCCCCTCGCCCAGCCGCATGCCGAGGGCGAGCAGCGGGTCGAGGCCCAGCCGTTCGAGCAGGCGGGCATGGCCCTGTTCGGCCGAGCAATGGCCCGCCAGGCAATGGGCGGTGATGCCCGGCGCATCGACGGCCAGCGGCGCCACCGCCGCGCAGGTGATGAACCCGTCGAGCAGCACGGGCACGCGCAGCTGCCGCGCGCGCAGCACCGCGCCCGCGATCGCCGCGATCTCCCGCCCGCCGACA
>JASGGS010000071.1:0-18684 GCA_047602685.1 Sphingobium sp.
GATGGGCGCGGCGGTATAGTCGATCCCGATCTTGCGCTTGATCCCTATGGCGGAGAGGCCGAGCAGCAGGCGGACATCCTTCACCACCTCCGTCGCATTGCCGAGCGTGAAGATATTGTCGTAGGAGCCGGTATAGTTGTTGAACTTGACGATGGCGCCGTTCAGCGCGGAGGAGAATGCGGTGGTCGACCCGTCAATGTGCCGGGCATTGAACCAGCCCAGCGTCGTCTCGCTCGGCAGGCCGAAGATGCGGCTCCTGTTCACATAGCGCAGGCTGAGATTGAGGTCGGCATATTTGGAATCGCTGGGAAAAGCGGTCTTCGTGTTGATATGCTGCGGCGTGTTCGAGAAGTTGACGGCGAATTGCAGCGCGTTCTCCGCGTCGATCGTCCAGTCGGTCAGATTGGAGATGGAGTAGGAGCCGAATTTCTTCACATCCGCCTGCGAGACGCGGAAGGCGGCGCTGGTCTGGCGCGGATTGGCGCGAAGCTGCGCCAGCGTCAGCGGCGCGGACTGGAAATGGGTCTCCGACGCGAAGCGGGCATAGAAGCGGGTCTGGATCGAATCGCTCAGCCTGATGCCGACATTGCCGGACAGGTTGACCTTGCGCTTGTAGGTCTGCTCCTGAAAGCCCTCGCGCCGGGAATAGACGCCGGTCAGATAGACATCGACATCGCCGAGCTGCGCGCCGAAGGCGCCCTGGCCCTTGAAATAATCGAAGCTGCCGCCCTGCACGCCCAGCTTGAAGCCGGGATCGGTGAGGCCGGTACGGCTGACGAAATTGACCGCGCCGCCCAGCGTCACCGCGCCATAGTCGAAGGCGTTGGCGCCGCGCAGCACCTCCGTATAGCGCAGCCCCAGCGGCTCGAACAATTCATAGGAGGTGCCGCCCGGACCGGTCAGGCCCACGCCGTCGACCAGATATTTGATGCCCTCCGTCATGTTGCCGAGGCCGCCCACGATGCCCGACCCGCGCACCGTCACCTTGATGCCGTCATTGCCGCCGACCGACTGCACGATGACGCCGGGCTGATAGGCGAGCAGGTCGCTGACCGTGGCGGCGCGGCCCCGCTCCACCTCGTCGGAATCGACGATGCTGGCGCCGCCGGGAATGCGGTCGAGGCGCTGCCGCGCGGCGGCGACGTCCCTGGCCTGCTTGCCCGTCACGGTGATGACGCCGGGATCGGCGTCCGCGTCGGCCGCCGCGGCGCCCGCATTCGCATCCGCCGCCCGGGCGGGTGCCGCAAGGAGCAGCAGCGCGAGCGTGGAGGTGGCGAGAAGAGGATATTTCGCGTCTCTTGAGGCGAGACGGCTGATAGTCGGCATATGCATTGCCCCCGGTGGAAAAAATCGCTGTCGGCTGGGCGCAGGCGGCCGTGGCCGGAAAAGCCCGGCATCGGCGCATCCGCCCGTGAAAATCGTCAGACGGACGAGGAGAGGCGCTCTTCCCCCCGATCGTCCCGGCCCGCCGCCGCATAGCGGCTGACCGGCTTCGGCAGGCCGAGATGGCTGCGCAGCGTGCCGCCCTCATAGTCGGTGCGGAACAGGCCGCGGCGCTGGAGGATCGGCACGACCTCGGCCGCGAACAGCTCGCTGCTGCCCAGGCCCTGGCCGGGCATGACGACGAAGCCGTCGCTGCCGCCTTCCAGGAACCAGCGTTCCATCCGGTCCGCGATCTGCTCCGGCGTGCCGACGATGCGGCCATGCCCGGCGGCGCCCACCTGAAGCTCGATGAGCTGGCGGACGGTCCAGCCTTCCTCCAGCGCGAGCTGGCGGAAGACGCCGTAGCGGCTCTGCCGTCCCTCGACCGACAGCACGGCGGGCAGGGCATCGGCGGGCAGGCGGTCGTCAAGGCCATATCGGCCGAGGTCGATGCCGCCGAGCTGCTTGCCGGTGGCGGCGATGGCGTCCGGCGTGATCCTGCCGTCCAGAAGCTCCCGGTTGCGCGCCTGTGCCGCCTGCTCGGTATCGCCGATGACGGTGACGAGGCCGGGCAATATCCTGATATGGTCGGGATCGCGCCCGGCCCGCGCGGTCTCGCCCTTCAGCGTGCGGTAGAAGGCCTGCGCGTCGGCCAGCGTCTGCTGCGCGGTATAGACCGCCTCCGCGAACCGCGCGGCGAAGGCGATGCCGTCGCGCGACGAACCGGCCTGGAACAGCACGGGATGGCCCTGGCGCGAACGGGAGGCGCCGAGCGGACCCTGGACCGAATAATAGTCGCCCTTGTGATCGATGCGGTGGACCTTTGCCGTGTCCACCTCCAGATGCGAGCCGGTGGCGATCAGCGCGTCGTCCTCCCAACTGTCCCACAGCTTGCGCACCACCTCGACATGCTCCAGCCCGCGCCGGTAGCGCTCGACATGGGAGGGGAGGGGGGCATCGCCGAAATTATGCTCGCCATAGCTGGAGGTGACGGCGTTCCACCCGGCGCGGCCGTCGCTGATGAGGTCGAGCGACTGGACCTGGCGGGCGAGATTATAGGGTTCGGTATAGGTGGTGGAGATGGTCGGCACGAGGCCGATATGGCTGGTGACCGCGGCCAGCGCCGAGAAGAGGGTGACAGGCTCCAGCCGGGGCGGCGCGGTGCGGCTCTGTTCGCGGTTGAGCGTGTCGGCGACCATGACGAAATCGAACTTCGCCCGCTCCAGCGCCTGCGATATGCCCGCATAATAGCCGAGGCGGTTGGTGATCGCCTCGCCCTCCGGCGTGGCATTGGTTTCGGTCCGGTCGAAATTGGGCGAGTTGAACATCACGCCGAGGCGCATCTGCCGGGATGAAAGGGACGGGCTCATGGGGCGGCCTTTCGGGATGGGAAGGGAGTGATGCCGGGGCGGCTCAGTCGAGCAGTTCGGGTTCCTCGCCGGTGATGCGGTCCCAATAGGGGAGGAAGCTGAGCGCGGCGAACGCCTCCCGCTGCTCCTCCGTCTGCTTGTTGGGACGGGCGAGATCATAGGGCTGGCCGGTCGAGAGGAGGGTGAGCTGGAGCCTGGCGGCGATCTCGAAGCTGATGAAGCGCCAGGCGGCGGCCTCCACCGTGCGCCCGATGGCCCAGTGGCCATGGTTGCGGTAGATCAGGAGGTTGCGCGTGAAGGCGTCGGTGAAGCGCCTGCGATGCTGTTCGGGCGTCAGGTCCGGATCGGTGGAGGGGGCATAGACCACCTGATCGTCGGCGAAGGCGGATATGTCGTCGATCAGCGGCTCCACGGGACGGCCGAAGGCCGACCATGCCTGGCCGTGAAAGGCGTGGACATGGAGGATGCCGACAATCTCCGGCCGCGCCTTCTGAAGCGCGAGGTGCAGGGGAAGGCCGCCGGTGTTGATCGGCAGGTCGCCCTCCAGCACCTCTCCCTTGCCGTTGACCAGCACCAGGTCGCTGGCGCGGATGCGGGCGAAGTCGACGCCGATGGGGTTGATCCAGAGCCCGTCGGTCACCTGCGGATCGCGCGCCGTCGCATGGCCGTTGAGGCCCGGCTCGACGCCGTAGCGCGCGAACAGGCGCAGCGCGGCGGCAAGCTGGCGGCGGCGGTGCAGGCGTTCGGCGGCGACGTCGCGGTCGGGCGCGGGATGGGCGAAGCTGATGCCCGCGCCCACGCGCTCCACGCCGCCGATGGCGGGTTCCTGTCCGGCCGGCCGGGGGCGGGCGAGGCTCAGCGAAGATGTCATGTTGCGCTCCTTCAAACCAGTCGGCCCCGCCAAGGAGGCCCCGGCCGGTCATGCGGCCATCGATGAGCAGGCTATAGGAGGGGGAACGGGCAATAGTCCTATGAGAAGGAATCCGGCACCATATGGATGTTCCTAATTTTTAGTTTTACTAAAGTTCACTTCATATTTGTGTTGTTCATAGGAGGATTGGACAGTTTCAATTGAGCGGCGGCGCTTATCGGGGGAGACGCGCAGCATGAACGCCGCACGGCTCCTCTCGCGGCGGACCCATGAGAGACCATTGCCCGATGTCCATTTCCGATAATTCCGGCGCTGTCCTGCCGGGCGACGTATGGCTGGTGACGGGCGCCTCGCGCGGTTTCGGCCGCGCGATCGCGGAGGCCGCGCTGGAGCGGGGCTATCATGTCGTGGCGACGGCGCGCGATCCCCTCGCCCTTTCCGACCTGGTGGACCGCTTCGGCGAGCGGGTGCTGCCGCTGCGCCTCGACGTCACGGAACCGGACGAGGTGCAGGACGCGGTGGCCGAGGCGGAGGCGCATTTCGGGCGGATCGACATCCTCGTCAACAATGCGGGCTATGGCTATCTTGCCGCGGTGGAGGAGGGCGAGGACAGCGAGATCCGCGCCCTGTTCGAGACCAATTTCTTCGGCCTGGTGGGCGTGACGAAGGCCGCCCTGCCGGGCATGCGCGCGCGGCGCAAGGGCGTGATCGTCAACATGTCCTCGGGCGGCGGCTTTGTCGGGCTGCCCGGCTCCGGCTATTATGCGGCCACCAAATTCGCGGTGGAGGGCCTGTCGGAGGCGCTGGACCGGGAGGCGCGGCCGTTGGGCCTGCGCGTCCTCATCGTGGAGCCGGGCGCGTTCCGCACCGGCTGGGCGGGCCGGTCGCTGCGCCAGTCGCCCGTCTTCACCCCCGATTACGAGCCGACCGCCGGCCGCCGCCGCCGCTCGGTCGTCGCCAATCACGGGCGGCAGCCGGGCGATCCGGCGCTGGCGGCGGAGGCGATCGTCGCGGCGGTCACCGCCCGGGAGACGCCGCTGCGGCTGGTGCTCGGCCGCGACGCGCTTGACAGGATACGCGCCAAGCTGGATCGGTTGGCGATGGACCATCGCGACTGGGAGGAGCGCACGCTCGCCACCGACATAGTGGAGGATGGCGCCCTGCCGCCCGCGCCGGGCAGGATATGAGCGACGGGCGCGCCCTTCCCCTCACCGCCCTGCGCGTGCTGGAGGCCTGTGCGCGGCACCGCAATTTCTCCCGCGTGGCGGATGAGCTGGGCATCACGCCCGGCGCGGTCACGCAGCATGTGCGCGCGCTGGAGGAATGGGCCGGCGCGCCGCTGTTCATCCGGTCGGGCCGGGAATTCCTGCTGACCGAGAATCTCCAGAACGCCCTGCCGGACCTGAGCGAGGGTTTCGCGCGGCTGGCCGATGCGAGCCGCATCCTGCGCGCCACCCGGCGTGAGGCGCAGGTCGTGTCGGTATCGGCCCCGCCCTCCTTCGCCGCGAAATGGCTGCTGCCCCGGCTCGACGGGTTCCGCGCCATCCATCCGGATATCGAGGTCTGGGTCTCGGCCGACCTTGCCCTTGTCGATTTCGGGCGGAGCAGCGTGGACCTCGCCATACGCTATGGCTGGGGCATTTATGAGGGGCTGACGGCGGAAAAACTGTTCGCGGAGACCATCGTCCCCGTCGCCTCCCCCGACTATCTGGCGCAATCCGGCCCGCTGGAGGCGCCCGCCGACCTGCTGCGCTGCCGGTTGCTGCACGACATGGGGGAGGATGGCGGCGTGCCCGCGCCCGACTGGACCATGTGGTTCCGCACGCGCGGCGTCACCGCCGACGCGGCGCTGGAGGGACCGCGCTACAACCAGTCGAGCCTGGTGATCGACGAGGCGGTGGCGGGCAAGGGCGTGGCGCTGGCCCGCGTCGCCATCGCGCAGGGAGACCTGGACTCCGGCCGCCTGCGGACGGTGCTGCCCGATGTGACGGAACTCAACCAGGCCTATTGGCTGGTCTGGCCCCGGCACCGGGTCATGTCCGCCCCGGTGCGCGCCTTCCTCTCCTGGCTGAGCGGCCAGACCATCGCGCCGGACCAGCAGGGCGCCTCCGCCGAGCTTTCCGGCTCCTGAGCGGGGTTTGACTTGCCGGAATCCGGAAGCCCGGCTCATCCGCTCTGAAAGAAGCGGCGTGCTCCTGCGCAGGCAGGAGCCCAGGGCAAGGGAATGCCGGATTACCCTGGGTCCCTGCCTGCGCAGGAACACGCGAAAAGCGGTGTCCATGCCTTTGGCTGAAACGCGAAGGCTTTCATGAGGACGATCGCGCCCTAATGCCGGAGCGGCACGAGGTCCGGCAGGGTGAAGGCGCCGACTTCGGGGGCTTCGCCGGACAGAGGCTCCACCTCGACCAGGCATGTCTGCGCGGCGCAGCCCTGCGACAGGGCGGACGATCCCCGGTCGAGCGTCAGGCTGTTGGGATTGCCGTGCCGTTCCAGCCCCGGCTCCCGCCCCTCATCCTCCGCCGGATCGAACCAGGCGCCCGTGGCGAGCCGCACCACGCCGGGCATGATCGCGTCGCTCACCACCGCCCCGGCCAGGCAGCGGCCCCGGTCGTTGCGCACGAGCACGATGTCGCCGTCCGCGATGCCGCGCCGCCGCGCGTCGGCCGGGCTGATATGGATCGGCTCCCGTCCCCGGACCTTGCCCGCGCGGCTATAGGGGGAGGGGTCGAGCTGGCCGTGGAGCCGCCGCGCGGGCTGGTCCGACAGCATGTGCAGCGGGAAGCTCCCGGCATCGGCATGGCCCAGCCATTCCGCCGGCTCGATCCAGACCGGATGGCCGGGGCAGTCGTCCAGGTCGAAGGCGGCGATGGTCTCCGAGAATATCTCGATCCGGCCGCTGGGGGTCTTGAGCGGATGGGCCGCGGGGTCCTGCCGGAACGCCTCGAACATGGTGAAGGGCTTGTCATGCGGCGAGAGGTCGAGGAGGCCGCGTTCCCAGAATTGCTGGAAGCCGGGCAGATCGATGCCGGCCGCCCGCGCCCGCTGCCGCCCCTCCTCATAGATGCGGCGCAGCCATCCGGCCGCGTCCAGCCCCTCCGTATAGGCGTCGGCAAAGCCGAGCCGGGCGGACAGCGCGGAGAATATGGCGAAATCGTCCCGCGCCTCGCCCTGCGGCGCCATGGCCCGCGCCATCGCGATATAATAGCCTTCCCGCGTGGCGAAGCCGATATCGTCCCGTTCGAGGGAGAGGGTGGCGGGCAGCACGATGTCCGCCATCTTGGCCGTATAGTTCCAATATTGCTCGTGAACGACGATGGTTTCGGGCTGCCGGAACGCCTCCATCAGCCGGTTCAGGTCCTGATGATGGTGGAAGGGATTGCCGCCCGCCCAATAGACCAGCCGGATATGCGGATAATGATGGTGCCCGCCATTATAGCGGAAGGGTTCGCCCGGATGGAGGAGCATGTCCGCGATGCGCGCGCAGGGGATGAACGCCTTCACCGCATTGCTGCCCTGCGGCAGGACCGGCCCCTGGAAGCGCGGATGCGCGCTGCCCATCACGTTCATCGCGCCATAGCCGAGGCCGAGGCCGCCGCCGGGCAGGCCGATCTGCCCCAGCATGGCGGCCAGCGCGACCAGCGCCCAGAAGGGCTGCTCGCCATGGGTCGAGCGCTGGAGCGCCCAGGCGATGTTCACGATGCTGCGCGTGGCCGCCAGTTCGCGCGCCAGCGATGCGATCCGGTCGGCGGGCACGCCGGTGATCTCCGCCGCCCATGCGGGCGTCTTCGCCGTGCCGTCCGCCTCGCCCAGCAGATAGGGCGCGAAACGGTCGAACCCCACGCAATGGGACGCCAGGAATTCGCGGTCGAGCAAATCCTCGGTCAGCAGGACATGGGCCATGGCGAGCAGCATGGCGGTGTCGGTATTGGGCCGGATCGGTATCCATTCGACCGCGCCGCCCGTCGCCATATTGTCGGCCACCGGGCTGATATTGACGAAGCGGACGCCCGCCCGCGCCATCGCCGCCAGTCCGTCCCGCACCCGGTGCCGCCCCGCGCCGCCCGAGGAGACCTGCGTGTTCTTGAGGGGGACGCCGCCGAAGCTGACGAACAGCCGCGTATGCTCCGCCAGCAATTCCCAGCTGCTGTGGGAGGCGTTCGTCTCGTCCATGCTCGCCAATATATGCGGCAGGAGGACGCGGCCCGCGCCGAGGCTGTAGCTGTCGGTGCTGCGCACATAGCCGCCGAAGCCGTTGAGGAAGCGGTGGACCTGGCTCTGCGCATGATGGAAGCGCCCGGCGCTCGACCAGCCATAGGAGCCGCCGAATATCGCCTCATTGCCATGGGCGTCCCGCACGCGGCCCAGCTCCGCCGCCACCAGGTCCAGCGCATGGTCCCAGTCGACCTCGACAAAGGGTTCGCGCCCGCGCAGGTCGGGCCGGGCGCCGGGGCCGCCCTTCAGCCAGCTCTCCCGCACGGCGGGCCGCGTGATCCGCAGGCGCGTGACCGAGGGGTCGAGCTGGTCGAGGCCGATGGGGGAGGGGTCGGCATCGTCGGCCAGCGGCGCGATTCGCGGCGGCGCCCCCGGCTCCAGATCGACCTCGTAAATGCCCCAGTGAGCGGCGGTGAACTGTTTGCGCATTCCGTTCCCCATAGGCCCCGCGCGCGGGGACGACCCCTGTAAACAGGAAAATCTACTTAAGTGGTAGAGATATGAGAAAATGCTATAAGATAGTGACAAAATCTCATTGGAACCGGGCGGATGCCTTGGGCAGAGCGCCGTGCCTGAGCGGCCGGCGATCGGCTGCCCTCTTCATGACAGAAAAGCGGCCAGCGTCGTCAGGGCGGCGCGGGACCGCATATGGTCGTCCAGGAAAATCGGGGAAAAGACTTGAAATTCGTCCGCAAAGCCGGCCTCGCCGCCACCAGGTTGCTGTTGCTCGCCACCGTCGCGCCGACGGTTGCCCATGCGCGGGCGCAGGCCCCGGACGATGCGCTGGCGGCGGAGGCGGATGCCCGGCCGGACGACATCATCGTCCTGGGCAGCCGCAGCGCCAGCCGCACGGTGGCGGAGAGCACGGCGCCCATCGACGTGGTGAGCAACGACAATCTCGCGGCGACCGGCGGCGCCGCGAGCCAGTTGCGCGACGCGCTCGCCTCCCTCGTCCCGTCCTTCAAGGTCGATACGGCCTCGAACGGCGCCTATAACACGTTCGGCCGCCCGGCGGGCCTGCGCGGCCTCAGCGGCGCGCATGTGCTGGTGCTGGTCAACGGCAAGCGCCGCCATCCGACCTCCATTCCCCTCCCCGCCGCGGGCCAGGCGCCCGGCGCCAACGCGGCCGACCTCGACCAGATCCCGCTCGGCGCGATCGAGCGGGTGGAGATATTGCGCGACGGCGCGGCCGCGCAATATGGGTCGGACGCGGTGGCGGGCGTCATCAACATCGTCCTCAAGAAGAGCGTCGGCACGGGCGCCTTCACCCTCTATGGCGGGCAGCGTTATGAGGGCGACGGCGACCAGGGGCAGGCGCGGATCGACTATGGCTTCCGGCTTCCCAATGACGGTTCGCTGCATCTGGCCGTGGACCTGCTCGACCAGGACTACACCTTCCGCCCCGGCCTTTCGACGCAGCAGATCTATCCCCTCGTCAACGGCCAGCCCGACCCGCGCGAGGCGACGCGCGACCGCCGCCTGGTCCGGGGCGGCCTGGCCAAGGTGAAGGCGCTCTACAGCTCCTATAATGCCGAGCTGCCCGTGGGCGGGCTGACGCTCTATTCCTACGGCACGTTCGGCATTCGCGACATCAAGAACGGCCAGACCTACCGCCTGCCCAACAGCACCAGCTTCATCCCGGAGCTATATAGCGATGTGGTGCAGCCGACCGGCCGCTTCCCCGACAAGGATTTCCAGATCCTGCTCGGCGGGCGCGGCGCGCTGGGCTCGTGGAGCTGGGACGTCAGCAGCACTTTCGGCCGCCATCATGCCGATAATGGCATGGAGGATACGCTGAACCCGTCCATGGGGCCGCAAAGCCCGACCCGCTTCGATACGTTCGACGCGATCTTCGACCAGTGGACGAGCAATGCCGACATCAGGCGCGGCTTCGACATCGGCTGGGCCGAGGACCTGAACATCGCGCTGGGCGCGGAATTCCGCCGCGAACGCTATCGCACCATCATCCAGGACGCGGCCGCCTATCTCAACGGGCAATATATCTATCCGGCGGGCAGCCCCTTTGCGGGCCAGCCGGCGGCCATCGGCGCGCAGGGCGGCATCACCATCCTGCCGGGCGACGCGGCGGACATAGCGCGCAACAACATCTCCGCCTATCTCGACCTGTCGACCCGGCCGCTGCCCGGCTGGGACATCGGCGTCGCCGGGCGGTTCGAGCATTATAATGACAGCGCGGGCAATGTGGTGGTCGGCAAGGTCACGTCGCGCGTGGCGCTGACGCGGGCGCTGGCGCTGCGCGCCACGCTCAGCAACGGCTTCCGCGCGCCGTCGCTGACGCAGCAGGGCTTCGCCAGCGCATCGCGCGGCTTCTCCATCGTCAACGGCCAGATCGCGGGCCTGACCACGACCCGCGTCGTGGCCCCTTCCTCGCCGACGGGCATCGCGCTGGGCGCCACGCCGCTCAAGCCCGAGCGGTCGGTCAATCTGAGCGGCGGCCTGGCCTTCAACCCGTCCTCCGCGCTGGCGGTGACGGTCGATGCCTATGCCATCTGGCTGCGCGACCGCATTTCGCAGACCGGCAATCTGAGCGGCACGGGCGTGAACGCGATCCTGCTCGCCAACGGCCTCGAATCCGGGCAGATCATCAGCTATTACACCAATGCCATCGACACCCGCACGCTGGGCGTGGACGTGGTGGGCGATTATAGCCACGATCTTGGCGGCTGGGGCAAGGTCCACTGGTCGCTCGGCTTCAACTACAACCAGACCCGCATCACGAAGATCGCGGCGACGCCCGCGCGCCTCGCCAATCTGGGCCTCACGCTGTTCGACCGCGTGGCGCAGGGCTATATCGAGGTCGGCAATCCCCGGACCAAGGTGATATTGGGCTCGGACGTGACGGTCGGCCCCGTCAACGTCAACCTGCGGCTCCAGCGCTATGGATCGGTGCAGCTGCTGACGGTCGGCGCGGTCAACGACCAATATTACGGCGCGCGGGTCATCGCCGACCTGGAACTGGGGTACAAGGCGTCGGACCGGGTGAGCGTGGCCATCGGCGCGAACAATCTGTTCGATTCCTATCCGGCCCGCAGCACCATCGTCGACAATAGCGGGTCGCAGCTTTATGCGCAGAACAGCCCCTTCGGCTTTTACGGCGGCTTCTATTATGCCCGCGCGACCTACAGGTTCGGACGCTGACCCATGGAGATGACCCGTCGCGCGCTGATGATGGGCGGCCTGACCGGCGCGATGGGCCTCGGCCTCGGCGGATGCGGCCCCCGCAAGGCGGGCGAACTGGCCGACGTCACGCTCGGCCTGTCCACCACCAAGGAGGGCTATCAGAATTTCTTCGCGCCCGCCGGGCAGGACAGGACGCCCTACCGCGTGAATTACGCGATCCTGCCCTTCGACCTGTCGCTCCAGTCGATCAGCGACGGCAGGCTCGACGCGGGTTCCAATTTCTCCGACATACCGCTCGCCATCTGGGGGGCGAAGATGCAGGAGTCCCGCATCGTCGCGGTCATCCGCGCGGACGCCCGCAGCCGCTATCTCGGTCTGGTCGTGCGCAAGGGCCTGCCCGCGCGCGGCATAGCGGACCTGCGCGGCAAGCGGATCGGCTATCTGCGCTCCTCCAACTATCATTATTATCTCCTCCGCCTGCTGGAGGAGCATGGCATGACGATGAAGGACATAGAGGGCATCAGCCTGGCGCGGGACATGCTGCCCGCCGCCTTCCAGTCCGGCCAGCTCGACGCCTGGATGACGCAGGGCTATGAGACCGCCATCGCGCAGAGCCGCTTCGGCGGCCGCCTGATCGAGCAGGCGGAAAGCGGCTATGTCGGCAATCCGGTGGTCGTCACCAATGTGAACAGCATCGACGACCCCCTGCGCAACCAGGCGATCGGCGACTATCTGCTGCGGTTCCGGCGGGTGCTGGAATGGATGCACGCCCATTCGGACGAGTGGGCGACGATCCTGGCGGCGCAGACCGGCGTCGGCCGGGCCGACTATCTGGAATGGCGCCGCCAGGAGAAAAGCCCGCCGCAACTCGTCCCCGTCGACGACCGGGCGATAAGGGAGCAGGCGGAGGCGGCGGCGACCTTCGCCCGGGCGGGGCTGATCGAGAAGCCACTGGACCTCCGGCATTTCTGGGACCGCCGCTTCACCGCCCTGCTGAACGGCTGAGACCGGACGGGAGGAGAGGGCGGCGGGCGCTTCTCTAACCCCCCCTACCGCCCTTGTCGCCTCATCGCCAGCCGAGGGCGGGGGCGACATGCGTCAATATCGCCTCGATGACATGGGCGTTATAGGCGACGCCGAGCTGGTTGGGCACGGTGAGGAGCAGCGTGTCGGCCTCCGCTATCGCCTCGTCCCCGCGCAGTTCCTCGATGAGCCGGTCCGGCTCCGCCGCGTAGGAGCGGCCGAAGACGGCGCGCATATTGTCGATGACGCCCACCTGGTCGCTGCCGCCGTCCCGCCCGAAATAGGCGCGGTCCCTATCGTTCACGAGCGCGAATATGGAGCGGGAGACCGACACGCGCGGCGCGCGCGCATGCCCCGCCTCCGCCCATGCCTCGCGATAGCGGCGTATCTGCCGCGCCTGCTGGACATGGAAGGGTTCGCCGGTCTCGTCGGCTTTCAGCGTGGAGCTTTGCAGGTTCATGCCCAGGCGCGCGGCCCAGACGGCGGTGGCGTCCGACGCCGATCCCCACCAGATGCGGTCGCGCAGCCCCTCCGAATGCGGTTCCAGCCGCAGCAGGCCGGGCGGGTTGGGGAACATGGGGCGGGGATTGGGCTGGGCGAAGCCCTTGCCCTCCAGCAAGTCCAGAAATGTCTCGGCATGGCGGCGGCCCATGTCGCCGTCGCTCTGCCCCTCGGCCGGGACATGGCCGAAATGGCGCCATCCCTCGATCACCTGCTCCGGTGAACCCCGGCTGATGCCGAGCTGGAGGCGGCCGCCCGCGATCAGGTCCGCCGATCCCGCATCCTCGACCATGTAGAAGGGATTTTCGTAGCGCATGTCGATGACGCCGGTGCCGATCTCGATCCGGCCGGTCTTCGCCCCGACCGCCGCCAGCAGGGGGAAGGGCGATGCGAGCTGGCGCGCGAAATGATGGACGCGGAAATAGGCGCCGTCCGCGCCCAGTTCCTCCGCCGCGACGGCAAGGTCGATGGATTGCAGCAGCACGTCGCGCGCCGAACGCGTCGCCGATTGCGGCGAGGGGGACCAGTGGCCGAAGGACAGGAATCCGATCTTCTTCATTGGGCTTTCCATGCTGCGCGGCGGCGCCATTGCCCGCGCGCGATTGTGGCTTGGGAACGCCATAAGTGGGCGGCGCCCCGGCCGTCCCGCAAGAAGGCACATGGATGATACCGCGTCCGCCGGACGGGTGCCGTCGATCCGTCCTAGGCGCAGCCGGGACGCCTGCGCCGGTCCGGCGCGTGGCAGGGCATCCGGCATTGTAGGTCATGGCGGTCCGCCGGATCGCCGTCCCGGCGGATCGGGACCGGCACGCTGCCGCCCGCGCCGCAGAGCGGTGCCATGATGACCGTCGCCCCCGCCGAGGGGCAGGGCGACGCCAGCAGGAGGCCGAGGCCGGCCAGCAGGGCGAGGGGGGCATCGGCGCGCATCATGGCACCATGGCGCGGGGGCGGGGCGGCGCCTTGACCGGCGTCAAACGGCGGCTTGTCCGGCATCAAATACCCGGCCGGAGAAAGGCGGCAGGACAGAGGGGTCAAGAATAGGGAGTTGACCCATGGTTTCGAAAATCGCCGCAGCCGCAGCCAGCGCTGCCGCCGCCCTGCTGGCCGCGGGGCCTGCCCATGCCGGAAAGGGGGATGTCCTCGTGCGCCTGCGCGGCATCGTCGTCGCGCCCAATGAGGATAGCGGCGGCATCACCCCCGGCCTGCCCAATGAGCGGGTGAAGGTGGACAACAGCGTCATGCCGGAACTCGATTTCAGCTATATGATGACCGACCATATCGGCGCCGAGCTGATCCTGGCCACGACCAAGCATCATGTCGACGGCACCGGCGGCGTGACGGGCGGCATCGGCCGCCTCGCCTCCACATGGGTGCTGCCGCCCACGCTGACGCTGCAATATCATTTCCTGCCGGAGGGCAAGATCCGGCCCTATGTCGGCGCGGGCGTGAACTACACCCTCTTCTATTCGGAGAAGGCGAGCGCGCGGTTCGAGGCGGCGGCGGGCCGGACGGAGGTCAGCCTGAAGCCCAGCTTCGGCTATGCCTTGCAGGCGGGCGTGGACGTGCCGGTGACGGACCGGATCTTCGTGAACCTGGACGTCAAATATATCGACATCGACACCACGGCGCGCCTCTACACCGCCGGGCTGGGGCAGCAGAATGTGAAGGTGAGCCTCGACCCGTTCGTCTTCGGCATCGGCATCGGCACGAAATTCTGAGAGGGACGATCGCCGGGACGGGAAGAGAGGGCGGAAGGCATCGGTCCTTCCGTCCCCTCTTTTCACCTGTCCGCCTCGTCCTCGATCAGGATGCGCATCGACGCGCCGTCCAGATCGTCGAACTGACCGGACCCCAGCGACCAGAAAAAGGCCCACAGGCCGCACAGGCCGAGGCCGAGGGCGATGGGGATCAGGAAGGCGAGACCGTTCATCGGGCGGCTCCTCTCAGACGCAGCGCATTGGCAATGACGAGTATGGACGAGGTGGACATGGACACGGCGGCGACCAGCGGCGTGACATGGCCCAGCAGGGCGAGGGGCACGGCCAGCACATTATAGCCGATGGCGAGGGCGAAATTCTGCTTCACCACGGCCATGGCGCGGCGGGCGGCGGCGACGGTGACCGGCACGGGCGAGAGGCTGTCGCCCAGGAACAGGATGTCGGAGGCCGTCTGGCCGACATCGCTGGCGGAGGCGGGCGCCATGGAGACATGGCCGGAGGCGAGGGCGGGGCCGTCGTTCAGGCCGTCGCCCACCATCATGACCCGGTGCCCGGCGGCGGACAGCTGCCGCACCGCCTCCAGCTTGGCGGCGGGCGTCATCTCGACGGCGGCCATAGCGCCGAGGTCGCGCGCGGCCGCCAGCACCGCCTCGCGCCGGTCGCCGGAGAGGATCATGGGATGGAGGCCCTGCGCCGCCAGCCGCGCCACCGCCTCCCGCGCGCCGGGGCGCAGCCGGTCGGCGAAGCGGAAGAGGAGGGGTTCCTCCCCCTCGATCGACAGGGCGCAGGCAAGGGCATCCCCCGCCACGGCGCCGCCGCCCGCCCAGCCGGGGCGGCCGAGGCGGACGGCGCGGTCCCGCCATTGCCCCTCCACGCCCAGCCCGGCGGTTTCGGCGAGGCCGGTGACGGACGCGGCGGCCACGCCCTGCTTCTGGAGCGCGCGGGTCAGCGCCTGTGCCAGCGGGTGGCGGCTGGCGCGGGCGAGGGCCAGGGCGACGGAGGCGGCGCGCGCATCGGGCAGCAGGGGATCGATCAGCTCCGGCCGTCCGAGGGTCAGCGTGCCCGTCTTGTCGAGGCAGATGCGGTCCGCCTCCGCCACGCGCTCCAGCGCGGAGCCGTCCTTGACGAGTATCCCCCGCCGCATCAGCGCGCCCGAGACCACCACCTGCGCCACCGGCACGGCAAGGCCGAGCGCGCAGGGGCAGGTGATGATGAGGACGGCGGTCGCGATCAGCAGCGACTGGTGCCAGCCCGCGCCCGCGATCATCCAGCCGACGAAGCTGAGCGCGGCGAGGCTGTGGACGGCGGGCGCGTAATAGCGGGCGGCGCGGTCGGCGATGCGGACATAGCGCGACTTCGCCCCGCCCGCCGCCTCCATCAGACGGGCCATCTCCGCCATGGCGGTGTCGGGACCGGCGGCGGTGACGCGCAGGATGACGGGCGCGTCCCTGTTGAGCGTGCCCGCATGGGCGGTGCCCCCCGGCCCCAGCGGCTCCGGCGCGCTTTCGCCCGTGACGAGGGAGCGGTCGACGGAGGTCTCCCCCGTCTCCACCATGCCGTCGGCGGCGAAGCGCTCCCCCATGCTGACGAGCAGGCGCATGCCCGGCCTGATATCCTCTGCGGAAAGCCAGCGCGTCCGGTCCCCGTCGTCCAGCACCGTGCCGCCCGGCGCCGTCCGGCGCAGCAGCGCGGCGGCGTCGCCCTGCGCGCGGCGGCGCATGGCATTGTCGAGCACGCGGCCCGCCAGCAGGAAGAAGAGGAGGGAGACCGCGCCGTCGAAATAGGCATTGGGGCCGTCGGTGATCGTCTCGAACAGGCTCATGCCCGTGGCGAGCAGGACGCCGATGGAGATGGGCACGTCCATGTTCGTGCGGCCCCGGCGCAGCGCGGACCAGGCGGAGCGGAAGAAGGGCTGGCCCGCATAGGTGACGGCAGGCATGGCGATGAGGGCGGAGAGCCAGTGGAACATGTGCCGCGTCGGCCCTTCCGCCCCCGACCAGACGGAGACGGAGAGGAGCATGACGTTCATCGCGGCGAACCCGGCCACGGCCAGGGACAGGAGCAGGCGGCGATCCTCCCGCGCCTCGCTGGTCGAAAAGGTCACAGGCTTCGCGACCGGTTCGGCGGTGAAGCCGAGCGCCAGCAGCTCCTCCCGCAGGGCGCGGGGGTCGAGAGCCGGGTCGTGGTCGATGGCGACGCGGCGGGCGGTGAAGTTGACGCGGGCGGCCCGCACGGCGGGGTTGCGGGCAAGGCCCTGCTCGATCTTCGCGATGCAGCCTGCGCAGCGTATGCCGGGCAGCAGGAACTCGCTGTGGCGGGGGGCGGCGGTCATGCGGGGACATCCCGGATCAGGCGGGTCCGGCCGATGGGCGCGCGTATGTCGAGGCGCAGGCGCCATCGGCCCGCCGGTAAGGGCTCTACCGTCCGGTAATAGCCTTTGCCGATGGGCGTGAAGCGCAGCAGCCGGTCGGGCGAGCGGCCGAGCGGATGCTCCGCCACCGCCGTCACCGCCGCGCCGTCCAGCGCGCCGCCGGGATTCCAGAGGGAGAGGGAGACGCGCCCGTCCCGCTGCCGCGCGACCTCCCCGGTCCAGCCGAGCCGCCGCGCGACCCGCGCCTCGTCCAGCCAGCGGTTGAAATGCTGGCTCGCCACATAGCTGTTGTCGACCACGGTGCCGCCGAAGGTGCGGCTGGCCTGCACCGCCATCACCATGTTGACGGTGACGACCGTCCCGAAAAAGGCCCCGCACAGGCCGAGCATGTGATAGCCGGTGAATTTCCTGGTCATGGCTGGTCCTCCGGCCGTTCGAAATGGGTCTCGTCCCGGTCCCGCGCGGGCTGGCCGTCGCGCGCGGCGAGGGTGAAGGCGAAAGGCTCGCTGGCCGCGCCCTGACCGGGCGCGCGGACATAGATGCGCTGCTCGCTCACCCGGTCGGGGGCGAGGGTGAAGGTGAGGGCTCGGGCGCGCGATCCCTCATCCTGCCCTCCACTCTGCAAGGCCTCCCACATGGCGGCGCCGGGCAGGCCGTCCAGCGCCAGCGTCACGGCGCGGGGGCGCGATTCCATGTTGCGCAGCTTGACCGTATAGCCGTTGCGGATGCTGCCGTCGGACATGCGCACCCAGAGCGGGTTGCGGTCATGCGCGACGGAGAGGTCGAGCCGGGTGCGCGCGCCCAGCGCGAACATCATGGCGAGGCCGACCGCGCCCCACAGGCCGAAATAGACGAAGCTGCGCGGGCGCAACAGGGTGCGCGCGATGGGGACGGGCGCGGCCCCCGCCGCCTCCGCCCTGCAATCCTCCAGCGTGGCATAGTCGATCAGGCCGCGCGGGCGGCCCACCTTCGCCATCATGCCGTCGCAGGCGTCGATGCACAGGGCGCAGGTGATGCAGGCCATCTGCGCGCCGTCGCGAATGTCGATGCCCACCGGGCAGACCTGCACGCAGGCGAGGCAGTCGATGCAGTCCCCGGTCTTCGCGGCCGTCCCGGCGTCCCGCTTGACGCCATGGCCGCGCGGCTCGCCCCGCCAGTCCTTATAGGTGACGATCAGCGAGCGCTCGTCCAGCATGGCCGCCTGGATGCGCGGCCAAGGGCACATGTAGATGCAGACCTGCTCGCGCAGGAAGCCGCCGAGGACGAGGGTAGTGGCGGTCAGCACTCCGGCCGTCATATAGGCGATGGCGGGCGCCTCCCCGATGAAGAACTGCCGGGCGAGCGTCGGCGCGTCGGTGAAGTACAAGATCCACGCGCCGCCGGTGATCGCGGCGATGAACAGGTAGATCGACCATTTGGCCAGCCGCCGCGCGATCTTGGCCGGACCCCAGGGCGCGCGCTTCAGCCGCATCTGCGCGTTGCGGTCGCCGTCGATCAGCCGGTCGACATGCTGGAACAGGTCCGTCCACACGGTCTGCGGGCAGGCATAGCCGCACCATGCGCGCCCCACGGTGGAGGTGACGAGGAACAGGCCCACGCCCGCCATGACGAGCAGGCCCGCCACATAGTAGAATTCATGCGGCCATATCTCTATGGCGAAGAAGTAGAAGCGGCGATGGGCGAGGTCCACCAGCACGGCCTGGTCGGGGGCATAAGGCCCCCGGTCCCAGCGCAGCCAGGGCGTGCCGTAATAGATGGCGAGCGTCACTGCCATGACCGCCCATTTCAGCCGCCGGTAGAAGCCGTCCACCGCGCGCGGGAAGATGTCCGGGCGGCGGGCGTAGAGCTTGCCGCTGCCACCCGTCCGGTCATCATGGCTGGCCATCACTCGCCCCCGCCAAGCTGGTGGACATAGGCGGTGAGCATGTTGATCGTCGCCGCGTCCAGCCTTTCGCCCCAGGCGGGCATCACGCCGTAGCGGGCCTGCGAGATGCTGTGGGTCAGGCTGTCCCGGTCCCCGCCATAGAGCCAGATGGCGTCGGTGAGGTCGGGGGC
>JASGGS010000072.1:0-18680 GCA_047602685.1 Sphingobium sp.
CCCATTTTGTGAAAGGCCCCTCGCGAGACTGAGGCATGGATGGTGCGATTGCTCGGCGGCAGCTATTCCGAGAAGGACATGCGCCCGCCCATGATCGTCTCGCCTTCCGCACCGTCGCCGCGTCCGCGCCAGGCCAGGCGGACGGACAAGCGCCGGTGAAATCCGTGCTGCGCGCCCTCCTCGGTCTCGCGCTGGCGCTGACCGCGAGCGCGGGCATCGCCGCGCCCGAGGCCGCGCCGCGCCCGCGCGTCATCGTCCTCACCGATATCGGCAATGAGCCTGACGATTCCGAAAGCTTCGTCCGCTTTCTTCTCTATACCGATCATTTCGACGTGGAGGGGCTGGTCGCCACCACGTCCGTCTGGCAGCGCGACCGGGTTCGCACCGATCTCCTCGCCGAACGGATCGACGCCTATGCGAAGGTACGGCCCAATCTGGTCCGCCATGATCCCGCTTATCCCACCGCCGCCGCGCTCCGCTCCGTCATGCGGGCGGGAGCGCCCTTTTACGGCATGGCTGGCGTGGGCGAGGGCAGGGACACGGACGCATCCCGCCTGATCGTCGATGCGGTGGACCGCGCCGACGACCGCCCCGTCTGGGTGCTGGCGTGGGGCGGCGCCGTCGATCTGGCGCAGGCGCTGTGGTCCGTCCGCGCGACCCGATCGCCGGAGCGGCTCGCCGCTTTCATCGCGAAGCTGCGCGTCTATTCGATCTCCGACCAGGACGATGCCGGGCCATGGGCGCGGCGCAGCTTTCCCGACCTGTTCTGGATCGCCAGCATCCATGGCTGGGGCCAGTATAACATGTCCGCATGGTCGGGCATTTCGGGCGACCGGCGCACCGCAGAACGCTGGCCGGACCGGGAGAAGGTGCTGGACCCGTGGCTGGAGGCGAATATCCGCCGGGGGCCGCTGGGCGCGGCCTATCCCCTGCCCATGTTCATCATGGAGGGGGACACGCCCGCTTTCCTCTACCTGATCCCCAACGGCCTGGGCGACGCGGAGCATCCCGAATGGGGCAGTTGGGGCGGGCGCTATATGCGCGCCGGGCCGGATGGGGGCCTCTTCGCGGACGCCAAGGATATTTTCGAGCGCGACGGCATGCTGCATGCGGGCAATCAGGCGTCCGTCTATCGCTGGCGCGGCGCCTTTCAGGACGATTTCGCCGCGCGCATCGGCTGGACGCTCTCGCCCCGCTACAAGGACGGCAATCATCCTCCCATGCCCGTGGTGCAGGGGGAGGCGGGGCAGGGCGCCGTGCGCCTCTCCGGTCGCTCCGGCGAGACGCTGACCCTCGACGCCGCGGGCAGCGGCGACCCTGATGGCGACGCGCTCCACTATGGCTGGTGGCAATATCGCGAGGTGGGCGGCATCCCGCCCCAGCCGCCCGCCGCCATAGAGACGCCCACCGGCCCTTCCACGCGCGTCACCCTGCCAAAGGTCACAGCGCCCGTTTCGCTCCACCTGATCCTGGAGGTACGGGATGCGGGCATGCCGCCCATCACCCGCTATCGCCGGATCATCATTGACGTCCGGCCGTGAACCGAGGACCTTCCATGCCTGAAGCCCCCAATGCAGAGCAGCCCTGGCCCTCGGCCGCGCGTGCCTGGTATGTCGCCATCATCCTGATGCTGGCCAATACGCTGGCCTTTGTCGACCGGCAGGCGCTGGCGCTGCTGGTCCAGCCGATCAAGCAGGATCTCGCCATTTCCGACACGGCGATCAGCCTGCTCTATGGCCTCAGCTTCACGCTCTTCTATGTCGCGGTGGGCATTCCCATTGCTCGCGTCGCGGACCGCTCCAACCGGCGCAACATCATCGCGGGCGCCATATTCGTCTGGAGCCTCGCCACCAGCCTCTGCGGCCTCGCGCGCAGCTTCACCTCGCTGTTCGCGGCGCGGGTGGGCGTCGGCGCGGGCGAGGGCGGCCTGACGCCCGCCGCCTATTCGCTGCTGTCCGACTATTTCCCCAAGGAGAGGCTGGCCCTTGCCATGGGCGTCTTCCAGATGGGCATTTATTTCGGCAACGCTTCAGCGCTCATCATCGGCGGCCTCATCTCCACCGTCATCCCTCCGCTCGACACGGTGGTGCTGCCCCTGATCGGCGCGATCAAGGGGTGGCAGCTCGTCTTCCTGCTGCTCGGCATTCCCGGCATCGTCCTGTCGGTCATGACCCTGACCGTGCGCGAACCTGTCCGGCGGGGCGTTACCAAGGCCGAGGGGCAGGGGGAGGGCGGTGTGCCGCTCTCGCAATTCTTCTCCCATATCGGCGGCCGGTGGAAGGCCTATCTGGGCATCATGTGCGGCTTTGCCCTCATGGTGCTGGTCGGCAACGGCACGGCCGTCTGGATTCCCGCCTTTTTCGAGCGCCGCTTCGGTTGGACGACCGCGCAGGTGGGACAGCTTTACGGACCCGTCATCTTCCTGTGCGGCACGGCGGGCGCGCTCATCGGCGGGCTGGTCGCCTCCTGGCTGCGCAAGCATGGCACGGCGCAGGCCAATCTCCGGGCGTCGCTCTTCGGCTTCCTGGTGCTGATCCCCATCACCGTCGCCTTCCCCTTGATGCCAACGCCCTATCTGGCGCTGACGCTGATCGGCCTGATGAACTTCTTTGCGGGCTTCAATTTCGGGGGCGGGCTGGCAGCCTTGCAGGAAATGACGCCCAACCGCATGCGCGCGCTCGTATCCGCCGCCTATATGCTGACGATCAACCTGATTGGCGCCGCCCTCGGCCCCACGGCGATCGCGCTGGTCACCGATTATGGGTTCGCCGACCCGCAGGCGCTTCCCTATGCGATCTCTATCGTCTGCGCGGTCGCCTCGCCCCTGTCGGTGGTGATGCTGTGGATCGGCCTGCGCAACTATCGCGAGGCCCATCAGGCGGCGCCCGCCGCCGCGCGGATCGGCGACGCCCTGCGGCAATCAGGCTGAGGGCGTCCCCAGCCAGCCCAGTTGCGCGCTGAGGTCGCGGCAGATCTCGCCCAATTCCTGCGTGGCCCTGTCCATCGGCGCGCCCGGTTTGCCGTCGGGCGCCAGCGCCGTGGCGGTCAGGATCGCCCGCCCTTGCAGGTCGAATATGGGAAAAGCCGTCGCGCGCAGGCCGGGGATCATCGTCCCCTCCACATGCGCATGGCCCGCCGCGCGCACCGTTTCGCACAGGGCGTCCACATCGGTCCGCGTCAGCGCGCTCTCCTTCAGCTCCGCCTCCAGCAGATGGTCGGTATAGCTGGCGGGCGAGAAGCTCAGAAAGGCATGACCCGTCGCGGAGTAGAGGAGCGGGAGCACCGATCCCACGGTGAAGGAGGTCATGACCGGCGGCCGCCCCATCATCCAGCGTATGATCGTCGGGCCGGAAGGGCCGAGCGCCGCGACCTGCACGGTCCGCCCCGTCCGCTCCGTGAAGCCGCTGATCGCCGCGTCCGTGATGCGGAAGGCGTCCGTCCGGGCCAGCGCGCCGAGACCGAGGCGCAGGGCGGAGGGGCCGAGATCGTAGCGGCCCGTCGCCGGGTCCTGCCGGGCCAGCCCCGCCGCGATCAGGCTGACCAGATAGCGGTGGGCCTGCGAGGGGGACATGCCGCTCGCCTGCGCGATGGCGCCCAGGGCAGAGGCATTGCCCAGTTCCACCAGCGCCTCCAGCACGCGCATGCCGACCTCGACCGACTGTATGCCCCGGCGGCGATTGCCGATATCCGCATCGTCTGCGTCGGGAAGCTCAGGTCGACTCACGGGCAATCACCTCATAATCGATGCGCTCGGCCACGGGCTGCGCGGGACGGCCTCCCTCGCGATGGCGCGCGACCAGCATTTCCGTCGCGCGCTCGGCCATCACCTCTATCTCCTGCCTTATCGTGCTCAGCGGCGGCCAGATCTTCACCGCGATCGGCGCGTCGTCGAACCCGGCGACGGCCAGATCCTCCGGCACGCGCAGCCCGCGCCGGTGCGCGACCAGGCTGACGGCGGCCGCCATGTCGTCATTGCTGGCGAATATGGCGGAGGGGCGGTCGTCCCGGTCCAGCAGCGCGGCCGCTGCCGCCAGCCCGGAGTCGAAAGAGAAATCGCCCTGCGCGACGAGGCTTTCCTCCGCCTCCATCCCATGGGCGGCCAGGGCGGAGCGAAAGCCGCGCAGGCGGCTGGTGCTGGACGCATGCCCGGCAGGCCCCGTGATGAAGCCGATGCGCCGGTGCCCGCGCTCGAGCAGATGCTCCGTCATGTCGCGCGCCGCCGCCACCTCGTTGACGCCGATGCTGTCCATGTCGGGCAGGGGCGCGCCATGGGCGATGGCGAAGACGGGGACAGTCAGCCCGGCGGAAAAGTCCGTGCCGCTCAGCGTCTCGCTATAGGGCGGGGCGAGCAATATGGCATTGGCGCCGTTGCGGATAAGGGAAGAGACGGCGGCGGCCGCGTCGTCGAAATCGAAACTGCCGCATTTGGCCACGATCACCTGCGCGCCCAGCCGCGCGGCGGCGTTCAGCGCGCCGACCAGCATCGCGCTCAGGAAGGCGTTCTGCGCGTTGCGGTAGACGACGCCGATCCGCGTCTGCCGGGCGGAGGCGAGGGCGCGCGCGGCGGTGTTGGGCACATAGCCCAGCTCCTCTATCGCGGCCATCACCGCCTGGCGCGTCTCCTCGCGCATCTTCTTCGTGCCGTTGATGACGTTGGACACGGTCATGGGGGAGACGCCGGCCCGCTCCGCCACCGTCTGTATCGTGACGGCCTGTCCTGATCTTCGCTGTCCCCGGGCCATTTGCCTGACTTCATCCTCCACTCTCGGCCAGCCTCGGCCTTTCATCCGGGCTTAGCGCCTGAGAGGAGCGCCCGCGACAGGAGAATAGCGCTTCCCTGGTCTCAAAGGGATATAGTGCTAGAAGTTTCCTATTGAGAAATCCATTTGCTTTATGCAAAAGACCGGTCGATCCATTCAAGTGAGGCGGGAGAGGAAAAGGGCATGGCTCTGGCCAATGATCAACGGACGCAGCTGGAGGCACTATATGCCGAAATGCGGCCCGACCATCTGACGCCCCTGTGGGAATCCCTGGCCGAACTGGTACGCCCCCAGCCCAAATCTCCGGCGAAGGTGCAGCGCTGGCCCTATGACGTCGCGCGCGACTATCTGATGCGCGCGGGCGACCTGATCAGCGCGGAGCAGGCGGAACGGCGCGTCCTTATCCTCGAAAATGCAGGGCTGGAGGGGCAGTCGGCCATCGTGCCCAGCCTCTATGCCGGTCTCCAGCTCATCCTGCCGGGCGAGATCGCGCCCGCCCATCGCCACAGCCAGTGCGCGCTCCGTTTCGTGATGGAGGGCGACGGCGGCTTCACGGCGGTGGACGGGGAGAAGGCGGTGATGCGTCCTTTCGATCTGGTGCTGACGCCGGGCGGCCAGTGGCACGACCATGGCAACACGACAGGCCAGCCGATGATCTGGCTCGACGGCCTCGACATCCCGACGGTGCGCCATTTCGACGCCAGCTTCGCGGAGCATCTGGGGGAGAAGGCGCAGGCGGAAAAGGCGCCGCCGGGCGATACGCTCGCCCGCTACGGCCATAATATGCGTCCTCTGCGCGGATCGGCGGCGGATCGCCGTCCCGCGCATCAGCCGCTGTTCCACTATCCCTATGCGCAATGGCGCCCGGCGCTCGACGCCATGGCATGCGCGGCGGAGATCGATCCCCATCTCGGCCATGCGCTCGAATTCCAGAATCCGGCCGATGGCGGCTCGATCATGCCCACCATCTCCGCCCATGTCCGCCTGCTGCCCGCCGGTTTCGAGACACGGCCCCGCCGTTCCACCGACGGCACGGTCTTCGTGGTCGTGGAAGGCGAGGGCACGGCGCTGGTCGAAGGGCAGGAGGTTCCGCTGGGCCTGCGTGATATAGTGGTGGTGCCCTCCTGGCATGAACTGCGCCTCAAGGCCGATAGCCAACTTGTCCTGTTCGCCTATTCCGACAAGGCGGCGCAGGAAAAACTGAATCTCTACAAGGAGCAGAACGCGTGAGCACTCTTTTCGACCTGCCGCAGCCGGTCCTCGCCGCGACCAGCGAGGGCAAGGATTTCCCCGTCCGCCGGGTCTTCTGCATCGGCCGCAACTATGCCGCCCATGCCCGCGAAATGGGCAAGGACCCGGATCGCGAGGCGCCTTTCTTCTTCACCAAATGGGCGGAGACGGTCGTGCCCTCCGGCACCGCCATCGCCTATCCGCCGGAGACCGCCAATTTCCACTATGAGGCGGAACTGGTCGTCGCCATCGGCACGGGCGGCCGCAACATCGCGACCGGCGACGCGCTGGCCCATGTCTACGGCTATGCCACCGGTCTCGACATGACCCGCCGCGATCTCCAGTTCGAGGCGCGCGACAAGGGCCGCCCGTGGGACACCGGCAAGAATGTGGAGCAGTCCTCGCCGCTCGGCCTCATCCACCCCGCCTCCGAAATCGGCCATCCCGCGACCGGCAGTATCAGGCTGACCGTCAATGACGAGGTAAAGCAGGATGCGGACCTCGCCGAACTGATCTGGGACGTGCCGGAAGTCATCGCTTATGTCTCGCGCTTCTACCGCCTGGAGCCGGGCGACCTCATCTATACCGGCACGCCCGCGGGCGTTGGCGCCGTGGTCGAGGGCGACACGATCACCGTATCGATCGCGGGCCTGACCGACCTCGTGACCCCGATCGGGCCGAAGGCGGATGACTGAAGCGATTTCAAGCCAGCCGGCTTCGACTGACGGCTCGGAAATCCCGGAAAACAGGCTCCTGCCCGTCCTCCACGGTTTCTTCCGCTCCGGCGCCTCCTATCGCGTCCGGATCGCGCTGAACCTGAAGGGGATCGCCTATGGTCAGGCATCCTATGTGCTCGGCAAGGGGGAGCAGCGCTCCCCCGCCTTCCTCGCGCTCAATCCGCAGGGGCTGGTGCCCGCGCTGGAGATTGACGGCGCGGTGCTGACGCAGAGCCTCGCCATTTGCGACTATCTGGACGAGGTTTATCCCGAGCCTGCCCTGCTCCCCGCCGATCCCGTCCGCCGGGCAAAGATACGCGCGGCGGCGCAGGTGATCGCCGTCGATACCCATCCGGTGCAGAATCTCAGGATACTCGGCCGCGTGCGCACGCTCACGGGCGACGAGGATCAGGTGAAAGGCTGGGCGGCGCAGACCATCGGGGAAGGGCTGGACGCCTTCGACGCGCTGATCGCGGATGAGGCCGGTCCCTACAGCTTTGGCGAAGCGGTGACGCTGGCGGATATCTGCCTGGTGCCGCAATTCGTCAATGCGCGGCGTTTCGGGGTGGATCTGACGCGCTGGCCCCGCCTCCTCGCCATCGAGCAAGCCTGCCTCGCGCTCGACGCCTTTGCGAAGGCCGCGCCGGACAAGCAGCCCGACGCGGAGTGAGCTTTGCTCCACTTCCGAGGGAAGACGGAAAAGGGCGCGGCGGATACTCCACCGCGCCCTTTTCATGGACGCCATGGCCGTGACCGGCGGGGTCGGCGCCATGCCGGCGGTCATGTCGTCCTTTGCGCTTTTGTCATGCGCTGTCCGGTTCGTGCATGAGGCTAAAGAATTTCAATCAGCTGCTCAACGCGAGTTATTGCGAACAATTCTCAGATTGGCCTATAATGGCAGTCCATGCCGACCAATGCCGCTGCCCTTACGCGCCTGCTGCTGCGCGAAAGGCCGTCTCTGCTACGGCTCGCGCAGCGAATCATCGGCGATACGCCGGCGGCCGAAGATGTGACGCAAAGCCTGTGGTTCCGCGTTCAGCGGGTCGAAGATGAACCGCCGATCGTCAACAAGCGAGCCTTCCTTTACCGGCTGACGGCGAATCTCGCCACCGACCAGGCGCGCGGGGACCGCCGTCACGGCGCGCTGTTCGAGCCGGGCGAGTTGCCTGAAGACGTAGCTGACGATCAGCCGTCGGCCGAGACGCGGATGATGGATCAGGAGCGCGTGCGGCGTTTCGAGGCCGCGCTTGAGGAATTGCCGCTGCGCTGCCGTCAGGTCTTCACGCTTCGCCGGATTGACGGCCTGCCGGCGGACGAGGTGGCCAGGCGGCTCGGTATCACTCTCAATGCCGTCGCCAAGCATGTCCGAATAGCAGTCCGGCACTGCCACCAGCGGATGCAGAAAGATTCCGATGCGTGAGTGACAATATTTCGCGCAGGAAAGTCCCGATCCGCCTATTCCAAGCGTCATAGAGATAAGAGAGACCGCGCGCGTCGGCTTCCGGCCGCGCGCGATAAAGGGAATATCAGGATAGTGTCGGCTGAGCAGCCCATCCCGAAGAAGATTGCCGACGAGGCCGCGCGCTGGTTCGCCGATCGCGACAGCTGCCTGTTGAAGGATGAGCGTGAGCTGGCCGCGTGGCTGGCCGCCGACCCGCGTCATGCCCGGGCCTTTGCGGAGATGGAGGCGCTATGGTCCGATCTCGGCGCCGTGCGGGCGGCGCCGGAGGTGAGAGCATCGCTTGCGACACCGCGGCGCAGGCGCCGCCGTCTTCCCTGGCTGCGGCAGGGTCAGGGGTACGGGAAATCCCGCCGCTGGGTTCCCGCCGCCGCCGCCGCGAGCCTCGCGATGCTGGTTGTCGGCACAGTGCAGGATTGGCCGACGCGCCTGCGCGCCGACGCCATGACCGCTACGGGGGAGCGCCGCACGGTAGCCCTGCCCGATGGCTCGCGCGTGCAGCTCAACACGCGGAGCGCGATTTCCCTCGACTATCATGCCGATCGGCGCGTGGTTTATCTGCTCAAGGGAGAGGCTTCGTTCATCGTTGCGGCCGATCCCTCACGCCCTTTCACCGTCGAGGCGGGCGGCGGCGGCACGACCGCGCTCGGAACGCGCTTTCTGGTGCGCGACCTGGGCGAGGATATCCGCGTCACCGTCACCGAACATAGTGTGCGCGTCGCCTATCCCGCGGGGCAGCCGGCGCAAGCCCGGATCGCGGAAGGCCAGAGCATCCTTTATGGTCCCGGTCGCGGACTGGGTACGGCCGCTCGGGTCAATGCCGCCGATGCCGAAGCGTGGACGCAGGGCGTCCTGGTTTTCGAGAACCGCCCGCTGTCCGAAGTTGTCGCGGAGCTGGGGCGCTATCATCCGGGCTATGTCCGCTTGATCGGAGAAGACGCGCAAAGCCGACGGGTGAGCGGTGTGTTCAGCATCGACGATCCGGTCAGTTCACTCGCGAAATTGCAGAAATCGCTGGGCCTCCGCTCAGTCCGCCTGACCGACCGGCTTATCTTCATATTCCCCTGATTTCAGAGGCCCGGGAAAAAATTCATCCGCCATAGTCCCGTTCCGGCAACCCCGCTCGTCATACAGATGAGAGGCATTCGCATTAGCGATAAGGCCCTCCCATTTTTGACGACGGGGGAATATTTTTGTGATTTCACGTTCCAGATACCGCACCAATCGCAATCTGGTGCTGGCCTGGCTGGCGACGACAACGCTCTCCATCGCTGCTTTCGGCGGGGCCGCACCGGCCCATGCTCAGGAGACGGCCAGCTATGACATTCCCGCGGGGCCGCTTTCCACCGCCCTCAACCAGTTCGCGCGTCAAGCCAAGGTCGAATTGATCTACGACGCGCCGCTTACCCAGAATGCAACCAGTCCGGGTCTCAAAGGCAGCTATGACACAGCCGAGGCGCTGTCGCTCCTGCTCGCGCAGTCAGGCGTCACCTTCAGGCGGACCGGAGCGCGTGTGTTTACGCTCGCGGCGGCTCCAAATAGCACGCAATCCTCCGCAGGTGCCCAAGGGCAGGTCGATCTGGGGCCGCTCCGTGTTGAAGGCCGACAGGCTGGCGGCAGCGGGGGGATCGGGCGCGGCGGTGCTGTTGGTGCCGGCGGCGCGGCGGGCGGCGCGGATGAGATATTCGTTGCCCCGCGCGCGGTCAGCATCGTGACCCGCGAGGAAATGGACCGCACGCCCGCGCGCCATGCCGCAGACCTCATCAGCGAGGTTCCCGGTGTCACCAGCCCGGTCAACCGGCTCAATCCCGGCCTCGCGGTCA
Source organism: Sphingobium sp. (assembly GCA_047602685.1). Classification (GTDB taxonomy): domain Bacteria; phylum Pseudomonadota; class Alphaproteobacteria; order Sphingomonadales; family Sphingomonadaceae; genus Sphingobium. Next base: position 9,989 of record JASGGS010000072.1, read on the forward strand.
ATATCCGGGGCATGCAGGATTTCGGCCGCGTCAACATGATGATCGACGGCATGCGCCAGAATTTCGTGCAGAACGGCCACCAGCAGCGCAACGGGCAGATGTATGTCGATCCCGAGCTGATAACCGGCGTCACGATCGAGCGCGGCCCGCGCAACACTGTGCATGGCGCGGGCGCGATCGCCGGCACCGTCGATTTCCGCACGATCGGCCCCGAGGATATTCTTGACGGCGACAGCGACCGGATCGGCGCGCAGCTGCGCGCCAGCACCGGCCTTGGCGGCGAAGGCAATGGCGTCAATTTCCTGGGCAGCGCGGCGGTTGCCGGGAGGCTGACCGGCAATCTGGAGGTGATCGCCGCCTATTCGCGTCGCGACATTGGCGACTATGATATCGGCACCAAGGGAAAGCAGCTTTTCTATCCGAGCATTCAGGACGAGGCCGGCAACGAGCTGGTGACGGGTATCAAATATGCCAGCCAGCTTCAGGAATCCGCGCTGGCAAAGGCGCGCCTGACGCTCGGCGATCACCAGTTCCAGTTGAGCTATCTCGGCACCTGGATCAGCTACAACAATGTCGGCGACATGTATGGCGGATCGGATAGCGACGAGACGGGAACCTTCTGGAGCCAGATCGGCCATTCCCGCGTCGGCGCCGAAAACTTCGCCTTCGATTATAGCTGGAAGCCTGACAGCAACTGGATCGACCTCAAGCTCAAGCTCTATCATGTCAACACGCGCAGCCGCAATTACACCGATGCGAAATATCCCACCGATGGCACGGCGGGCCGGGTTGACATGGCCTGGAGCCTGGGCTTCTGCGAGCAGGAGGAAATCCCGACTGACTGGGCGACGAGCTGCGGCTATGGCTATGGCATGGACCAGTTGCTGCGCACGCGCACTTACGGGGTTCAGCTCGACAATAGTTCACGCTTCAACCTCGGTGGTAAAACCACGCTGACGGCCAATTATGGCGTGGAGTTCTTCCAGGATCGCACCCATTCCGATGTGACGATCGATCGCGAAGGCCGGATCGTCGACACCTATAATCAATATGGCCAGGGCGACACGCTCAATCCGCGCGGCCGCCGCTCGATGGGCAGCCTGTTCGCCAATATCGAGGTGAAGAATGACCTCTATACGCTTGGCGCCGGCCTGCGATACGAACGCTTCTGGCTGACGGGCAAGACACAGGTGCTCGGCGTAACCAGCACTTATTATACGCGTTTCGATCAGTTTCTCCGCTATTCTTGTCGTGGCACGACGAACGCCACTCTGGTCCGATATTGCCAGAATGGAACAGAGTATGGGGAGGCTTGGGCGATAGCCAATGTTCCCCGCTATCAGACCCTTGCAACCTTCACCCCGGGATGGCGAGATGCCACAGGCTTCTATGAATATGAGGTAGACCGCTCCGAAGGACGTTTTCTCCCGTCATTCTCCGCTGCCCTGCGGCCAACGCCATGGCTGGAGCTCTATGGCAGTTGGGCCAAGTCCTGGCGTCCGCCCGCGATCAACGAAGCGTTGATGACGGGTGGCCATCCCGGCGACCCGATCGCCAACATGTTCGCCAATCCCTACGCCGATCCCGAGAAAAGCACGACCTGGGAACTGGGAGCGAATTTCAACTTCGCCGGTATCTTCAAATCCGAGGACGTGTTCTTCGCCAAGGTCGGTTACTTCAACACAAAGGCCAGGGACTATCTCTATACGACGATGGTCGCTCGTCTGCCGGGCGAAACATCGCAGATACCCGGTCTCGGGCGCGTGATGTTCGTCAATAATCTCCTTCCGACCCGCTTCGAGGGACTGGAGATCGAGGCGCGCTACGATGCCGGCATCGCTTATGCAGGCGTGGCCGCCACTATCTACACTGGCGGACGCAATCGCTTCCTTCAGAAAGTCTATCCCCTCGGTGTCGGCGTCAGCCGCTATGACAGGCCGCTTGAAGACGGTTCGCTCACCGAGCAGCAGCAGGCCGCGATCGCCGCCGGCTTTCCGACCTGGCAAGCCTGGATGGAAAGCCTCACCTATGAGGGCGGGGCCTTCAACAGCATTGCGGTCGAACCGTCCGACCGGATCACCGCGACGGTAGGTGTCCGCCTGTTCGATCGGCATCTCGATACCGGCGTGCGGCTTATCCATAGCGGCGACGGCGGGTTTTACTACAATCAGTCCGGAGAACGCATAGAGGGACTGGCGGCCTTCCCGCGTTACACCACGCTCGACTGGTATGGCAGCTTCACGCTCAACGCGCGCTTCCGCTTCTACGCCTCGATCGAGAACCTGACCGACCGCAGATATGTCGACGCCAAGAGCGACGCCCTCGCCATGGTCGCGGCACCGGGCCGGACGATCACCGGAGGTATTCAGATGATCTTTTAGCGGCCGATCACGAAGTGCCGCGCAACGAACATGCGGGAAAAGTCCCGCATGGGCAATGGTCAAGTCGGCCATTGCCACGGGTGACAAGGGATGCGCCTTTGCCGCCCTCCAGTGAAGCAAGGAGATGAACAATGTCCGTTACGATCACTGCTGAAGAAGCCAACATTCCGTTTCCTCATGACATCGACAGCGCACTCAGCGATGTTCTGGTGGATTGGGGCGCGTCGCTCGGCACCTCGCATCCCACGACAACCGGCACTTTCTCCGGAACGGCGGCGAATTCCTGGCCGACCCTGTTCGGCACGGCGTTGAGCGGCACCAGCTATTCCTACGGGGATGGCGTGGACTATCAGTTCGTGGTGGAGGGCGACCTCTATTATTATTTCAACGAGACGTACACGCCGTCGGGGCTGAGCCCCACCCCGGAGCAGCACACGGTGTTCGGCTATGCGACCTCGCTCTCGCTCTACACCGACGCCGACGCGGACGGGGTTGCCGACGACCTGTGGCTGACCATCGACTTCAGCGGCGTCGACCTGCTCGACGGCGCTCTGTCGGAGGGTCATGCGGGTGAGCTTCACCAGGTCATCGCCGGCCTTCAGGAAGGCGATCCCACGGCGCTGCTGGCGGCGCTCGATGCGCGCGGCATCGATGGATCGGATTCCATCGCCAACCTCATCGGCACTTCGCTGGCCGCCGAAAGCGAATTGCTGCTCGCCGCCTGACCCCCAACAGGCGCGACATGAGAGGGGTGGCGGCTTCGGTTGCCGCCCCGATCTAGCCCCGTCCGAAAGCTTCCGATGCAGCGACCAGAACCTCCCAGCGACGAAATCCGCTCAGCCCTCCTGAGCCTGCGCGACAGCATCCGCGCCATAGCCGCGTTCAGCGCGGCGGCAAATCTGCTCATGCTCGCGCCCGCGATCTACATGTTGCAGGTTTACGATCGGGCGGTCGCGTCGGGCAATCTGTTCACGCTCGCGATGCTGACGGTCATGCTGGTGGGGCTGCTGGCGCTGATGGGCGCGCTGGAATATGCCCGCAGCCGGGTCGTCATCCATGCGGGCACCCGGATCGACGATCTGCTCGCGCGCCGCGTTCATCAGGCGGCCTTTGAGCGCGGGCTCGCCGGTGGGCAGGCCAATGCCGCGCAGGCGGTGCGCGACCTTGACGCGATCAGGCAGTTCCTGACCGGCAATGCGGTCTTCGCCTTCTTCGACGCGCCCTGGACACCGCTGTTCCTGTTGGTCATGTTCCTCTTCCACCCCTGGGTCGGGCTGTTGGCGCTCGTCGGCATCCTCCTCCTCGCCGCCTTGGCCTGGCTCAATGACCGCCTGTCGCACGATCTGCTGAAACAGGCGGGCTCGCTTTCCGTGCAGGCGACGCAAAGCGTCGAGATGCAGCTCCGCAATTCGGATTCCATCGAGTCCATGGGCATGCTGGGGCGGCTGTTCCATCTATGGCGCGGGCCGCATCGGGGCTATGTGCGGCGGCAGGCCCTGGCAAGCGAGCGCAACGCCCTTATCAGCGCCATTTCCCGCACCGTCCGCCTCGCGCTCCAATCACTGGTCCTCGGTCTTGGCGCCTGGCTGGTGATCGACGGCCGCATGAGCGGCGGCATGATGATCGCGGGTTCGATCCTGATGGGCCGGACACTCGCGCCGGTGGATCAGGTGATCGCGGCGTGGCGGCAATGGGCGAGCACGCGCCTGTCGTGGGAAAGGCTTCGCGCCTTGCTGGCGGCGCATCCGCTGCGGCGCGATCGCCTGCCGCTTCCCGAGCCGAAAGGCGTGCTGTCGGTCGAGGCGGCAACCGCGCTGCCGCCCGGCTCCGGCGGGGCCGTGCCGACCCTGACGGGTGTCACGTTTGTGCTCGGCGCGGGAGACATGCTGGGCGTCATCGGCCCGTCCGGCTCCGGTAAATCGACGCTGGGCCGCCTGATCGGCGGTGTCTGGACCGCGCGCACGGGCAAGGTCCGGCTCGACGGAGCCGACATCGCCCTTTGGGACAAGGAGCGGCTCGGCCCGCATATCGGTTATCTGCCTCAGGAGGTCGAGCTGTTCGCGGGCACCGTCGCGCAGAATATTTCCCGCTTCGCCGATCAGGTGACCGATCCGGCACGGGTGACCGACGCCGCGATCATGGCGGGCGCGCATGACATGATCCTGGCGCTGCCGCAGGGATATGATACCCGGCTCGGCCCCGGCGGGCAGGGACTGTCGGGCGGGCAGCGCCAGCGCATCGCGCTTGCCCGCGCGCTCTACGGCAATCCTTGCCTCGTCATCCTCGACGAACCCAATGCAAGCCTTGATGAGGCAGGCGAGAAGGCGCTGCTCGAAGCGCTGGTCGGGCTTCGCGATCGAAAGGTTACGACCATTCTCATCACGCATCGACCAAAGGTGCTGGAAGCGACGACAAAGCTGCTCGTGCTGAACGGTGGCCGTGCCCAGGCTTTCGGCCCTACCGCTGAAGTGATTGCCCGTATGCGCGGGGCAAGCACTGGCGCAAGGACCGCGCCGCCGCCCAGCGGTCTGGTCACGCCCATGCCGGGCAGCTTTGGGGCGGGCACGATCAAGACCCATGGGACGGCATCGCGGTCCGGTTCGGACGGCAAGCCGGCGGAGGCGTGATATATGATGGGCAGCGACCAGACCGAACCGAAAGGCCATGCCTGGACCCAGTGGCGGCAATTCCTGCGCGGCATCGGCAAGGAGCAGCCGTTGGAAGGCGAACTGGCCGCAGATGAGGACGAAACGGAAGGCCAGTCGAAATCGCCGCCCGCACGATTTGGCTGGTGGTTGCTGATAGTCGGTTTTGGCGGCTTCCTGCTATGGGCCGCTCTTGCACCGCTGGACAATGGCATCGGCATGCCCGGTGTCGTCATCGTGACGGGCAATCGCCAGGCCGTCGAACATGCGACTGGCGGGATCGTCGCGGCGCTCAATGTGCGCGAGGGGCAGCGCGTGAAGGCCGGCGACGTGCTGATACGGCTCGATCCAACGCGCGTTGGCGCGGAAACGGAAAGCATCGAGATTCAGCTTGCCACGGCGCGGGCGAAGGAAGCGCGTCTTCTCGCCGAGCGCGACGGTTCGGCCTCGCCCTCCTTTCCCCCTGATCTTGAGCGGAGTGCCAATACCGATATGGCTGGCGCGGTGGCGCTGCAACGGCAGTTGTTCGCGAGCCGCCGCGCTGCCCTGCAAGGGGAACTGGCCGGGATCGAACAATCGCTCTCCGGGCAGCGCGCCCTCATCGCCGGATTGGAATCGTCGCTGGGCGACAAGCGCCGGCAGTTGCGGGCCATGAACGAACAGACCGCCAATATGCGCCAGCTCGCGGCGGAGGGATATATTCCGCGCAATCGCCTGCTGGAGACAGAACGGCTGCATGCTTCCATCCAGAGCGATATTTCCCGCGATCTTGGCAATATCGGCCAGGCGCGGGGACAGGCGGCCGAACTGCAATCGCGCCTCCATCAGCGCCGCGAGGCCTGGCAGCAAGAGGTGCGGGGAGAGCTGGCCGATACGCGCCTTGAAGCGCAATCGCTGGCCGCCAAGCGTGAGGCCGTTCGTTTCGATCTGGCGCATGCCGATATACGTTCGCCCGCATCGGGGCGCGTCGTGGGCCTGGCCGCGCATACCGTGGGCGGCGTGGTGCCGCCTGGCGGGCGGATCATGGAAATCGTGCCTGATGCCGCGCCGCTGATCGTCGAGGGGCGTCTGCCCGTGGACAGCGTGGACAAGGTGCATGCCGGGCTGCCCGTCGACCTCTTGTTCACGGCCTTCGATACCAGCACCACACCTCGCCTGCTGGGCGCAGTCGAGCAGGTCTCGGCCGACAGACTGGAGGACGAGCAGAACCGCACGCCCTATTACCGTGTCCGCATCCGCGTCGGGGCCGATGAGCTGGCCCGGCTGAAGCTTGGCGATCAGCCCTTGCGTGCAGGCATGCCGGTCGAGGCGTTCGTGCGCACCGGCGAGCGCACCCTGCTCAATTACCTGTTCAAGCCGCTGTTCGACCGGATGCGGACGGCATGGGGGGATAAGTGAAGCGCGTTTCCGTTTCCATCCTCTCTATCGTCCTCTGCCTTTCCCCCTTGCGCGTGCAGGCGGAGTCGGCATCCAGTGCGGCTGCCCCATGGTCCGGGGATGAGGCAGGGTCCATCGATTTCCTGCGCGCCTACGCACTGGCGTTGGAAGCCGATCCCACCTGGCTTGCGGCGCAGGCCCGGCAACGAGCGGATGCACAGGAGCGGGCCATCGCGCGGGCAAGCCTGCGGCCCAGTTTGAGCTATAGCTATGACCGCGCTCGCAACTGGTCGGACATCACCGAGAGAAGATCGAGCGGCGATCTCTCGAACGAGATCACCTATAACAGCTATTCATCCAGCTTCATGCTGTCGCAAGCGCTTTTCAATGCGGCTGCGGGCGCCCGCTACAAGGCGGGCGCCGCTCGCGCCGAAGCGGGCGCATACACCCAGGACCGGGCGCGTCAGGCGCTCGCGGTGCGTGTCCTCCAGGCCTATAGCGATCTGCTCTTCGCCTTGGACGATCTCAAGCTGGCCCAAGCCCATGCCCGCGCGCTCGATGAGGATTTCCAGCGCGTGGAGCGTTTCGTCCTTCTGGGCGAGGGAACCCGCACCGATCGGGCCGAGGTCGAGGCGCAGCAGCATCTGGCCGCGGCGCGTGTGCTGGAAGCGCAGGACCGGCTGCGAACGGCGCGCAATGGCCTGAGGATTCTCATCGGGCCTGTTCCGCTGGGCGCGCCTGTGGATCTCGACGAGACTTGCCTGGTCCAGATCGGTCCTTCCGAGCCGCTGGCATTGTGGAAGGAACGCCTGCTCGCGCATAATCCGGAACTCGCCGCGCAGCGCAGCATGGTCAAAGCCGCCGAAGCCGGGGTTTCGCAACAACGCGCTGCCGGCTTGCCGACCATAGCCATGTTCGCCCGTCACCGGACATCGGATTCCGATGGAGAGAATCTGATCGGGCAGCATTTCCGCACGGCCGCTATCGGTGTTCAGCTTCGCCTGCCCCTCTATGCCGGAGGTGGCGTTGCCGCGTCCACGAGACAGGCGCGCAACATGCTTGAAGAAGCGCAGCATAAACTCGATGCCGCGACCTTCGAACTCAATGACGATCTCGAAAAACAATATAATCTCGTCGAAATAAGCCCGCGCCGCATCGATGCCTATGCGCGGGCCGCCTCGGCTGCCGCCGAACGCGTCCAGGCCACGCGGCGCAGCATCGTCGGCGGCGAGCGCACCAACCTCGACGCGCTGGACGCGGAGCGCCAGCGTCTCGAAGCGCTTCGCGACCTGTCGCGCGCGCGCTATGATTATCTGCTCGGATGGCTGTCCCTGCGCTGGCAGGCCGGTACGCTCGACAGTGACGATATCGCCCGGGTTGGCACATGTTTCGCAGGCGCTCGCCCTTGATCCGCTTCATTCATGAGGAGTAACCATGACCACCGCTATTCTTGAACCGTCCCGCGCCAAAAGGCTGAAAGCCGCCACCAGCGCCGTGCATGAGGGCGTCGATCGTTCGATCATGTCGGCCGCCTCGTTCGCCAGCATCGAGCGGTACAAGCATTTCCTGGCGATCCAGTATCTCTTCCACCGCGACGTGGCGGCGCTTTATGCAGACCCGCGCCTTCAAGCGGTGTTTCCGGATCTCGTCCAGCGCTGCCGCCTTCCGCTTGTCGCTGCCGACATGGCCGATCTGAACGTGGATGCGCCTGAAGCCGGAGAACCCATCTTCGCGGCGGCCCAGCCGGCGGATTTGGGCACGGCGGTCGGTTGGCTCTATGTCGCCGAGGGATCGAACATGGGCGCCGCCTTGCTGCGCAAGGAGGCGCAAAAGCTTGGCCTCACGGACGATCATGGCGCGCGTCATCTGGCCCCCGCCCCCGAAGGCCCGGCGCCCCATTGGCGCTCCTTCACCGCCGCGCTCGATGCGGTGGAACTGAGCGAGGACGAGGAAAAGCGTGCCAGGGAAGGCGCCCTGGAGGCCTTTGCGCGGGTCCAGGCCCATGTCGATGCCCGGCTCGGCTGACGCCTGGAACGACGATCTCCATCGGCGCGGGTGGCCTGCCCGCGCCGCATGGCTGGCGTTGGCGCTGATATTGGCCGGCGCGGGCTTCATCGGCATCTTCATGTCCCTGCCGCTGCCGCGCTTCAGAGGACCTGGCGAGCCGGGAGTATGGCGATGAAGTCAGGCCACTATCGCGGTGTGCGGCTCGCAACCGCAAATGAAGAGGCTGGCCTTTGCGAGAGCCATGTCGTTTTCCGGCCCTATCATCCCGGCGGTCCGCCCCAA
>JASGGS010000073.1:0-18491 GCA_047602685.1 Sphingobium sp.
GACCGCGGCGAGCAGCGTCAGCTCCAGCGTGGCGGGCAGTTGCGCGGCGATGCGATGCATCACCGGCTCGCCCGTCAGATAGCTGTTGCCGAGGTCGCCATGGGCGAGGCCCCGCATATAGTCGATATACTGGTCGATGACGGGCCGGTCCGTGCCCAGCTTCTCGCGCACCTTGGCCACGACTTCCGGCGGGGCGTCCTCGCCGGTGATGAGGAAGGCGGGGTCGCCGGGCAGCCAGTAAAGGACCATGAAGACCAGCGTCACGGCACCGAGCGCGACCCCGACAGCCCCCAGCAGGCGCCGGGACAGGAAGCGCAGGCTCTCGTTCATGTCGCGATCCAGGCGCTGTAGAAATCGGGAAAGCCGTGCGCGTCCAGGGCCACGCCCCGCACCTTGTGCGAGACGACCAGATTGTAGAGCAGGACATAGATCGGGATCGCATAGGCCTGATCGACCACCCTGAACTGAATCCGGCGGTAAAGCTCGGCACGCCTGGCCGGATCGCTTTCCCGCGCGGCGGCGCGCACCCATTCGATCAGGTACGGATCGTCGACCCTGGCGCCCGATCCGATCGAGCGGGCGGTCGGGTCATAGCTGTGGCGCAGCATGTCGGGATCGGCATGGAAGCTGGCGCCCCCGGTCATGTCGTAGCGATTGCCCTTGAGGGTGGTCTGGAGCGACGTGGGCGGCACGCTGTCGACGCTCAGGGCGATGCCCACCCGGGCGAGCTGGCGCCGCACCAGTTCCACCACATCCAGCCGCTTCTCCCTGTTCCCCTGCGAATCCAGGAAGCTGATCGTCAGCCTCCGCCCATCCCTGACGCGTATTCCGTCCGGCCCGGGACGCCATCCCTTCGCCTCCAGGATGCGCGCGGCGCCTTCGGGATCGAAAGCCCAGCTTCCTTTCAGCGCCTGCTCGGCGGAGGCGAACATGGAAGGGGACAGGGACGACCAGGCGCGCGGGAAAACGCCCAGATAAATGGCCTTCACGATCGCGTCGACGTTGATCGCCTGCCGCACGGCGCGGCGAATATCCACATCGTCCCATGGCGGCCGGGTGACGTTGAGGACGAGGGAATAATTGGTTTCCAGCAATTCCTTTTCGAGGAAGCGGAAGGTCGGGTCGCCCTTGAACACCGCCATGTTCTGCGGGGGCACGAGGTCCGATCCCAGCGCCTGCCCGCTTTGCGTCACCGCGACCCGCGTCGCTTCCTCCGGCACGTTGCGGAAGGTGAGGCGGTCCAGCCATGCCGCGCCATGGCCCGCCACATTGGACGGCGGCCAGTCATAGGCGGGATTGCGTTTCAGCCGAATCTCGGTGCCGGGCGTCATGCCGTCGAAGATGAACGGCCCGCTGCCCACCGGGCGCAGGGCGAATTCCGCATTCCCCTTCGCGGCCGCCACGGGCGAGACCATCGCCAGCTTGGTCATGCTGAGATTGCGCAGCAGCGGCACGAAGGGTTCGGCGAAATTCAGCTCCACCGTCAGCGGATCGATGATCCGCCCGCCCGTGAACCGGCCGATATCCTGCCGTGAATAGAGCGCATTTTCGGGATCGGCCAGCCGCTCGAAATTGGCCTTGACGGCGGCGGCGTCGAACGGCGTTCCGTCATGGAAGACCACGCCCGGCCGCAAGCGGAAGACATAGGTCCGCCCGTCCGGCGACACGTCCCAGCCTTGGGCAAGCCAGGGACCGACGGATTCGTCCTCGTTCAACACCGTGAGATTGTCGAACACCGCGCGCATGACCCGGTTATGCGGCGCATAGCCCGATTTATGCGGATCGAAGAGGAAACGCGATCCGCCGCCCCCGTCAAAGGCGAAGACCAGCTCGCCGCCCCTGCGCGGCGGCCCGGCATCGGCATTGACGGCCTCTCCGGCCCGTGCTCCCGCGCCGCGCGAGAGGAGCCAGGCCCCTCCGCCCAGGGCCGCGACCGCGCCGCCGCCCAGCAGGGCAAGAGCGGTGCGGCGGTCGGGATGATCGGGGATGTCCCCTATCGGATCGTCATCAATCGACATGATGGTCCTGCACGGAAAGCGTCCGGCGGTTATCCGCGACGAATTGGCGCTATTTAAACGATAAGTTTTACGTGACCGATGAAGACCTCTCATACGATCGGAGCCGAAAGAGCCGAATTCCGGCGGCCGGATGAAATATTACCAGCACGCATTGGGAATAATCATGGGCCGTCACTGGGCGTCATACCGGCGACCCTGAAGACCGGTCAGAAAGGCCCCGTCCACCATGTCGATGCAAGCGACAGGTTCCAGTCGCGCAGCAATGCCTGCTTGGCGGCGTCGCGCCGGGCGCTGACCACGACGATCTGGCCCCAGCCCTTCCCCTGCCCAAGCTGCCGCAGGGCATCGAGCAAGGCCCGCCCGGCGGTCGGCCAGAGCGCCGGGTCCGCCACCGCGAAATCATCGACCAGAATCGTCGGCCCTCCGGGTGCGTAGACGGGCGGCGCCGGCGTTTCGACCGCAATGAGAAAGGCGGAGAGCGGCCTCCCTTCCCCGCCTTCCGCAACCAGCGCGGTCGCGCGCGGGTCGGAGAGCAATGTGCGGAAGAAGGGCAGAGTCTTCGCGGCGCTGTCGTCCGCCTTGCGCCAAAAACGGGGTTCGTAGCGTTGATAGTCGCGGCGCCGCGCCTCGATCAGGTCGACCATGCGGGGAAGGTCATTTTCCCCCGCGGGCCGGACATGCGCGATACCGGCGGCGACGGCCGCGCCCTGGCGCTTTCCGGGAAAGCCGGCCAGGGCGGCGACAGCCGATAGCGCCCCCAGCAGGCCGCGCCGCGTCGTCATTCCGCCGCGATGCGAACCCCGTCGCGCTCCGCGACGGCGGCACGGACGAGGGGAATGAGGTTCCCGCCATAGTCGAGCACATCCTCGAACGGATCGAACCCCCGGATCAGGAAAGTGGTGATGCCGAGATCATAATAGTCGAGCAGGCTTTCCGCGACCTGTTCGGGCGTGCCGACAAGGCCGGTGGAATTGCCCGATGCGCCGGTGAGCGCGGCGATTTCCGTCCAGAGCCGCTTGTCGCGCACGCGTCCGCCCGCGGCTGCCTCCAGCAGGCGCCGGGAGCCGACATTGGGTATGCTGCCGTCGGCGCTGCGGAAAATGCCGTGCTTGCGGCTGGCCCCGCCTTCGCGCAGCGCCTTCGCCGCCGCCAGGATACGGTCGGCGCGCGCCCAGGCATCCTCTTCCGTGCGGCCGAGCACGGGGCGGAGCGAAAGACTGAAGCCGATCTCCTGTTCGCGACCATGTTTCGCGGCCGAAGCCCTTACCCTGGCGATGGTCTCGGCCGTCTGCTCCAATGTTTCGCCCCACAGCGCGAAGACATCGGCATGCCGTCCGGCCACCTCTATCGCCTCGTCCGACGATCCGCCGAAATAGACCGGAAGATGCGGCTGCTGGACCGGCTTCACGGCGGAGAAGCTGTCGCGCACCCGATAATAGGGGCCGTCATGGTCGAAGGGCGCGGCGGACGTCCATGTCTTGCGCACGACGTCCAGATAATCGTCCGTGCGGGCATAGCGTTCCGCCTTGGTCAGGAAGTCGCCGTCGCGCTGCTGCTCCGGATCGGAACCGCCCGTGATGATATGGACCGCCAGCCGTCCGTCGCTGAAATGATCGAGCGTCGCAAGCTGCCGCGCCGCCAGCGTCGGCGCCACGAAACCGGGGCGGTGGGCGAGGAGGATGTTGAGCCTCTCCGTCTGCTGCGCGACATAGGCGGCGATCTGGAAACCGTCGGGCGCGGCGCTGAAATAGCCGATCAGAACCCGGTCGAAGCCCACCGCCTCATGCGCGCGGGCGATGGCGCCCAGATAGCTCTTGTCGATGACGGGACCCTGCGACACGCGGCTTTCCGAACCGCCGCCGGAACCGATGGCGCCAATAAACTGCACGGGCATGGGATATCCTTCTCTCAATGGGATGGGAGCGGCGTCGCCCGGCGTCCGCATGTCCTGGGGCGCTCGCCGTTCGCGCGGGACGTCATGAGGCTATGGGCGCTCCGGCGGAGAAACAAACAAGTTCCCGCCCTCGACGGATGAGAAAGCTTGATAGTTTCAGGCTGCCGCCAGCCATGGCGGCGAGTTGAGGCGAAAATCCTAAGACTATTTCAGAAACTCAAGAGATTCCGCGCTTCGGACCGGCTAACAGCAGACCGTCAACCCTTTCATGCCAGTCCATTTCACCGGGAATGTCGATAGATCCCATGAGCATTCTCAGATGTGCCCCGGCCACTTTCCTATGCGTCGCGGCGGCGACGGTCCTGTCGGCGCAGCCTCCTGCCGCCGACGGCGCGCAAGCCGTCAATCCGGCCCCGACGGCGCGCGACTGGGCCGCCATCGCGAACCTGCCGGACCTGTCCGGCGTGTGGGCGCCCGGCCCCATTGACAGATTTCCGCCGGGCAGCACGACCGGCCCGCCCTGGACGCCCGCGAAAGCCGCGGAGATCGCGGCGCTCCAGAAGCTGGAGGCGGAAGGGACCCCGCAGAATATCTACACCAACTGCTTGCCGGAGGGACTGCCCAGCTCGGTCACCCAGACGCTCAATTCGGTCGAATTCCTCGTCACGCCGGGCCGCGTGACGATCCTCGGCGAATTTGACGGCAACCGCCTGCGCCGCGTCTGGACCGACGGTCGCGGTCATCCCGACGATCCGGACCCGACCTTCAGCGGCCATTCCGTCGGCCGGTGGGAGAAAAATGCCCTCGTCATCGATACGATCGGCATCCTGCCCCAGGTGTTCATCCCGATGGGACAGGGCGTCGGCCTGCCCAATAATGGCGACATGCATGTGGAGGAGCGGCTGACGCTGGTCGATGCGAACAGCCTGCGCTGGGACATCACCGTCCACGCGCCGAAGGTGCTGACCCGTCCATGGCATTCCACCCGCATCTTCACCCGCCACCGCGAGCGGACCTACGATCCCGTCGAATCCTCCTGCCGGCAGGGAGATTTCTTCGACGATGTGGATGGCAAGGGCAATGCCGTCTTCTCCCCCATTCCAAAGGATGCGGGCGGCGCGCCGGTGCCGCCCGACCAGCCGTCCGTGCCATGACGCGGCGCCGAGGACAGACATGAAACGCACCATCCTGACGATCGCCGCCGCCCTCGCCGCGGCGGCCACCTTTCCCGCTCCCATCGCCGCGCATCACAGCTTTGCGATGTTCGATCCCTCCAAGCCTCTGAACTTCGAGGGCACGGTGAAGATATTGCAGTGGACCGCGCCCCACGCGATCCTGTGGATCGAGGCGGGCAAGGTCGCCTCCTACGAACCTGGCCTATGGTCGCTGGAACTGCCGACCAGCCCCGGCAATCTCGCGAAGATGGGCTGGTCGCGCACCGCCGTGAAGCCCGGCGACCGCGTTCGGGTGGATATCAATCCGATCCGCGACGGCCGCCGTTCCGGCCAGTTCAAGAAGCTGACCTTCGTCGACAGCGGCAAGGTGCTGGCCGTGGGCGCCATTCCCGGCGCGCAGCCGCCGAAATGAAGAACGTCGCCATGCGGATCTTGATGCCGCTCCCCCTTTTCGCGCTCGCCCTGGCCTCTCCCGTCCCCGCGCAGCCGGGCGCCGATCCCATCGTGCCCGCGCCCCGCCCCGCGGACTGGACCGCGCTTGGGCGCCTTCCCGACTGGAGCGGCACCTGGTCTCCGGATATCAGCGACCAGAATGCCCAGATCAAGACCAATCCGGTGCCCTGGAAGCCCGAAATCCAGCAGCAGGTCGATCATTGGGCCGCGGAGGAGAAGGCGGGGCGTCCCAAGGGAATTCTGGTCGATTGCCTGCCCCACGGCCTGCCGACCTTCATCCTCATCACGCACAATGCCCTGGAAATCCTGTTCACGCCGGGCCGTGTGACGATCCTCGGCGAATCCGACGGCAACCGCCTGCTCCGCATCTGGACCGACGGGCGCAAGCTGCCGGAAGATCCCGATCCGAGCTTTCACGGCTATTCCGTGGGCCATTGGGAAGGCGACACGCTGGTCGTCGAGACAAAGGGCATATTGCCGCAGGCCTATCTGGCGGTGAGCGAGGCCGTGGGCATTCCCAGCAATGGCGACATGACGGTGAAGCAGCACATCCATCTGACCGCTCCGGATACGCTGGCCTTCGATCTGGAGATCACCGCGCCGCATATATTGACGCGGCCCTGGACGACCACGCGCCTCTATCATCGCCGCCGCGAGCGCAGTTACGAGATTGTCGAGGGCGTATGCCGTCAGGGCGACTTTGAGGAAGGGACCGACAAGTGGGGCAATTCGATCTACGTTCCGACGCATCAGCAGGACGGGAATGTCCTGCCCCGGCCCGGCCAGTGAAGAGGGCCGGGACCAGGGCCGTCAGGCACCTTGCCGTCCTGGCGGGCATCGCCGCCACGGCGGCGGCGGGGCCGTTCATTTCATCGCATGCGGATGCGCATCACAGCTTCGCCATGTTCGATCAGGCCAGGACACGGGCGCTCAAGGGGACCGTGAAGGAGTTCCGCTGGGTCAATCCGCATGTCTCGCTCTTCGTGCTGGCGGAAGGCAGCGGCAGCGCGCCCGAGCTTTGGGCCGTCGAGCTGACCAGTCCCGGCAATCTCACCCGGCTGGGCTGGAACCGCCGTTCGTTCAAGCCGGGCGACAAGGTGCTGGTCGAGGTGAACCCGCTGCGTGACGGACAGCGCGGCGGCGGTTTCCGCAAGGCGACGCTGCTCGACACCGGACAGGTCCTCCAGGCACGGCTTATCGATATCGAAAAGAAACCCTGAGCTTCGGTTCCGGCGCCATAGGGAGGGAGGCGGGCGGCTGCTCCCCCCTCCCTTTTTCATGTCAGAGGGTGAAGCCGATCCAGCGCCCCACCGCGACGATGGCGATCCAGAGGCTGAGGGAAGCCGCGCCCGACAGGCGCGGGCCGAGCGCGCCTTCACGATCCAGCTGGCGATGCGAGAAGAGGTGGAACAGCGCCATGTTCAATCCTGCCAGCAGCAACAGACCCAGTTTCACCCGGAAGAAGATATTGGCCGCATAGCTTATCGGATTGGCGACGAACATCAGCACGCCCGTGACCAGGGCAATGGCGAAGGCTATCCATGTCACCGGCAGCAAAGTGGCGATCAGGTCGCGCGGGCTGCGCTCCCGCGCCGCGATCCCCAGCAGGCGCAGGTCGACGACGGCGATCGATCCCACCACCAGCGTCAGCGCGATGACATGCACCGATTCCAGCGTGGGAAAGGCCCATTCCGAGTCCGTCAATGCGATGGACAGCGACGTCTCGGAAAGACGGAAAGCGAAATCCTCTAGACTCATTCGGGGGCTCCCGGCCAGGCTTCCACATAGGCGATCCAGCGGCCCGCGACGATGACGGCCAGCCAGGCGGCCAGCGCGGCCAGCGCGATCGCCCGGCGCGCCGGGGTGGCGGCCGCGCCGGGACCTGCCGGGGCAAAGGCGGCGCGATGCGACCATGTGAGGGCGAAGGCGGTCACGATCAGCGCCATCTTGACCCAGAACAGCGTACGAAAGATCGCGCGCGTCGGCTCTCCGGCGATGAGCAGCAGGCCGGTCGCCGCCAGCACCAGCACGCCGATGCCGGTTGGACGCAGGAAGCGGTCCAGCACGGCCGTGACCGGCTGCCCGCCGTCGATCAGGCCGAGGACGCGCAAGTTGATGAGCAGCACGCTGACGAGGACCGCCGCGACCGCCAATATATGGATCGTCTGGAGCGCAGGCACGATCCAGAAGTGCCCGGCGACCAGCGCGGTCAACGGGGTCTCGCCCAGCCAATGGGCAAATCCGGTCAAAATCCGGTTGAACATGGTTCCGCCGCACCCCTCCCCCGGGCATTGGTCAGTATGGCGCGCATCGAGGCGCCGGGACATCCCGCCGCCGCATCGAACGGGGCGAGGACAGTGAGGGACACGCTCATGACGGCGGCGTCTCCAGTTCGGGCGCGAAGGTCAGGTGGCAGGCGACGCATTGGTCGTTGAGGTCGTTGCCCGCTTTCTCCAGCGCCTCATAATCCTTTCGTTCCGCGGCGTCGGCACTTGCCGTCGCGGCCCTGCGAAGGGCTTCGAGATGATCGTCCCACCGCTTGTCGTCGGGCCTGAGGGTGGACTGCTCCAGCACATAGGTAAGCTGCTGGATCGTCAGCGCGTCGCTTTCCGCATCTTCCCATTCATGGTCGTTCGTGGGCCTCCCGGAACGCTCGCCCTTCTCGTCGATCTCATAGGCGGTCCACCGCCAGAGCTGCTCCGCATTGCGCTGGAGGACATGGCCCATGAATTCCTGGAGCGGCAATGGCGATTCCGGCCGTTTTCTGGCGTCCCCTCCATTCGATGCCGCCATGGCGGTGGACAGCGCCGCCGCCATGGCCGAGAGGATGAGGAGGGCCTTTTGCATTCGACACGATATCCTGTCTTTGGCGCATGCGACTATCCGGTCCCTGTAGAGGGCGCCGTCGCGGACAACCAATGAAAGGCGCAGGCCCGCGCTTGAGCATTTCTTGATTGCCCCGGCTCCAGCGCGTGCATGCATCAGTTCTTCTTGATAGCGCTGGCCCATTACTTGATTGTGATGGCTTTCCCGAGGACGCAATCTCGATGGGCAGGGTGGCGGCTGCCCGTTCTCCTGTCAGAGAAAGACCATCATAGGAGGAAGACTTCATGGCTACGGCTGCACGGCTGGAGCGCGAAAGCGCCGCCAGGCTCGACATTGCTCCGCTGGAACCGACCATCGGCGCGGAGATCAACGGCATCGACCTTCGCATACCGCTCTCGGACGAGCAGCGCGACGAGATCAGGGCCGCGCTTCTGAAATATAAGGTGCTGTTCTTCCGCGACCAGACGATCGACCGCAGGCAGCATCTGGATTTCGCCAAGCGTTTCGGCCCGCTCTACACGCCGCCCTATGCCGCCAACCGGCTCATCGACGTCGACGGTGAATCGGGGCTTCACCTGATCGTCGCGGATGCCGAGCAGCGGCAATTCTATGAGAGCGAGAAGCGGGAAGGCGAAATCCGCGACGGCTATCATTCGGACACCAACTGGCGCCTGGTGCCCAGCTGGGGCGCGGTCCTGCGCGCCGTGGACCTCCCTCCCGTGGGCGGCGACACGATCTGGGTCGATGCGGCCCTTGCCTATCGCGAACTGCCCGAAGATGTGAAGCAGCGTCTGGAAGGGCTGCATGCGGTCGTGGACTTCAGCGGCTCGCTGAAGCGCCAGGGCCATGAATATCCGCTCGTCGCCCACCCCATCGTCCGCACGCATCGGGAGACGGGCGAGAAGATCCTGTGGGTGGATTTCGGCAAGCATCCGCAGATACTGGGCCTCAGCGACACGGAAAATCGCGAGGTGCTCCAGCTCATCCTCGACCGGTATCGCAAGCCCGAATATCAGGTCCGCTTCAAATGGCGGCCGGGTTCCATCGCATTCTGGGACAATCGGGCGGCGGTCCATCGCGCCATCCACAATTATGGCGATTATCCGCGCAAGCTGGAGCGCGTGCTGATCGACGACGAGCCGCTCTGGCGCGATCTCTGATCCCCGAAGGATGTGAACCGGCCGGGCACGCCCTGTCCCGGCCGGTTCAGGCGTCCACGGTCAGGAACAGGGCGAAGGAGCGCAGGGTATTGAAGCCGAAGCTGTTATGCCCCTGCACCGACAGGTCGATCCTGTCGGTGACATTGTTGATCTGCACCCTGAGCAGCGCGGGCTTGCCCGCGATCCGGAGCCGGTAGCGGGCGCTCAGGTCGATGAGGGTCGCGGCAGGAACCGAGGACAGGTTCAGGATGTTCGCGGTGCGCGATCCATGATGATAGGCATTCACGCCGAGGGCCAGCTTCGGCAGCGCGGGCGGCGAGTAATTGGCGCTGACCGTGATCACGCGCCCGGTATCGCCCAGCGACCGGCGGCCCAGAATGCCCGCGTCCACTTGCGGCCCTGAAACCGTCGGGTCCATCAGCACCGCGCCCGCGACGATATTGAGCCCGGCGGCGGGCGCGCCGGACAGGCTGATCTCCGCCCCGCGATGCCGGATGCGTCCGGCCTCCGCATAGACATTGGCACCGTCGACCGCGAAATAGGGCTTGCGCACGTCGAACAGCCCGGCGACCAGCCGCAGCCCGGCCGGAAGCACGACGCGCATGCCCGCGTCCACCTGCTTCGTATGGATGGCGGGCAGGACTTCGCGCCGGTTGGCCGCGCTCTCCGGCGCTATGCCGCTTTCCTCCAGCCCGCTGCTGGCACTGGCATAGAAGGCCAGCCCGGATGAGATGTCCAGCGCAAGGCTGGCATTGTAGAGCCAGCCATCGTCGCGCGTCGATGTGGTGGCGACGCCCGGCACATATACCGACTTGCGATAGAGGCTGCGCTGTACGCCCAGTCCCAGCGACCCGATGCCCTTCCAGCGCAGCTCATAGGCGATGCCGGGCGTCAATTGCCGGACATGCTCGCGGTTGCGTTCGCCAAAGGCGAAGCGCGGCGCCTCCACATCCATGAGCGCGTTGACGTCGCCCCGCGGATAATCGGCCATGGCGCTGCCGCCATAGAGCGAGATGCGATCCCGGCCGCGCAGCGACAGGAACAGCAGATGCGCCCGCCTGCCGTCGCGAAAGGCTCGTTCCACGCGCAATTCCCCGCTGGTCGATCCCGCGAACTGGGGCGGGTCGGCAATGATCCGCCGCGCCGCCCGCCCATCCGGCGTCAGGTCGCGCAGCAGCAGGGTATAATTGCGCGGCATATCGTTGACCGACCGGAACAGGCCCAGCGCCGCCGCCCATTCCGGGCCGATGCGCGCCTTGCCGATCAGCCCGAAATTGGTTGCGGTCAGCCGCTGCCCGACCCATTCCGGCCCGACATAGGTTCCCGTGCGCAGGCCCGTCGGCACAAAGGGACCGGCGGTCACGAAGGTCGGACTGGACTGCCTGTCATAGCTGTCCGCACGGCCCCAGAAGGGACTGATCTCGACGCCCGGCAGGGGCTGCCAGCGCGCCCGCAGCGCGTAGGACGCGAAATTGCCCGTCGCCCCGCTGGTATAGACCATGTGGTTGAAGCCAGCGCCGGCGGCAAGGCTCAGCCGGTCGTTCAGCGGAACTTGTCCGTCGAATTCCAGCCGGGAAACGCCGATGTCGCTATAGCTGGCGACGGCGCTCAGCAAGGGCTTGCCGCCCGCGCGGCGCAGGCGGAACTCGTCCACTCCCGTGGGCGCGACGAACAGATAATTCTGCGCGGTGATGCCCACGCGGATCGTCTCATTGGCGACGAGCCGCTCGGAAAACTCGGCGGGCCTGTCGATATAGAGGCCGTCCAGCCGGATATTGCCCGCCGTGACGGCGGAAAAGCCCCGCACGTCCCATCCGCGATAAAGGCCCACGCGCTCATTGCCGATGGCCGCGCCAAAGGCATCGTCCGCCAGCAGGGTGGGATTGTCGTCCACGCGCTGCGCCCGTGCCAATCCGGGCGGCAACAGGCAGAGCGACGCAAGGACGATATGCGGGATGCCCTTCCGGACGGAAAGAGCCGATGCCGGTCCTTCCACCGAAATGCTCCCATGGCAAAGCTACGGGTAGCGGGATATCGTGAAGGGGGCGCCGCCAGCCAACAAGTTATGCTCAATCCCCTTATTGGAAATTCCGCATTTCGTTGGCGAGGGAAGACTATCCTCAGGTCCCGCAAGGCATTGGGCTGGGCCGGGAGTGCCGGATAGCGTGATGGCTTGTCGGCAGGCAGCAACGGCGCGATTTGCCGCCCCCTTATACGGCCCCCGGAACCGACGCGTCCGGATGCTCCCCTTTCGCGGCCTTCGCGCAGGTGTGTCTGCCGGGACACAGTTTGCGGATATCCCTGTAACCGCTATTGATAATGACTTGCATCATGTCGTTTCGCGGATATGGGAGCTTCAAACATCTTAGAACGGGATCGCCTCCACAATGTCTGCATTGCTATCGCTCCTCGCCGCCGCTGCCGCCTCGACCCAGCCCGCCGACGCCGCGGCGGACCGCAACGCCGATGACATCATCGTCACCGGGCAGCGTACCGACCGGCAGGACGATTATGCGGTGAAGAAGCAGACGACGACGGGGCGCTTCCCTCTCTCGCAGCGCGAGACTCCCCAGTCGGTGAGCGTCGTGACCCGCGCCCAGATCGAGGATTTCAAGCTCAACGACATCAATGCCCTGCTCGCCACGGCTCCCGGTGTGACCGTGCAGGCCCAGGAAACCGATCGCATCTATTATTCCGCGCGCGGTTTCGACATCCAGACCTTCCAGATCGACGGCATCGGCCTGCCCTTCGCCTTCACGGTGCAGACCGGTTCCATCGACACAGCCGTCTATGACCATATCGATGTGGTGCGCGGTGCGCCCGGTCTTCTTTCCTCCACCGGCAATCCTTCCGCCGTGGTCAACTTCATCCGCAAGCGCCCGCGCAAGGAATTGCAGGTGACGGCCAATGCCCAATATGGCTCGTTCAACGCCCTGCGCCTCGACGGCGACGTCAGCGTGCCTATTACGAGGGACGGCAGCGTCCGGGCCCGTGCCGTGGGCGTCTACGACGACAGCGACAGCCATCTGGACCGCTATCATCTGCGCCGCTGGACCGGCTATGGCATTGTCGAGGCCGATCTCGGCCCCGATACGACCCTGAGCCTCGGCTATCATCATCAGGATCACCAGAGCCGGGGCGCCATGTGGGGCGCCGTGCCCATCTATTATGCCGACGGGACGCGCATCGACCTTCCGCGCTCTGCCAATAGCGGTCCGTCATGGGCCGGATGGCATGTGATCGACCGGCAGATCTTTGGCGACCTCACCCATCATTTCAACGAGGACTGGCATGCCAAGCTGACCGTCAATCGCCGCTCGATCTCGGAAGAGGACAAGCTGCTCTATGCATGGGGCACTCCCGCCAGCCCCACCAACGACGGCATCTATGCCTTCCCCGCCGCGTACCGCGGCAAGACGCTCAATCTGACTGTCGACGCCTATGCGGCGGGCAAGGTTTCGCTGTTCGGTCGCCAGCACGATGTGATGCTGGGCGTGAACCACAGCGTGCAGGACTATTCGCAGGCCTCAGGCGCCGCGACGGGCGACGTTATTTCACTCGCGGCGTTCCTCGACGGCAGTTTCCCGACGCCCACCTTTGCGCCCTATGTGAATACTTTCACCCTGGGCCTCAGCACCCATTCGAAACGCGAGTCCGTATACGGACTGTTGCGCCTGCATCTCGCCGATCCGTTGAAGATCATGGTGGGCGGCAACTACACTCATGCCACCAGCAGCGGCTATTCCTACGGCACGCTGATGGACTATGACCGGAGCCGCTTCCTGCCGTTCGTGGGCGCCACCTTCGACCTGACGTCCAATATCAGCGCCTATGCGAGCTATTCGACCATTTTCCGGCCGCAGACCGAGGCCTCTGCCTCACGCACCCTCCTCGAACCGATCACGGGCGACAATATCGAGGGCGGTCTGAAGGGCGAATGGTATGATGGCCGACTGAACGCAAGCATCGCCCTGTTCCAGGCCCGGCAGAAGAACACGGCGGAACGTGACGGCGGCGATTACACCAACTCGGATGGGGTTCTGATCCAGACCTATCGCGGCGTGGATGCCAAGTCGCAAGGTATCGAGTTCGATTTCGGCGGCCAGGTCGTTCCGGGGCTTCAGGCCACTGGCGGCCTCACCCTCATGCGAATTCGCGGCGACAATGACCGGGTGGAACGCACTTTCGTCCCCCGCACGACCGGCCGCCTCAACCTGACCTACTCGCCGCCTTCGCTTTCCGCCCTGAAGCTCGGCGCCTCGCTTCAGTATCAGAGCCGCATCTTCCTGCTGCCCGGCCGGACATCCACCGTTGCCGGAACCTTGCTGCCCAATGGTCAGCTTCTGCGGCTGGAGCAGAGCGGCTATGCCCTGGTCGATCTTCTCGCAAAATACAGCATCACCGAAAACCTGTCGGTCAGCGCGAATCTGAGAAACCTCACAAATGTGAAATATCTGCGGGCGCTCAATTATGATCAGGGCAATTACGGCGCGCCGCGCACCATCCTCGGCACCGTCACCCTGAAATATTGAGGCCGGGCATGTCGCCACGATCGCGCCATTGGGTCCGCATCGCGCTCGCAGGGCCCGGGGCCGTGATCGTCGCGCTCGTCATGATGGCGGGCATGGCGCTCTGGCTGCCGGGCGGTGCGGCGGGGATCGACAATCTGGTGCTGCCGCTCGTGCTGGTGCCGCTCCTGTGGGCCGGGCTGTTCTTCCATGCCTGCCTCGACCGGCGGCTGGCCCGCGTCGCGCTCGTTGCCTTCGGCCTGTTTGTGGTCCATGCTGGGCTTGTCGCGCATAAATTCCTCGAAGGACGGCCCGCAAGCGTGGAGGCGCATCCATGATCCACCTGCCCAAGGAAGAAACCAAGGCGATGGTCGCGGTGCATGGCTGGTCGGGCATATTGCTCGGCCTGCTGCTCTATGCGGTGGTCCTCACCGGCACGGCGGCGGTGTTCGCGGAGGAGATCGGCATCTGGTCGGCGGGCCATGTGTCCACCCGGTCCGCCTTCGAACAGCCCGTGTCGAACACCTTGCGGACGCTGGGCGCCCGCACGCCCGCAAAATATCATGAGGATGTGGACCTGTTCGAGGTCGGCGACGGCGGACTCGGCGTCTTCTTCCACCGGCACGAGATGGAAGCGGGCGAGCTGATATCCCGCGGCGTCTTCTATGCGGTGGACAAGGATGGCCGCGTGACCGACGAACGCGCCGGCACCGGCGAGGAGGTGTTCGGGCCGCGCAACGACAATGCGCTCAGCGCCTTTCTGGTCGATACCCATGTCCGGCTGCACGTCCCCAATCCCTGGGGCCTGATCCTCACCGGCATTCTCGGCCTCTCCATGCTGGTCGCGGCGATTTCCGGCCTGCTGATCCATCGCCATCTGTTCAAGGACATCTTCACCCTGCGCCGCGACGCCAGCCCCGTGCTCGTCAACCGCGACAAGCACAGCGTCGCGGGAACATGGAGCCTGCCCTTCGCCTTCATCCTCGCCTTCACGGGCAGCTTCTTCTCCTTCTTCGGCACGATCGGCGTGCCGATCGTCGCGATGGCGGCATTTGGCGGCAATGTGCAGGCGCTTCAGGAGGCCGTGTTCGGCAATCCCGGCAAGCCGGATGCGCGCATTGTCGGCATCGGCAATTTCGACCGGATCACCAGCGACGCGATCGGCCGCGCCGGCACGGTCCCGACCTTCATCGCCATCGAGCATTTCGGCCGCGCCGATTCGAAGGTGACGACCTATCACCCGCCCAGGAGCCGGTCGATCGAGCCGATGACCCTGCTCTACAACGGCGCGACCGCCGATTTCGAGCAGGTCAAGCCGTTGATCGGGCCGCGCCCCTCGGCGGGCGGAACATTGGCGGCCATCATGTCGCCCCTGCATTTCGGGAATTTCGCGGGGATATTGTCCAAGGCGATCTGGTTCGGACTGGGTTTCGCCATGTGCTATGTCACCTATACGGGCCTGCGCCTCTGGCTGGTCCGGCGGCAGGACGGCCCGCGCTCGCTCGATTGGCTGGAACGCATGACGGCGGTGGTCGGGCTGGGTCTGCCCCTGGCGCTTGCCGCTTCCGCCGCCGCCTTTCTCCTCGCCATGCCGCGCGGCACCGCCCTCTGGTGGACGCCCGCCGGTTTCCTGATCGGCTCGGCATTGGCCATAATAGCAGGCCTTGCCGCTCCGTCGGTCGCCAGCCTGGGGCGGTGGCTCCAGTTCGGGACCGGCCTGCTGCTGCTTCTCCTGCCGCCCCTGCGCCTGCTCACCGGCGCGCCGGGATGGGGGACGGCGCTGGCGGCAGAGCAGCCGATCATCGTCGCGCTGGACATCGCCTTCGCCGCGGCGGGGGCCTGGGCGATCTGGCGCTTGCGCGGCGAGCGGTCCGGACGGGATGCGCCTCTGTCGTTGCAGGCGGCCGAATAATGGGCCTGTCCACGCTCGCGGCCATCGCTTTCTCCGCCATCCTCCTCTTCCTGCTCTACAGGGGCGATCCGAAGCGGCGGCGCAGCGCGCGGCTGTCCGGCAAGGGCCAGGGCCAGACGCAGCGCCGCCTGCTGGCCGCGCTGGCGTCCGTCCCCGGGATCGTCGCCATCGCGCTCGGCGATGCCGCCGCCTTTTTCATCTGGCTGGGCGGATGCGCCGTGGCGGGCTGGATTTGCACGGTTGCCGGCTCCGCCCGCGCGCCGTCGCGCTGATCGGGACGGCCGGGGGGGATTGCCCTGCCGCGCCAAGCGCGGATGATCCCGCCGCATGGCGCCTTCCCGTTCCAGCCGCCCGGCGCCGATCCCGCCGACGAAGAACGCCGTCCGGATCGCGTT
The DNA here is from genome assembly GCA_047602685.1 of Sphingobium sp. Lineage (GTDB taxonomy): Bacteria > Pseudomonadota > Alphaproteobacteria > Sphingomonadales > Sphingomonadaceae > Sphingobium. The sequence goes on from JASGGS010000073.1 coordinate 16,342, forward strand.
GCGCCGCCATGGCTGGGCGAAAGCGGGGAAGCGGCTGGCGGTCGGGGCCGCGGCCTGAGATAATAGGCGCGCCCAGGCGCCAGCGCCGTCATGAGTCGAGGAGGGCCTGCATGTCCAGAGCGGTTTCCTTGTCGAGCCTGTTCTCCGGTTTTTCGCGGCAGGGCAGGGCCTTGCTGGAGAAATACGGCCTGCTCAAATCGCTGGACCTGCCCAGCGAGGGCAAGGCGGGCGACGCGGCGATGCTGGAGGGGCTGGCGCTCGCGCTCATGTCCGGCCGGGGGGAGGCCTCCGGCGTGGCCATAGCCAGCGACCTCCTCGCCACCTATGCCGATGCGGGCGCGGAGGATCGGGCGGCGTTCCTGCGCCTGCTCGGCACGCGCTTCGGCCCGGACCCGGACCGGGTGGACATCGCGGTCGCGCGCTACAAGGAGGAGGGACCGGCCGCCCTGCCCGCCCTCGCCCGCGCCGTCGAGCCGCCGCGCCAGGAACTGCTGCGCCGCCTCAACCTGGCGCCGGGGGCGACGGCGATGCTGCTGCGCATGCGGGAGGACCTGCTGCGTTTCCGCAAGGAGGACCCGGCGCTGTTCGATCCGGTGGATGGCGATTTCGTCCATCTCTTCGCCAGCTGGTTCAACCGCGGCTTCCTGACCATGCGCGAGATCACGTGGGACAGCCCGGCGAGCCTCCTCGAACGCGTCATCCGCTACGAGGCGGTGCATGACATCACCGACTGGCACGACCTGCGCAACCGGCTGGACCCGGAGGACCGGCGCTGCTTCGCCTTCTTCCACCCCGCCTTGCCCGGCGAGCCGCTGATCTTCGTGGAAGTGGCGCTGACGGCGGATCTGGCGGATACCATCCAGGCGATCCTGCAACCGGACCGCGCGGTGCTGAAGGCCGGGGAGGCGAGCACCGCGATCTTCTATTCGATCAGCAATTGCCAGGCCGGGCTGAAGGGCATTTCCTTCGGCCATTTCCTCATCAAGCAGGTCGCCACCGACCTGAAGCGCAGCCTGCCCAATCTCACGCATTTCGCGACCCTTTCGCCCGTTCCGGGCTTCCGGGCGTGGCTGGACACGGCCGCCCTGGACGGCCCGGACCGGCGGCTAGCGGGCGAACTGGGAACCCCCCGCTGGTGGGAGGGGCCGGAGGCGGAGGCGATGCGGGACATGCTGCTGCGCCGGATGGTCGAATATTTCCTGTCGGCGCGCACCCCCTCCGGCCGCCCGGTCGATCCGGTGGCGCGCTTCCACCTCGGCAATGGCGCCCGGCTGGAGCGGATCAACTGGCTGGCCGACAGGTCCGCCAACGGCCTGCGCCAGAGCGCGGGGATGATGGTCAACTATCTCTACGACCTCCCCTCGCTGGAGGAGAATCATGAGGCCTTCGCCCATCGCGGCCATGTCGCCACCGGCGAGCCCTTCCGGACGCTGGCCAGGCAGATGGCCGCGAAGCCCCTGCCGAACGGAGCGACCAACGCATGACCAATCTCTACACGCGCATCGGCGAAGCCTTTCCCGCCGACCGCGACCGCCCCTTCGCGACCTTCGCCGATGGCGGCCGCTTCTCCTATGCCGATCTGGACGACCGTTCGGCCGCCTATGCCCATGTGCTGGCGGCGGCGGGCGTGAAGCCGGGGGACCGCGTGGCCGTGCAGGCGGAGAAGAGCATCGACATGCTGATGCTCTATCTCGGCTGCCTGCGCGCCGGGGCCGTCTTCCTGCCGCTCAACACCGCCTATACCGCGCATGAGCTGGACTATTTCATGCGCGACGCGGAACCGGCCCTGTTCGTCGCCGCCACGTCCAGGCGCGGGGAGATCGAGCCGCTGGCCAGGGCGGCGGGCGTGCCGCGCGTCGAGGATCTGGACGAGAGCGGCACGGGATCGCTGAGCCGCGCCGCCGACGCCGCGCCGGGGCGGTTCGACACGGTGCCGCGCGCCGATGAGGACCTCGCCGCCATACTCTACACCTCCGGCACGACGGGACGGGCCAAGGGCGCGATGCTGAGCCATGCGAACCTGCTGTCCAACGCGCTGACGCTGAAGGACTATTGGCGCTTCACCGGCGATGACGTGCTGCTGCACGCCCTGCCGATCTTCCACACGCACGGGCTGGTCGTCGCGACCAACGTCACCCTGCTGGCGGGCG
>JASGGS010000074.1:0-18322 GCA_047602685.1 Sphingobium sp.
AGCGCGAACGCTGGAGCGGGGCCGCTTCGACGGTATCTTCTTCGCCGACACCATCTCGACCAACTCGCTGGACCCCTATGGCCAGACCGAGGGGAGCCTGCCGCGCGCCGACCCGCTGATTCTCGTGACACTGATGTCACAGGTGACGAAGCATCTGGGCTTTGCCGTTACCCTAACAACGGTCGGCACGCCGCCCTTTCTGGCGGTGCGGCGGCTCGGCACGGTGGATAATATCTCGGGCGGGCGCCTCGCCTGGAACGTCGTGACCAGCTATCTAGAAAATGATTTCTCCGCGCTCGGTCTCACCCGGCCGGAGCATGACAGCCGCTACGATCAGGCGGAGGAATATATGGAGGTGGCCTATCGGCTGTGGGATGCCTTTCCGGCCGACGCGATCATCATGGACAAGGAGTCGGGCCGCTATCTTGACCCCGAGCGGATCGCGCCCGTCCATTATGAGGGGCAATATTATCGCTGCAACACGCTGCCGGTGATGCGCTGCTCGCCGCAGGGGCGTCCGCTTATCTTTCAGGCGGGGGCATCGGGGCGCGGCATGCGCTTTGCCGCCAAGCATGCAGACGCCGTCTTCGCGCTGCAGCCGCAGGTGGCGATGAAAAGCTACGTCGAGAACACTTGCGCCGCCGCGGATGCGATCGGCCGGCCACATCCGCGCGTGTTCTTCGGCGTACAGCCCTATGTCGCCAGCACGGAGGCGGAGGCCGAGCAGCGGCTGGACGAACTGAAGGCGCGCGTGCCGCTGGACCTGGCGATCGTGCGCCTGGGCGCCATACTCGGTCGCAGCTTCACCGAAGCGGATTACGACCAGCCTATCGAGACGGGGGACACGCAGGCCTCCCAGGGGTGGATGACAGCGGTGGAGAACTGGACCAAGGACCGCAGCCCTACGGTGCGGGAAATGGCGCTGGACCTCGCCATATCTCCCATGAGCCCACGCATCGTGGGCACGCCCGAGCATGTCGCCGATACGCTGGAGGCTTGGTGGCGCGACACCGGCTGCTACGGCTTCACCTTCAGCCCCAATGTAATGCCGGACAGCATGGACAGCTTCGTCGACCATGTCGTCCCCATCCTGCAGAAACGGGGGCTGATGCGTACCGACTATGCGGGCACGACCTATCGCGAGAACCTGCTTCAGCAGTGACGCAGACGTTGGAGCAAAGAGATTGAAGCCGCGCGCTGTGGTGCAATGCGCCAGCGCGGCTACCATGGCACCATAGCCACATCGAGGAAGACGATTATGGTCGAGAACGCAGGGACCGCCGTGAAGGCGGCAGCCGACGACGCGCGCAATTACTGGCTGGACGAGGGCCGCACCGCCGGCGGCTTCATCCGAGAGGTCGATTTCGAGGCGAACAGCCGCGGCGTCGATCCGTTGTTCGAGGGCATCAAGATCGTAGACTGCGACACGCATTTCACGGAGCCGCCGGACCTGTGGACCGCCAACGCGCCCGCCGGAATGAAGGACAAGATGCCGCATGTGAAGCGAGTCAACGGCGCCGATCGCTGGTTCGTCGGCGACAGGGACTTCGGGTCCATTGGCGGCAATGTGATCGGCAAGGACCACAACAAGCTGCTCGGTAAGCTGGCCTACCAGACCTATGACGAGATCAGTCCCGGATCCTACGACGTGAAGCCGCGCTTGGCGGAGATGGATGCGATGGGGGTCTGGGCGCAGATTTGTTACCAGAATGGCGGCATCACCCAGCCGGGATCGCTGGTGGCGCTGAACGACGAGCGTCAGGCAATTACCATCACCGAAATCTTCAACACCGCGTGCGCCGACCGGATGAAGGCCAGCGGCGGGCGCATCAACTGCATGGGAACGCTGCCCTATTGGGACAAGGATGTGATGAACAGGGAGATGCGCCGCATCGTCGACCTGGGCGTCAAGGGCATCGTCATGCCCGACCGACCGGAGCGCCTATCCGAGGGCTTTCTAGGTCCTGATGGTCAGGTGAACCCCTTTTGGGAGGAGGTGTTCGACATCTGCAACGAGACGGGCATCCCGCTGAACTTCCACGTCAACGCGGCGCTCGACGTCGGTTCGGCCATCTGGGACCATATGGGGTTCGACCAGCGCCTGCCTGTCCATTCCATGTTGCTGTGCATAGCAACCAGCGCGACCATGTCCAACTTCATGGTGACGGGCCTGCTCGACCGCTATCCCAAGCTGAAGATCGGCCTGATAGAGAGCGGCATCGGCTGGGTCCCCTTCGTGCTGGAGGCGATGGAGCATCAGCTGGACGAGTTCCGCACCACCGAGAACCGCAAGCTGAAGATGCGGCCGAAAGAATATTTCAAGCAGCATTTCTGGGTGACTTTCTGGTTCGAGGACCATGCGCCCAAGCATATGCTGGACGCGATCGGTGTGGACCGGCTGCTATTCGAGACCGACTTCCCGCACCCGACGTCGCTCTATCCCGGCGTTCAGAACAAGCTGGCGGACGTGATGGGCGGGCACGACTATGCCGTGCGCAAGCAGATACTGGAGACCAATGCGCGGAATTTGTGGAACCTGGAGTTCTAGAGCCGTTGCGCCCTCCCCCGCGAAGGCGGGAGAGGGTTCCGGTTGTATTCCCTGCTACCGGCCCATATTGCGGCATCGCCCACTGCAATCTGTCAGGGAGAAACGATGGTTCGTCCGGCATTATCGGCCAATCGCGCGCTCGCGGTGCTCGACTGGGTCGCCAGCCATCCCAAAACTCATTTCACCCTGAGCGAGTTGTCGCGTGGGATCGGCGTCAACATCCCTTCGCTGATGGCGGTGCTGCAGTCGATGACCGATGCGGGTTATCTGTCGCGCGATCCGGGGCGCAAGACCTATTCGGTGGGCCCTGCCCTGTTCGCCATTGGCCTGTCGGTCGGTGCGCACAGCGCGGCGTTCGGCATCCTCGGTGCGGAACTGGAGCAGTTGGCGGCTGCGGTGGGCACGGAATGCTGGGCGACAGTGGCGATCGGTGACAAGTCGATGGTCGTCGCGGAGGCCGGGCGGCCCGGATCCCATTCGCTGTCCTTGCGCGTCGGCAACCGCTTTCCGATGATCGCGCCGGTCGGCCATGCCTTCGTTGCCTGGAGCGAGTCTGCCCAGATCGCGGCCTGGATCGACCGCGCTGAAAGCGACGACTTCAAGCTAGACCGGGCGCGCATCGAACAGGAACTGGCGCTGGTGCGCGCGCAGGGGTATTCGGTGCTCTTCTATGAGAGGCCAGGCTATCGCCCCTCCGAGGCGCTGCAGTATCTGACCGGGGAGCCCGAAAATCCGGAGCGGCGCGAGAAGGTGCGCGCTGCGATGCAGGAATTCGGCGACTGGGAATTTCTGTTGCCGGAGCCGGGCAGAATCTACAACATCTCCAACGTCACCGCACCCGTCTTCGACCCTTATGGCAAGGTGCTGATGCTGATCGTCCTAAACGGCTTCACCCAGATCGAGGGGGGCGACCTGCTCGGCCATGTCGAGCGACTGCTGCAGACCACGCGCATCCTCACCAAGAATGGCGGCGGCCGGATGCCCGCCATCAAGGCTGACCGAAGTCACCGATAAGCATCGGCAACTCGTCGGTCTGGCGAATGCCAGGCGGCGCGGCGCAGACATGGGAGATGGCGTTGAGCACCGGATTGGCGGTGAGGCCCGGCGACACCAGCGGATAGTTGGCCTCGGGGATGGGCTTGGTGACGGCGATGTCGAGGGGGACGTCGCCCTCCAGCCGGTAATGCCAGGCCGGCACCACCTCCGGCAGTTCCCACGCGGGTTCGATGTCGCGGCCGAGGAACCAGGTGGCTCGGCGACGGATCAGCACCCGGCCGCCGCGCATGCCGGAGATCTCCATGCGGATCGCGGCGATCGTCCCCGCCTCGATCCGGCCCGCCGCGACGTTGAAGGCGGTGCGCGCGACCGCATAGTCGTGCGAACATGTCACCGCGTCCAGCGGCAGGGCGAGGGCCTCGGCCAGCGCGCGCATGGACGGGGCGATGCTGCGCGCCGGGTCGAAGCCCAGCTGCGGCACCTCCTCCGGCCGACGCCCGAAGCCCAGCAGCTCGAACAGCATCTCCGGCGAGTTGCGCGAGGAGACGTCGCACGCCTCCGATTGGGTGATACAGTCGATGCGGCGCATGATGGCGGTGAAAGCCAGCGGCAGCACCTCCGTGCTGTATCCGGGCGTCGATCCCGTGCAGTAGAGCGAGGCCCCACCCTGCACGCAGGCCGCCTCCAGCGCCTGCCGGTCGGCGGCGGGGATGGAGTCGCGGTGACAAAAGGCGGTGATCGCGCTGGCGAGGTTGATGCCGGCCGCGAGGAGTCGGCACATGGTTTCGATTTCTGGCCGGTCTGGCATGTACAGTATGCAGTCGGGCCGCGCCGCGATGATCGCATCGACATCCTGCGTCGCGATAATGCCGGTTGGCGGCCTGCCGCACAGGTCGCCGGCATCGCGGCCCGCTTTGGCATCGGAATAGACGCGCACACCAACAAGGTCGTAGCGCGGATGGTCGATCACCGCGCGCAACGTGTATAGTCCGATATTACCCGTCGCCCATTGCGCGACGCGATAGTGTCTGCGGGTCATTCTTCTGCCCTCCCTAGCATGCTTCATGCCGCATACGATTAGGGCCGCCGCAGGGGCTCCGCGACGGCTGGGACGATGAGGCAATCTTATTGAAGCTGTGGGCGTAGGGGCCGGCCGGCGTGCATCCTATAGGTCGGGGCGAAAAGGGGCAGCACAGGCTGCGCACCGACAGTGAGGGGACCGGCAATGGACATGAACGACCTCGTCATCATCAGCGTGGACGACCATATCGTCGAGCCCCCCAATCTCTTCGAGGGGCATCTCTCAGTCGCCGACCTAGCCGACGCGCCAAAGATGGGCCGAATGACCAACGGCGCCAGTTACTGGCAATACCAGGGGCGCAAGATGCCCGTCAGCGGCTTGAACGCCGTGGTTGGGCGCGTGCCGGAGGAATATGGCATGGAGCCGACCTCCCATGACGAGATCCGGCGGGGCTGCTGGGACGTGCATGCGCGCATCGGCGACATGAACGTCAACGGCATCGCCGCATCGCTGAACTTCGCCAGCTGCGTCGCCTTCGACGGCAGCGTGTTCCAGAAGTCGCCGGACAAGGCGCGCGCCCTCGTCCATCTGCGCGCGTATAACGACTGGCATATCGATGAATGGTGCGGCGCCTATCCCGGCCGCTTCATCCCCTGCGGCCTGCTGCCGACATGGGATATGGATGCGACCGTCGCCGAGGTGAAACGGCTGGCGGACAAGGGATGCACCGCCGTGTGCATCAATGAGAACCCCAATTATCTGGGCCTGCCTAGCGTTCACAACGCCTATTGGGAGCCGCTATGGAAGGCGGTGTCGGACCAAGGCACGACGATCTGCCTCCACATCGGCAACGGCATGCCCGCCCCCCATGCGTCGATGGAGACGCCGATCGAGGCTTGGATCACGACCATGCCGATGACCGTAGCGATCGGCGCGGCCGACTGGCTGAGCCTAGAGGCGCTGGAACGCTATCCGCTGCGCATCGCCCTGTCGGAGGGCGGCATCGGCTGGATCCCCTATTTCTTGGAGCGGGCGGACTTCACCTACCAACAGCATGCCGCCTGGTCCCACTCCAACCGCAGGAAAAAGCCGAGCGAGACCTTTCGGGAGCATTTCCTGACCTGCTTCATCGACGACGCCTTCGGCCTGAAGCATCTGGAGGATGTGGGTGAAGATATGGTCGCCTATGAGTGCGACTATCCCCATTCGGACTCAGTCTGGCCCCGGGCGCCCGAAATCCTGTGGCGGGGCGTCCGACACCTGACCCCAGCGCAGATCGACAAGGTGACGCATCGCAATGCCATGCGCTTTTTCGACTTCGATCCCTTTGCGCATTTCAGCCGGGAGGATCTGACCGTCGGCGCGCTTCGGGCCCGGGCGGTGGCGGATGGGGTGGACACCACGCCCAGATCCTTCGGCGGCGGGCAGGCGCCTGGCCCGACGGCGCATCGCATGACCTCGGGCGATATCCTCAACATCGCCGCGCGTAACGCAAAGGCCGTAGAGGATCAGGAGATCGCCTGACCCGAGGATGAGCCGACGCCGTCACGCCGCGCCGGACCGCCTGCTTCCAACCGGAGAAAATGATGCTGTTTCGGTCTGTCCTGATGTTAGATCTGCGTTCGGCAGACTTCGGCACGCCCCATGAAGAGCTGTACCCTGCCGCGCTCGACATGATCGAATATGCTCACCAGCAGGGCTTCGACAATATTGTGCTGGCCGAGCATCATGCCTTGCTCGACCACTCCATCGGCACCCATCGCACCGAGGATGTGGAAAAGGCTTGGCGGGAGATCGGCGGCCATGCGCTGTTCATGGCCAAGGCCTATGTGCGCACCGCCGGGTTCGACCCCGTCGAGCCCAACTCACCGCTCTACGGACTCTCCCCCGATATTGACTGTAAGGGCCTGGAAGCGCTCGCCGAAAAAGCCCTGTCGCGCATACACGCGATGGACAGTACAGAGGCCGCCGCCCAGGTGGATGCATGAGCCGGTCCTATGACGTCATAATCATCGGGGCTGGCTCGGCCGGCGCGCCGCTCGCCGCACGCCTCTCCGAAGATGGCCGCCGATCGGTGCTGCTGCTGGAGGCGGGGCCACGTTTCGTCGGCGCCGGTCAGCTTCCCTCAGAGATTCGGCATGGCGGCATATTGAGCGCGATGATGCCCGGCCATCCGCATAATTGGGGCTTGGCTGCGACAATGCCTACGGGGGCAATCCAGCCTTTGCCACGCGGCCGGATCGTGGGCGGATCAAGCGCGCTCAACGGCACCATCTTCACGCGCGGCCTGCCTGAGGATTTCGACGACTGGGCGGATGAGGGCAATCCGGTCTGGTCCTATGACCAGGTGCTGCCCTATTTCCGCAAGCTGGAAAGCGACGCCGACATCAGCGACCAGTGGCATGGATCGTTCGGCCCCATGCCGATCCGCCGCACCGCGTCCCGGGAACTGGTGCCGCTTGATACCGCGTTCCTCAATGCCTGCCGCGCCGCAGGGCATGCAGACGATCCCGACATGAACGCACCAGGATCGATCGGCGTCGGCCTCCTGCCCGTCAACACTCGAGAGGGAGTGCGCGTGAACAGCGGCATCGCTTATCTCGATCCTGCAGAGGGCCGCGCCAATCTGACGGTCCAGCCTGACACGACGGTGACGCGCATCCTTTTCGACGGGCGGCGGGCGATCGGTGTCGAGGCCGTCATCGCCGGCGTGACGACGACGCTTCACGCTGGCGAGATCGTGCTGAGCGCAGGCGCGGTGAAATCGCCGCAGCTCCTAATGGTCTCGGGCATCGGCCCGGCTGACGAGCTCAGCCGCGTCGGCATCACCGTGCATCACGACCTGCCGCTGGTCGGCCAGCGGTTCACCGACCATGGATCGGTCACGCTGCCGATGCGCATCGCCAAGGCGAAGAGCCCCTGGCCCGACCCCGCGCGCACGACCTGGGCACATATGGGCCTGCATCTAACTAGTGCGGCAGCAGGCGAGGTGAGCGACCTCCTCCTTATACAGTCCGTCATCCCTACCACCTACTGCGCCTTTCACGGCATGCCGTTCCTCCAGCGCATGAAGACGGTCAAGGCAACGCTCGGCACGCTGTCGCCGCGCCGGATGCTCGATCATGTACGCTATGGATGGAGCCAGGCGATCAGCGTGATCATGCTGCGCGATGACAGCCGCGGCGAAATGCGGCTGACCGGTGCCGACATCCTGGCAAAGCCGGAGCTGCGCTATCATTATCTGGAAACGGAGCGCGACCGTGCTCGCCTGCGCGAAGCCTTTCGCCTTGCCGTGCATCTTGTCGAGAGCGAGGCCTATCGCGATCTTGGCGTGCAGCGCCTGGGGCCGACTCAGACGGATATCGAGGATGACAAGGCGCTCGATGCGCATCTCCTGAGCGTCATCGGGACATCAATCCACATGGCCAGCAGTTGCCGCATGAGCCCCTCCCCCGAGAAGGGCGTGGTCGACCAATATTGCCGGGTGCACGGGCTCGATGGGCTGCGCGTCGTCGACACGTCGATCATGCCTTCGGTAGTGCGCCGCTGCCCTGCCGCGAGCGCGCTGATGCTGGGCGAGCGCGCGGCCGCCTTCTTCACGTGATCCGATCATCGTTAGGGACCCCGATTATGCAGCTTACCGACTATCAGAACCGCTACAACACCATCCGTTTCGAAAGGAGCGAGGACGGCGTCCTCGAAGTCATCATGCATACGGATGGCGGCGAGGCGCTGTGGAGCGTGACGCTGGAGGGGCATCACAACGAACTCGGCCTTGCCTTTGCCGACATCGCGCGGGACCCGGAGAATCAGGTCGTCATTTTCACCGGCAGCGGCCCGAACTTCATCGCAACGCGCAAACCAGGCGAGAAGACGGCCGATGCCAGCTTGGCCCATATGTGGGAGCGGATGCAGATCGAATCGATCGCGATGATGGACAATTTCCTGGCCATCCCCGTGCCCGTCATCAGCGCGGTCAACGGCCCTTGCCTCATCCATTCCGAACTGCCGGTCATGGCCGACATCGTGCTGGCAGCCGAGCATGCCGTCTTCGCCGACACCACCCATGCGCCGCAGCGCGTCGTGCCGGGGGATGGGACCCAGCTGATCTGGCCGCTACTGCTGGGGCCAAATCGCGGCCGCTACTTCCTGCTGACCGGCGAGCGGCTCAGCGCGCAGGAAGCACATCGGCTGGGCGTGGTGGCGGAGGTGCTGGCGGCGGATGAGCTGTTGCCGCGCGCGCGCGAACTGGCGCACAAGCTGGCGCAGACGCCGCGCCGGACGCTGCGCCACACTAAGACGCTGCTGGTGCGGCAGCTGCGCAAGCATCTGCGCGATGATATGGACTTGGGCCTCGCGGTGCAGGGCCTCGGCATATTGCAATAAGCTCTACCAGCCCTTCGCTACCGGCTGGCTGCCGGCATGCACCCAGGCGAGGATCGTCTCGGCCAGCGCCTGATGCACCGGATTGCCACCGCCGGGATGGATGATAGCGAAGGCGACCTCCGGCAGGGCCGGCAGGTGCTGGGAGGCCGGAACCACGCTCAGCCCTGGCGGCATCAGCCGGGGGGAATGCGGCATGATGCCGATTCCCGCCCTGCCCGCCGCCCGCAGTCCGCTGAGGCTGCCGCTGGTAAAGGCAACGCGCCATTCCCGCCGGGCCGCATCCAGCGTCTGCAGCGCGAGGCACCGCGTCACGCTGGGTGGGGGATAGAGGAGCAGCGGCAGTGGCTCGGCCGGGTCCAGCCGGATGTCGCCGCTGCCCACCCATGCAACCGGTTCCCTCCAGGCGACGATCCCGCGCGCGTCGGAAGGCCGCTTCTTGACGAGGACGATGTCGAGGTCGCCCGCGTCATAGGCCTGATACAGGGGTTCGCTCAGCGCCGCCGTCAGTTCGACATCAACCTCCGGAAAGCGGCGCATGAATGCAGCGAGCACGTCGGGCAGCGCCGACAGCACAAAATCCTCCGACGCGCCAAAGCGCAGGCGCCCGCGTAGCGACGTGGCGCCCAGATGGCGGTGCAGCCGATTATGCTGGTCGAGGATGCGCCGGGCATGGTCGAGCAGCGCTTCGCCATCGGGGGTAAGCACTACGCGGTGCGTCGTGCGATCAAGCAGGCGCCGGCGGCTCAGCATCTCCAGCCGCTTGATCTGCTGGCTGACGGTTGACTGGCGCAGGCCAAGGCTGGCGGCCGCCCCTGTGAAGCTACCCGCTTCGGCGATGGCGGTGAGGGCGCGGAGCAGGGCGGGGCCGATATCGTCAGTGTTTATCATGATATGTGATGAATGATATCACATCGATCATGACTGTGAATAGTATGGCCACGAGATAGATTGACTGGATGACCCAAGCCATCTCACCCTCCGCCGCTCGCCGCCTCGTCGCACGCGTGGACCCCTATATGATCCTCATCATCCTGACGGTGGTGCTGGCGTCGATGTTCCCCACGGTGGCGGCGTGGCGCGGCGTCCTCGACGCGGTCATCTACGGCGCGGTGATGCTCTTGTTCCTGCTCTACGGCGCACGGCTGGCGCCTTCCGCGATCTGGGCGGGCCTGTCCAACTGGCGCCTGCAGGCGCTGGTCTTCGCCGGCACCTTCCTTCTGTTTCCTCTGCTGGGGCTGGGCGTCACCCAGTTGATTCGCGGGTTATTGCCGAACGAGTTGATATACGGCTTCCTATTTCTGTGCATCCTGCCGTCCACAGTGCAGTCCTCCATTACCTTCACCTCGATCGCGAACGGCAATGTGCCCGCCGCACTGTGCTGCGCCTCCCTATCCAATCTGGTCGGCGTGCTGCTGACCCCGCTGTTGGCCGGGCTGCTGTTCTCTACGCATGGCGCCGGCATTTCCGCGCATGCGGTGGAGCAGCTGGCCATCCAGATTTTCCTTCCCTTTTGCGTCGGCCAGATACTGCGCCCTTTTGTTGGGCGCTGGCTTGTGACGCACCGGACCGTGACGCTGGTGGTCGATCGGGGTGCCATCCTTCTGGTTATCTACGGCGCGTTTAGCGCGGGCGTCGTCGCGGGCATCTGGACGCAGGTTTCGGTGGGCAGCCTGATCCTGATCTGCGCACTCGACCTCAGCCTGCTCCTGCTTGCGCTTTGGACGATGCGCAGCCTGAGCCGGATTATGCGCTTTCCCGTCGAAGACGAGATCACGATCCTTTTCTGCGGATCAAAGAAGAGCATGGCCAGCGGCGTGCCCATTGCCACCGCAATCTTCTCCGCCAAGATGGTGGGGCTGATCGTGCTGCCCCTCATGCTGTTCCACCAGATCCAGCTGATGGTCTGCGCAGTGCTGGCGCGGCGCTATGCCGAGCGCGACAAGGCGACAGAGGCATTGCAGCCCGTCCGAGCCTAAGGCTCTCCGTCCCGCCGACATCGCGAGCGGATTGACATCGGGGGACTCTCAGCCCAGCATGAAATCATGAAAAAGTTCTCGAAATATCGAAAATATGAGGAGCGGATGGAGAAAGCGATGCTGGACGATTCCCCTGTTCCACCGGTGCCGTTGCAGGCAGGCGACCCAGTGAAGCCGGACGCGGTGCCGGAGACGCTGCTGGTGCCCGGTGAGGCAGGGAGCGCACAGGCCCTGACCGGATCGCTGTCCGACTTCATCCGCGCGCTGGAACTGCGCAGCCAGTGCTGGTGCCACCTCGCCATGAGCGCAGACACCGGCTTTCGCGTGGTGCCAAGCGGGGCCTTCCTGTTTTATGCCATGCTGGAAGGCAGCGCGGCGATATCCGGCCTAACGCCGGAGCCGATCCCCATCGGGACGGGCGAGATGGTCTTCATCCTGGCCGACCGGCCCCACAGCCTCCGGCCCAGACCCCAGTGCGCGGTCCAGGACATGCGCTTCCTAAGCATGATCCAGCAGATCGACATATTGCCAACCCTGACCGTCGGGCAGGGGCCGGCCGCCAACCGCATGATCTGTGGGCGGCTTGAGGTACGCTGGCCCGGCGAGACCCAGCCGGCCGTGCTGCCGCCTCATGTTCGTATCGCCGCCGGCGCCGGCCCGTTGCAAGTCGGGCGGTTGGCGCGAAGCGCAGAGGGCACGGGCGCGGCGGCGGTCATGACGCATTGCGCGTCCCTCGCCTTTGCTAACGCCATCCTCTCCGACGAGATGTGCCACAGGCGCTTCGCCGCCGAGCGCGTCCGCAATCCCATCGCCAGCGCCATACGCCTGATGGAGAACCGCCCGTTCGAAGACTGGACCGTGAACTCTCTGGCGCAGAGTGTTGGCGTGTCGCGCTCTACCCTCGCTGCGCGCTTCCTGTCCGGCATAGGCAAGACGCCGATAGAGAAGTTGACAGACCTGCGCATGGACTTAGCCGCGACGCTGCTTGCGCAGACCGACCTCACCGTGTCGGAGATCGGCCAAAGGGTCGGCTACCGGTCTGACTCGGCCTTCACGCGCCGGTTCCACAGCTATTTTAGCAAGAGCCCGGGCCAGATGCGGCTGCATAAGCGGCTGCAGGTATGCGCGCATCGGCCCGGCATGGCGGAGCCAGCCGACCATTTGATGCCACAGCAGCAGCAGCAGTGTGTCGTGGGAGTGATGTCATGAACCGCATCGTCGAATGCCTGTCCGAATTCCTCAACCTGCTGAAGATCGAGCGGCAATGGTGGCAGCAGGTTCATGTCGCTCAGGATGCGGGGCTGGCAGTCGATGCCGACCGGGCGACGATGCTGTACGCCGTTCTGGACGGATCGCTGCGCCTTCACGGCAGCGGCGCGTCCGATCCCGTCACGCTTGGCAAGGGGGATTTCGCGATCATCCTGCCAGGACAGGCGCACCGCATCGTCGCGGGTGCAGGCGCGGGCAGGACCTTCGCCGCGCGTATGCCTTCCGACGATGAGGGCGCGCACTATCCGCCGTGCATGACGACGGTTGGGGATGGCGAGCCGGCGGCACGGCTGCTGTGCGGACGGCTGCATGTGCGGTGGCCGGGCGGCATGAACTCTCCCATATTGCCGTCCATCATGCTGCTCCCGGCCGATCGCAGCCCGATCGCGGTGGAAAGCCTGGGCGATGCCGCGCGCAGCCCGCATGCCGAACCCATATTTGGTCATACCGCTTCCTTGGCCATCATCTCCGCGATGCGCGACCAGCCCACCTGCCATGGCATGGTCCACAATGCCGACCAGACCGCGCGCGTCGTCAGTGCTGTGCAGCTGATGGAGATCCACCCGAGCCAGGATTGGACGATCAACAGTCTGGCGCTCAAGATGGGCATGTCCCGCTCCACCTTCGCCGCGCGTTTCCGCGAGGAAGTGGGCAAGACGCCGATGGAGGTGCTGACCGAGGTCCGCATGACCACCGCTGTTCGGATGCTGACTGATTCCCGCTTGAAGATCGCCGCGATAGCCGAGCGAGTTGGCTACCGGTCGGAAGCCGCCTTCAACCGCCGCTTCACCGCGCGCTTCAAAGTGACGCCGGGCCAGCTTCGCCAGCAGAAGGCACGCATGGCAAGCCCCCCGCCGCAGCGCGCCTGAGGCAAGACGCGGGGAAAATGCTCCCTCCAGTCCAATTGAATTGATCGCAAGTATCATGGGGTGGTGCTGCCTCGACTATTCTCTAGGTCTGTGGAGGTGAGCAATTCCGGCAGGGAAAGCCCACCCAATCGTCAGGAAGGGCCGGCGATCCGGACATAGCGCGAGGGCCGAAAGACTCCGCCTGCGATGCCAACGCGCATGTCCAGTCGATGACAAAAAAACGTGCGGGGCGCCAATGCCGCGCAACGGTAGTCACTATGGGGAGGATATATGAAAACAGAAATTGGTGCCTGCGGTGCCGCACTGATCGCGCTGGCGGGTGCCTGGCAACCTGCCTACGCGCAGGATGGAGACAATGACATCATCGTGACCGCCCGGCGCGTCGAAGAACGACTGCAGGACGTTCCCATCTCGATCACCGCTTTTTCTCAGCAGCAGCTGGCTAACCGCAACATCGTGTCGGCTGGCGACATAGCCCAATACACGCCGTCGCTAACCTCCAACAGCCGCTACGGTCCAGAGAAGACCAGCTTCTCCATTCGCGGCTTCAACCAGGACAATGGCACGGCGCCGTCCGTAGGCGTTTATTTCGCCGATGTCCCCGCGCTGCGCTCGATTGGCGGCACAACGACCGGCAACGGCGCGGGCCCCGGCAGCTTCTTCGATCTCGCCAATGTGCAGGTTCTGAAGGGTCCGCAGGGCACTCTGTTCGGCCGCAACACCTCAGGCGGGGCGGTGCTGCTGGTGCCGCAGAAGCCCACCGGCAAGTTCGAAGGCTATGTCGAGGGATCAGTCGGCAATTACGACCTACGCCGCGTGCAGGCGGTCGTGAATATCCCAGTGATGGATACACTGCGTGTACGCCTTGGTGTGGACCGCCAGACCCGTGACGGCTTCATGAAGAATCGGTCCGGCCTTGGTCCCACTAATTTCAACGACATCGACTACTGGGCTGGCCGACTGAGCATTGTCGCCGACCTTACGCCCAATCTCGAGAATTATTTCATCGCGACGTACAGCAAGTCGCACACCAACTCGGCGCTTCCGACCATCTTCGAATGCGACCGCAGGACGGCGAACAGCAGCAATTCGGCCGCCAATGAACTCACAAAGCTGGCCTGCGCGCAGGTCGACCGTAGCAGGGCCAGCGATTTCTACAGCGGCGAGAACGGGCTGACCAATCCATATCAGAAGATCGAGCAATGGCAGGTCATCAACAACACGACCTGGCGCGCGTCGGACAATCTGACGATCAAGAATATCGTCAGCTATGGCGAATTCCGCGAGGCCCTGCGCGGCACGGTCTATGGCGAGAATTTGGTCGTCACCAGCGGCCCCAATGCCGGACAGGCTGCAACCAGTTCCTTTTCAAACCCCCGTCCTGGCAGCAACAACGCCGCGCTGTCGACCTTTACTGAGGAGTTTCAGCTGCAGGGCACTGCCTTCGGCGACCGCCTAACCTGGCAGGCCGGCGCTTATTTTGAGAGTGCGAGCCCGCTAGGCTTCAGCGGCGCCCTTTCGGCGGCCCAAGGCGCCGTTTGCCTTAATGACGACGTCCTACAATGTTCAGCTTTCCGTCCCTCGGCGGCGGCGACCGGCACGACGGCGCCCACGGTCTCGTCCAGCGCCAACAAATATTTCTTTCAGGACTACGGCCTCTATTCGCAGGGTACATTCAAGCTCAACAGCCACTTCAGCGTCACCGCCGGCGTTCGCTATACCTGGGATTATTACCAAGCGGCCTCACGCTATGTCCTCTACACGGGCACGCCGACCGCAGCCTCGCCGACTGGCTTCCTCCCGACGGGAACCTGCCGCAACACGCTTGCCTTCGGCGCCGTGGACAGCTCCGGCAACACTGCCCCCCGGGCCGAGGAACAGTGCGAGACCTATGTGCGTGGCCACAGCTCTGCGCCGACTTGGCTGATCGACCTCGATTATAAGCCGACCGACGACATTCTCGTCTACGCCAAATATGCACGCGGCTATCGCCAAGGCCAGCTCAAGACCGACGGCTATGGCAAGGAGGCATTCGATCCCGAGCGGATCGAGGCCTATGAGGTCGGCTTGAAGACCAGCTGGCATGGCGCCGTACGCGGCACGTTCAACGTTGCTGCCTTCTATAATGATCTGTCGAACCAGCAGATATCCGCCGCGGCGACATTCAGGGCGGCCGGTTTGGTGCCCGCCAGCATCATCGTCAACGCGGGCAAGTCGGAGATCAAGGGCGTGGAAGTCGATGGCTCGCTCAGCCCATTCCAAGGGTTTACCGTTGATTTTGGCTACGCCTATCTCGACACCAAGATAAAGTCGATCGCCATGATCGCGCCGGATGCAACCTATTCGCTGTACACGCCGAACGGCGCCAATTTGGGTTTGCCCCTGACCTACACGCCGAAGAACAAATATACGATCACCGGCACTTATGTGCTGCCGTTGCCCAGCAGTGCAGGCAAGGTCTCCATCGGTGCAACCTTCACACATACCGACTCCTACCAGGCGACATACCAGACCAACGGCTGCATCCTCGCCGATCCGAACAGCGCGACCGGCAAGGGCACAGGCGCCTGCGCGGCCCGCACCGCGCTCGGCTACGATATCGGTAAGGTCGCGGGCTTTGACCTGCTTAACCTCAACCTCAACTGGAATTCGGTGGCAGGCGGCCCGATCGACCTAGCCGTGTTCGCGACCAACGTGACCAACCAGAAATACTATACGGCTACTTTCGGCGGCTACACCAATTTCGGTTTCGAGGGCGCCTCCGTCGGCGAACCGCGCATGTACGGCGTGCGCCTGAAATACCGGTTTGGCAGCTGACCAGAAAAGGGGGGAGCGGCGCCCCTGCCAATTGCGGAGGCGCCGTTTTTTTAGCAGGGAAAGAGGAAAGGCAGACCATGACCAAGATCATGTCGGGCATCCGGGTGTTGGAAATCGCGCAATATACCTTCGTGCCGGCGGCGGGCGCGATCCTCGCCGACTGGGGCGCGGACGTGATAAAAGTCGAGCATCCCGTGCGCGGTGACACCCAGCGCGGTTTCAAGGCGGTGGGCGAGATCGTGTTGGAGCCCGGCCGTAACGTCTCGATCGAATTTCCCAATCGCGGCAAGCGCAGCGTCGGCATCGACGTCAGCACCGCCGAGGGGCAGCAGCTCATCTACGAGCTCGCCCGGACCTCGGACGTCTTCCTCACCAACTATTTGCCCAGACAGCGCCGCAAACTAAAGATCGACCTCGAGCATATCAGGGCGGTCAACCCCAATATCATCTATGCGCGCGGTTCGGCGTTTGGGGACAAGGGCGACGAACGCGAGGCAGGCGGCTTCGATTCCAGCGCGTTCTGGACGCGAGGCAGCGTCGGTTTTGCGCTATCGCCACCGGAAGTCGGCGGTCCCCTGATGCAAGGGGTGCCGGCCATGGGCGATTCAACGGGTGGTATGAACCTGGCGGGCGGCATAGCGGGCGCGCTATTTCATCGCGAGCGTACTGGCCAGTCGACCGAGGTCGATGTATCGCTCCTGAGTACTGCATGGTGGATGAATTCAGGTGGGATGAACCTCGCCATGGAATATGGCAAGCTCACCCACAGTCGCATGCCGCGATCAGGCGGCAGTGTCGGCAATCCCTTTTCCGGCATGTATCAGGCGAGCGACGGGGGCTGGATCTATCTCTGTATCCTCTCGCCGAGCGCCTATATCCGCAACACCTTCGAACAACTTCACCGGGCTGAGCTCGCCGACGATCCACGCTTCGCGACAGGCGAAGCACTGATGGCCAACTGGCAGGCGGCAAGCGAGCTGCTGACGCAGGCCTTCGCCGCGCAGCCCCTCCCCTATTGGCGGCAGCGGCTGAAGGGGCTAACCGGCCAGTGGGCGATCTTCCAGAGCGCGCTCGACATGGCGGCCGACGAACAGGCTTTGGCGAACGATATGGTCTTCGAAGTGGAGGCGGTCGATGGCGGCAAACCGATCAGGTTAGTGCGCGGCCCCGTGCAGTTCGATCATGCCCCTGTGGAGACAAGTCGCGCCCCTCAGGCGTCAGAACATACGGAGACGGTCCTCCTCGAATTAGGGCTGGAATGGGACCGGATCGAGCGCCTCAAAGCCGCGTCGATTATCGCGTAAGTTCACAGGAGGTAAGATGTGGCCAGTAATCATAAGAATGACGTGGCCTCTAGCCAGCAGATAGACTTCGCTACAAGAGCTATCATCTGTCTCGGCGCAGTTCCTGGTTCTCTCGCCATGATGGCGATCAGCTCGGTATTGCCAAAAATTGACGCTGCACTGGCCCATAATGCGAACGATGCCATGCTGGTAAAACAGTTGGTAGGGGGCGTGGGGCTCGCCATGATCTTCGGCGCACCTCTCGGTGGGTTTCTCGTCGGCCACCTCGGTCTTCGCACCATGCTCGTGCTTGCGTCGCTGCTCTACGCCATCGCGGGTACGGCTGGCCTCTATCTTGACACGCTCGACTGGCTTCTGGCGTCGCGCCTGCTGCTTGGGGTCATGGCAGCAGCGATTCAGGTCACTGTGCTGACACTCATCAACGCTCGGCTGGACGGGACAGTGCGTGCGAAGTGGATGGGGGTCCACATCTCGATGGCGATGGTGGTCGCGATCGGCGCCTATCCGATCGCCGGCGTGCTGGGCGAGATCAGTTGGCGCATGCCGTTCCTCCTATATCTCATGGGTCTCATCATCGTGCCTGCGGCGCTCAGCATGTCGAACCGTACGGTACTGGTCGCTGAGACCTTCCCGGCGGGGGCTGGCGAAAATCCCACGGGGGAAGGGTTCTTTACCTGGTTTCCCTTCCGTTATCTGGCATTAGGTCTGTGCACTGGCACAATCATGTTTATGATGAATATCTACGGCCCCTTCCTGATGCACGACGCCGGGGTCGATAGCCCAACGATCATCTCGCTGATCCTGACGGCGGATTCGATTGCGGGCGCGAGTATGGCGATGGTGTATGGCCGGTTCCGAAGACGCTATTCAGCGAGCAATGCCTTTGGTTTGAGCTTTCTCATGGCTGCGACAGGTGCTGCAATCGTTGCAATGGCAAGCGACATCGTAGGCGTGTTTATCGGACTCTTGATCTTTGGTATCGGCGGTGGTTGGCTAGTGCCCAATCTTCTCACTTCTCTTGCAGAAGGACTGCAGCGTGAACAGCAGGGGCGCGCCGCCGGACTGGTCAAAGGCGCCCATTTTGCCGCCGCCCCGGATGGTGTATTGGTGACCGCGCCAATCGTTGAACGGTATGG
>JASGGS010000075.1:0-18124 GCA_047602685.1 Sphingobium sp.
TCGAGACGGCGGTGGGGCAAGGCGCGCAGGCGATCATGCTCGGCTGCACCTGCATGTCGCCCATGGCGGCGAAGGTGAAAGCCGCCGTCTCCATCCCCGTCATCAACCCGCTGGCCGAGGCCGCAAAGCGCGCCGCCCAGATAGCGCAGGAACAGGCGCCGCCGGCCGAGCGCGTCCTGACCGGCCGGGTCGACCTCCTCACCCGCATGGTCGATGCGATTGCGGGCGAGGCGGACGAGAATTGCCCCGTCTGCATTGTCGAGGAATTCGCCGAACAGGAGTAGGAACATGGTCGGCTACAGGGTCCGACGCGGCAAGATCAGCTACATCTCCACCGAGCCGGAGCGGGACGGCGAAGAGCGTGGGCGCGAGCGCTTCCACATGAGTTTCGCCCCGGATGGTCGCCGCACCCTCTCCGCCGTGTGCGAGATAGACGACGCACCTGACGTATTGCGCCACGCTGTCCTCACCTACGACGCCGATTGGAACCCGACCGAGGCGCTCGTCCGCATCGACGTCGCCGGCAAGCCCATGGGATCGGGCTGGATCGACGTGACACCGAACCGCGTCACACTGGAGGGGCGCAATTATCGCTCCGGCCGGGTGAGCGGGATGATCGAGCCCCCTGCCCCGTTCCGTTTCCTCGGCTGCGACCCCATCGTCTCGGACGGCTGGCACCTTTCCAATTTCGACCTGTCGCGCCCGGACGAGGACCAGGCGACCGACGGCGTCCTCTCCTCGCCGGACAATCGTGGGGGCACGGGACCGGCGCTCTGGACTGTCCACACTGGCATGCGCTTTCACGGGCGCGAAAGCCTGACCGTGCCCGCCGGCACCTTCGACGCGCTGCATTTCGAGCTTCTGTTCCTGCCGAACCAGATGTTCGAATATCATCCGCCCTATCACATATGGACCACGGCCGACGGCGACTATGTGGCGCTCCGGTCCGAGCAGGAAGGGAGACGCTATGACCTCGTCGAACTCGAAGACGGCTGGTGAGATCACCGCGCGGCGGCTGCTGGCCGAGCCAGCGACCGCGGAGGCCCTCGTGCCCTTCGGCCAGCTGATCGGCGGCCCGCCGGACGAGACCGCGTGCCTCTCCAATTTCTACGAGCAGGCGGTGCGGGTGCAGAAGACGAGCTTCCAGTCCAGTCTGCCGGTCGAGCTGTCGCTCTGCACCATCGAGCCCCGCGCCCTCTCCGTGCGCTGGCTGGAGCGGCATTTCCAGCATACACAGGCCTTCCTGCCGCTCGGCGGCAAGCCCTTCGTGATCGTCATGGCGCCGCCCACCGAGGGCGACCTGCCCGATCCCGAGACGGTGCGCGCCTTCCACTTCGACGGTAGCACGGGCTTCATGCTCAACCTCGGCGTGTGGCACGAATTTCCCTTCGCGTTGGAGCCGGGAACACAGGTCGCCGTGCTCCTGACGCGCGAGGCCACGCAGGGCCTTCAGAAGGAGAATATCGTTGAGGGCGAGGGTTATAGCGAGGATCTGGAGAAGAAGGACATGCTCCGCCACCTCGGCATCGAGTGGAGCGTGGGTGAACCCGCCGCTTGAGCTTATTCCCCCGCCACCACCAGCGCCGCGAAATTCCGTGCCGCGATGCTGAGCCGAGCCCCCCGCCGCTGGGAGAGATGGGCCGCGCGTTTCGTGCCGAAACCGAGGTCGGGCAGGATGGCGAACTGGCCGTTCGTGATCTCCTGCCCCAGCACTCCCGTGCCGATCAGGCAGATATAGGGCGCCTTCGCCAGCAACCCCCGCGCCAGATCCCCCGATTCCGACCGGAGCAAATGGGCCGGCGGCGGCAGGCCGCTCGCCGCAAAGACGGCGTGGATGCGGTCCAGTCGCGCGGACCGGCGCGGCACGATCCACGGGAAGGACAAAAGGTCGGCAAGGGCAAGGCCGGGCTGCGCCAGCAACGGATGGTCGACGCCCACCACCAGCGCATCCTCCTCCTCGAACAGGAAGGTCCGGCTGATCCGCGCGTCCACCACGAACCCCTCTTCCGGCGCGCTGAGGACGAGATCCAGCTCGCCCTCCAGCAAATGGCCGAAGAGCGCGGCGGACAGACCCGTGTCGACCGATATGACCACGTCCGGCCAGCGCCGGCGGAAACGCGCGATCACGCCGGGCAGGAGCGATTGCGCGAGGCTGAGGCTCGCGCCGATGGCGAGGCCGCGGTCGTTCGCCTTGCCGAGCGCGTTGAGTTCCGCCTGGGCCAGCGCATATTCGGCGAGGATCACGCGCGCATGGGCTTCCAGGATCGCGGCATGGTCGGTCGGGCGCGCGCCTGCCCGGCCGCGCTGGAAGAGAGCGACGCCCAGCCGCTCCTCTATCGCGCGGATGCTCTTGCTGATCGCGGGCTGGCTGAGCCTCAGTCGCTGGGCCGCCAGCGCGAAGGACCCAGCATCCAGCACGGCGATGAAATGTCTAAGCTTGGCGGGGTCAACCTGCGCAAAATCCATAGCCATATGTTATGGATAATTACTACATTGGCAATGGATAATCGTTCACGCCCATGCGACCGTGCGCAGCATGGACAAGGAGGGCCTATGACCCAAGACGATCCCGTAGGGAGCACAGTGGCTGATCGCAGCCTGCGCATGGTGACGGCGTTATCCGCCGAGGTCGTCGTGTTGCGCGAACGGCTGGAAATCGTGGAGCGGCTCGCCGCCGCGCATGGCCTATTCGGGCCGGAGGCCGTCGATGCCTATCGCCCCGACAGCAGCGTCGCCGCTCTGTTCAAGACCAAACGCAAGGCGCTGATCGAGCGCGTTTTCGGCGCGATGCGCGCCTGACGGAGGGCCATGACGATGGACATGCCGCACGACATGATGATGCAGCCCGGCTCGGCCGACGCCACGCGCGAGGCGTTCTGGGGCGAATTGCAGACCTTTCTGGAAGCGGAGGTGCGCCCCGGCTTCCGCAAGCATTATGAGGCGGAGGCGAAACCCGCCCTCGTCCGTTCCCTCGGCCGCGACCCGGACCGGCGAGAGATCGCCGCCGCCATGCTGCGCCACGAGCCCAATCGCGCCTGGTATATCGCCCGCACGGCGGCGCAGCGCAGCGCGTTCGACGCCTCGCGTGCCATTGTCGACAGCCAGATCACCGAGCTGGAGGGACGCGCCGCCGCGCTCGGCAACGGCCCGGCCACGCTGGAACTCGACCCCGATCTTGTCTTCCCCGCCTATGTGGAGGAAGAGGCGCACAACATGGCCGGTGGCTATGACGACGTTGGCACGCATCATGCGCTGGCCGCCGGCGCCGCCTATGACCGGGCGCTGGCCATCCACCGCGTCGCCGCCATGGGGCCGCTGGTCGACGATGTCGGTCACAGCATCGCCGCGCGCCTGAAGGAGGCCTTCCCGGATTTCCACCCCAAGCGCATCCTAGAGATGGGCTGCGCGGTCGGCCACACTCTGCTGCCGTTCAAGGCGGCCTATCCGGATGCGGAGGTAATCGGCATCGACGTGTCCGGTCCCTGCGTCGCCTATGGCGCGGCGCGCGCCTCGGCCCTGGGCGCTGCGGTGACGTTCAGCCAGCGCAATGCCGAGCATACGGGCTATGCGCCGGAGAGCTTCGACCTCGTCTTCTCGCGCATCCTGCTGCACGAGACCTGCGAGGAGGCGACGCGCGCGATCTTCGCGGAATGCCACCGGCTGCTCCGCCCCGGCGGCCTGATGTTCCACTCCGACGCGCCGCAGTTCGACGAGCTGGACCCCTATACCCAGTCGCTGCGGGACTGGGACATCCGCTTCAACGCCGAGCCCTTCATGGACGGCTATTACGCCATGACGCTGGAGGATGAATTCGCCCGCTCCGGTTTCGACCGGGACAAGATGTTCCGCATGCGCGCGGACAGCCAGATCGTCGCGAAGGGCTTTCGCGCTGAGGAAACCCGAACCAGCGGCGGCCGCTATTTCTTCGCTGGCGCTATCAAATAACCAAAGGAAAGATTGTGACTTCTACCCCCGTCGAACTCGCCCCGAACGCTGCCCTCGTCCTCATCGACCTGCAGGAGGGCATCGCCCGGCGCGAGACCGCGCCCCATGCCGCGAGCGACGTGGTCGCCCGCTCGGCCGCGATCGCCAAGGCGTTCCGCGCCAAGGGCCTGCCCGTCATACTGGTGACGGTGGGCTGGGCCGCCGACATGGCCGACGCGCCGCGCCAGCAGTATGCCGCCGCCATCCCCGCCCCTGCCGACCCGGCCGCCTTCGTCGCCATCGTGCCGGAGCTGGGCGCGGAACCCAGCGACATCGAAGTGCGCAAGCACCAGTGGGGCGCCTTTCACGGCACCGACCTCGACGTGCAGCTGCGCCGACGCGGCGTCGGCCAGATCGTGCTCGGCGGCATCGCCACCAACATGGGCGTGGAATCGACTGCGCGTGCGGCCTGGGAGCATGGCTATTCCATCCTCTTCGCCGAGGACGCGACCAGCAGCTTCTCGAAGGAGATGCACACATTCGCCTTCGACAATATCTTTCCGCGCCTCGGCCTCGTGACCGACAGCCAGGCTGTCATCGCAGCCCTCGGCCAATAATCCTCGAACGCGACGCGAGCATCTTCCCCGCTCGCGTCGCGCACCTGACGAACCAATTCCACCAAGGCAAAGGGGCGCGCATGGGACCGCAGATCACTCTTCCCCGTTTCTCCAAGGGCAAAAGGTCGCAGTTCTTCGATCACGAAGGCATAGAGCATCTGCTGGCCATGACCCTGGAGCTGGCGACGGAGCTGGCGGTCGCCTATAATCGCATCGACAGGCTCGAGCGCGTGCTGGTCGCGTCTGGCGTCACCAGCCAGAAAGCGCTGGATGAGTATGAGCCCGACGAAGCGGCGTTGAAGGCGCAGGACGACTGGTCCAACCTGCTACTCGACCGGCTGTACAGCAGCGTCCAGCAGAGCGTTCACAACGACGGAGACTGATGGCGGGGATGGCTTTCGACCTGCGCCGATCGCCGCCAATTGGTTTGTTGGCGGTCGCGTTGACAAGCCTTTTTCGCGCTCGATATGTCTGTTCAATCACACGCTAGGACTGGCTGGTTTCCCCTTATGTATGAAGATCTTCGTGGCAAGATAGTGCTGGTGACAGGCTCGGGACGCCAGGGCGGGCTGGGCATGGCGATCGCGAGCCGTTTCGCGTCCGAGGGCGCCCATGTCATGCTGCACGATGTCGGTACGAAGCCGGACGGCGCGGCCGAGGGCACCGGCTCGGGCGACGAGTTGCAGGCCGCCGTCGACGCCATACTCGCATCCGGCGGATCGGCCGCTGGCCATGCCGCCGATCTGCGCGTCGAGGCGGAGGTCGTCGCGCTGATCGAGGCGACGGTCGCGCGCTTCGGGCGGCTCGACATCCTCGTCAACAATGCGGGCGTGGGCTTCAAGTTCGGCCCGTTGCTGGAGATGGACGTGGCCGACTGGGACCTAGTGCAGGAGGTGAACCTGCGCGGCTGCTTCCTCGCCATGAAGCACGTCGCCCGCCAGATGGTCAGCCAGCCCGAGCAGGAGGAGTGGGGCCGCGGCCGCATCATCTCCATCGGCAGCCGCGCGTCCAAATCGGGCACCGCTTGGGCGGGCGCCTATGCGACGTCGAAGCACGGCATCGTCGGCCTCACCCGCTCGCTGGCGCTGGAGCTAGCGAGCCGCGCCGTCACCGTGAACGCGGTCTGCCCCAATCATGTCACCACCCAGCTTGGCGCGTGGCAAAACGACTTCATGGCCGAAGCGAAGGGGCAGACAGTCGAGGACTATTTCGCCGACATGCGCTCGCGCATCCCGCTGGGCCGGGTCGGCAAGGTGTGGGACACGGCCAAGGTCTGCGCGTTTCTGGCCTCCGGCGAGGCCGCCTATATCACCGGCGAGGCGATGAACGTCTCGGGCGGCGAGGAATATCACTGATCGGGGAGACGTTGGAATGACCGTACAGACCCAGATGAGCGTCGATGCCGCTGCCCCCGCCAGCGCGGACGAACGCGCCCGCCAGCGATTCATTTCCAAGATCCGGCGCAAAGTGCTCGTCGACCTCGGCGGCGACATGAAGAAGGCCTATCTGGAGGATGTCAATCCCGCCGCCCTGCGCAAGACGGGCGCGCTGCTGGACGATGGCATCGCCGTGCGCGATGCGATGGAAGAGACGCCCATCTACAAATTCTACTCCTCCAGCCGCTACAAGGTGCAGGAGATGGTGTGGGAGTCGGTCCGCCCGCAGGTGGAGCGCAACCTCGATACGCTGATCGGCCTGGCGCGCGAAGCGGAGAGCGAATGCGGCGGCAGCCTGCGCCTCGACCCGACGCTCGCCGTTCCGCGCTATGTCTCGGAGCTGGACGTGCACCTGATGCCCGGCTGCTTCCACAATGAGTATCAGCCCGACGACGTGGCGCAGGGCGCGATCTACACCTATGGCATCGGCGTGTTCTACGGCGGCCTGCCGCAGATGCGCAAGGGCAGCGGCCCGGCCGCGACCATCGCCGCCTATATCCAGGCGGCGTGGCCGGACCTCTCGCCGGAGCGCATCCTGGACCTCGGCTGCACCACGGGCGACGGCACCTTCCCCTATACCCATGCCTTTCCGGCGGCGGAAGTGCATGGCATCGACGTGGGCGCGCCCATGCTCCGCTACGGTCATGCGCGCGCCGCGGCAGCGGGCATCCCCATCCACTTCTCGCAGCAGAATGCGGAGAAAACGGACTTTCCCGACAATCATTTCGACATCATCACGTCGAGCTTCTTCTTTCACGAGATCCCGGTGAAATCGACGCGGGAAATCCTCAAGGAATGCCATCGCATCCTGAAGCCCGGCGGCCTGATGATCCATTTCGAGCTACCGCCCCGCTCGGCGGTCGATCCCTATCTCGACTTCTACATCGACTGGGACGCCTATCATAATAACGAGCCCTATTATTCCAACTTCCGCCGCCAGTCGCTCGCCGACCTGTGCGTGGAGGCGGGCTTCGCGCCTGACAATTATGTGCAGCGCCAGCTTCCCAACCTTGGCACTGTGCCGGACGAGGAGTTCGCGACGGTCGCGCGCGGCGAGGTGACGATCCCCGTCGTGCTGAACGGGGCGACATGGTTCACCTTCGGCGCGCGCAAATAGGGTGACGAGCAGCGACTGGGGGGCCAACTACCCCCTGCTTTCCTCCCCGATGACGATCGGCGGCGTGCGGCTGCGCAACCGTGTGGCCCATGCCTCCATGACCACGCGCTTCTCGGCGGGTCGAAAGGTCACGCAAAAGCTGATCGACTATCACGCCAACCGCGCGCGCGGCGGCTGCGCGATGAGCGTGACGGAGCCGCTCGCGACGCTCTCGTGGCAGGCGGGCGATTTCACCAAGGTCGGCGTCGACAATGACGATGCGCTGGACGGCCTGAAGCTGTGGGCCGAGACGGTGGAGGGTCATGATTGCCGCCTGATCGGCCAGTTGCAGGACCCCGGCCGCGCCACCCATCGGCGGCCGCCGCGCCTTCGCCTGCGGCCCCTCCGCCCTCCCCGACGATCTGAGCTGGACCGTGCCCCATGCGCTGGACGAGGCGGAGATCGCGCGGGCCGTGGAAGAGTTCGCCAGCGCCGCGCACCGGCTGGAGCGCGCGGGCTTTTCCGGCGTCGAGCTGTCGAGCGGCCACGGCCACCTCATCCACCAGTTCCTCTCGCCACAGGCCAATGGGCGCAGCGACGGCTATGGCGGCGATTTCGAGGGGCTGCTGCGTTTCCTCGCGGAAATCGTGGCGGCCATAGATGCGGCGACGAGCAGCCGCTTCCTCCTGCTCCTCAAGCTGCCGGGCGACGATGGTGTCGCGGGCGGCATCGGGCCTGAGGCCGAGAAGGCCGTTGGTCATCATCTCGGTATGGATGCCGAGGTTACGATGGTTGTGCAGTGCGGCGCAGACGGCATCGGGCAACGCGCCGATCCCCATCTGGAGGCAGGCGCCGTCATCGACGAGGCTGGCGATGATTGCGCCGATGGCTTCGTCTGTGGGCGAAACCTTTGCGGCCGGCAGGGCGAACAGGGGCACATGGTTCTCGACCAGCGCCGCGACCTGCGAGACGTGGATCATGCTCTCGCCGCGCACATGCGGCATGTTCGGGTTGACCTCCAGGATGAGGCGCGCACCCGGCCGGCGCGAAACGGCGAGCGAATAGTCGATGCTCGTGCCGAGGCTGAAATAGCCGTCCGCATCCATGGACGATACGGTCGCGAGCAGCGTATCCACGCCGATATGCTCGCACATGGCGCGCGGAACCTGGCTGAAGTTGGACGGCAGGATATCCGTCAGGGGAAGCTGTCCGGCGGCGCACAATGTATCGAGCGCGCGCTCCACCCCGCCATGGAAAAAGCTCATCGCCTTCACATGGTTGCGCAGGGCGAAATCGAACACGCTCTGCCCGACATGCGGCGTGGACAGAAGATAATAGAGGGCAAGGTCGCTCACGCTCCCCAGGCGCGCGCGGTCGGCTGAGGGCGGCCAATATGGCGGGCGGCGCGCCGGCGCCCAGCGCCATGGCGATCTTCGCGCCGGAGGGGATGAGCGCCGCAGCGTCCTGCGCCGTCATAAGGCGCATGCGATACTGGTCCGAAGGGTAGGATTGCGACATGACGGCCCTCTCTCTTTCTCACTCGGCGACGTTTGCGCGGCTTTCTGGGCATCGCCGGCGCATCGTCAATTTCATTGATGGCCGTAGGAGGATTCCTGACGCGCGTCGCTTAATTTGACATAATCATATATCAATATACCAAAGCTGCACAATGACTGAGGTGATGAGGCCGACCATGCCCGATATGCGCGAACTTTTCCCGGTGCTGGCGCGTGGCGGCGGTCGCTGGACGGGCGAATATCGGTTTGTCGACCCTGCGGGCACGCTGCTCGACCAGTATCGCGTGGACACCATATCGGATTTCCCGGAGGACGGCTCCGCCGACTATCGGCTGCGCACCCACAATATCTGGCCCGATGGGCGCGAGAGCCGCGCGGAACTTCTCGCCGATTATCGCAACGGCCGGCTGGAGTGGCGCAACAAGCTGGTCGGCTGGATGGCCGAGATTGACGAGCACACCATCTACCTGACCTTCAGCTATGCAAGCGATCCGTCCATCCGCGTGTGCGAGATGATCCAGGTCAGCCCCGATGGGCAGCATCGTGCGCGCACCTGGCACTGGTTCCGCGACGGCATATTGTACCAGACCACCCTGACACGCGAGGAGCGTGCCGTCTGACGGCAAAGGAAGCGACCATGTCCGGCACACAGACTGTTCTCATTCTCGGCGCATCGCGTGGGCTGGGGCTTGCCATGGCTGCGGAATGGAGCGCGCGTGGCGCTAAGGTGATCGCCACGGCACGCGGGGATGCGCCCGAATTGTCGGCACTGGGCGCCCGCTATCCGGAGAGCCTGTCGATCGAGACCGCGGACCTCGACAATGCCGCGTCCATGCATGCGCTGCGTGCGCGGCTGGAGGGGCAGCGCATCGACATCCTCTTCGTCAATGGCGGCATCGCGCATGGCATAGGCGAAACGGCCACGTCCGTGGACGAAGGCGAATATCTCGCCATGATGCGCACGAATGCCCTTGGGCCCCTCCGCGCGCTGGAGATATTGCAGGACCTCGTTCCTGCCGATGGCGTCCTTGCCGTCATGTCGTCGGAACTCGGCAGCATCACCAATAATAACGGCTTCTGGACCTTCTACAGCGCCAGCAAGGCCGCCCTCAACATGCTGATCAAGGGGTTCGCCGCCCAGCATGGCGGCGGCCCGGCGGTGCTGCTCGTCTGTCCGGGCTGGATCAGGACCGATATGGGCGGCGCCAGAGCGCTCTTCTCCATCGAGGAGACCATCCCCGACGTCGTCACCATGGTCGCCGGTCATATCGGGCGGCCGGGCCTGCGCTTTGTCGATCGCTTCGACAAGGATTTGCCGTGGTGAGCCGGGCTTAAACGAGGCTCGCGCCTCCGTCGCAGGGCACGACCAGGCCTGTGAGGAAAGCGTGGCGGACAAGAGCCGTCACAATCTCGGCGACATCGCGAGGCGTGGCGATGCGGCCGATCAGCGTCTTGCGCGCCATGTCGTCGAACAGCGCGCGGCGAACCTCGGCCGGAAGGCGCTCCCATACGGGCGTATCGGTCGTGCCGGGCGCGACCACATTGACCCTGATCGGCGCATGCTCGACCGCCAGCGTGGCGGCGAGCCCGGCGACCGCCATGTTCGCAACGGCCAGACAGGCCGCGCCGGACGCACGCTGGCGATGCCCGTAACGAGGGTCAGGCTGCCATGCAGGGGAAGCACGCGCAGAGCCTGCCGAGCCGCGTTGAGATAGGCGAACAGCTTGATCTCCAAGGCGCCCCGGAACGCCGCCGCGTCAATTTCCGTGAACCGCCCCATCGCGGACCCGCCCGCAAGACTCACCACGACATGGTCGGGCGGCGGCGCAGCGGCGAACAGGGCTGCGAGCCCGGCGTCGTCCGTCGCATCGGGCGCCATGGCCGTCGCCCCGTTGCCGATCTCATCCGCCACGCCTCTGGCGCGCGCCGCATCCCGCCCGACTATGGTCACGGCAAAGCCGCCCGACGCCAGGCTCTCCGCGCAGGCGCGGCCGATCCCGCTCGTTCCTCCAAGGATCATGGTTGACAAATCGGGCACACGCACCTCGCCACTGCAGGGATATTGTCGGCGACTGTCGACCTCGCCTCCGGGGACAGTAAGTGGGTGCGGCGGGCCGCCCAATTGGTTTGTTGCATGCCGCCCTCGTCGCCCCTTGCGACCGGCCTTCGCGTTGCCGCATGACAAAGGCCCTCCCCGCCATCCACGAGATTCGAGGATTTTCGATGGTCACCACTTCCCCCAACACGCCGGTCGTGGGCGCCGTTCAGGCTGTCACCATGGGCGTGTCCGATCTGGACTTTAACCTCCGCCTCTATCGCGACGCCATGAAGATGGTGGAGGAATCGCGCCACGCGTTGAGCGACAGCCTGCGCCGCGCCTGGCAACTGCCCGAGGGTGTGACCGGCGAACTGGTGGAGCTGTCCTGCGCGGGCTATCCCATGGGCCGCGTCCGCCTCGCCCATTTTGAGGGGCTGGAACAGGTCCTCGTGCGCTCGCACACGAAGGACAGCGCGCTGGACGTCGGGCCGAAAGCGATCGACTTCTACGTCCGCGATCCGATCACGCACGCCATGGCGATCTATGGAGAGCTGGGGCTCAAGGCGCGCGCCGCCCCCGTCACCCACACGCTCGGCACCTTCGTGAGCGAGGAGCTGACTTATATCGGCCCCGATCAATGCTCCATCCTCCTGATGGTCGGCCACGTCCATGCGCCCACCGACTTGCGACCGAGCTGGACCGAGGGGGACTTCAGCGAGGTGGCGACCCTCTCCATCGTCTCCAGCGACCTGGGCGAGACACGGCGCTTCTATGCGGACATGCTTGGCCTGGAGGAGAGCGCCCAGCTTCAGACCGGGCCCGAGGATCAGGCGGGCGTCGCCACGCTGACGGGCACGCCGGGCGGCGAGGTCAACTGGAAGATTTTCAAGGGGCAGGACGAGCCCAGCGGCAAGATATTGGTGCTGAATTTCTCCGCGCCCGGCAGGCGGCTGACCGACCGGATGAAGCCCGGCAATCTCGGCTTCTCGATGATGACCCACATGGTGAGCGACATCGGCGCTCTGCATGAACGGCTCGAAGCCGACGGCTATATCATCGTCACACCACCGGCCGAGGTGGATGTCGCGGGAGATGCCCGCCGCATCATGCTGGTGAAGGGACCGAATGAGGAAATGCTCGAATTCGTCGAGCGCTGAGGCTGCGCGGCAGCCATAGCCATTTGTTATGAATAAATACCATATTGGCAATAAATCTCGGCCGTCTTCCGTGAGAGCCTGTGCCAAGGATCGGGATAGTGCATGGCGTGGGGCCGCGCCTTTCCCGGTCCGTCCCGTCCATCCGGATTGAAAGGCCCGCTATGAGCACTGACGCCACCACGCTCCCCTCGACCGAAACGCCCGCCGGCGCGCGGCACCGCGTGCGGCAGGGGCGGGTCGATTATCGCTGCGAAGACGCCCGCTTCCCCAACGGCATCATGGGTTATGAGGAATGGACCATCACCACCCATGGCGATGGATCGCGCGTCCTGCGGGCACGCTGCGAACTGCACGATCTCGACACGCTGGTGCGCGACGTGCTGCAATCGGTCGATGCCGAGTGGCATCCGCAGGACGCCTATGTCCGCCTGACCATCAATGATAAATTCTTCGGCAGCGCGATCTATAATTTCACGGATGAGGTCGCGGAATATGTCGGCTTTTCCGCAGAGGGCGGCCGCACCAGGGAACAGCGCGCCATCATGCGCGGCATTCGCGGTTTCGGCACGCACCCCGTCGCCTCCGACGGATGGCTGATCGCGCATTTCGACCTGTCCAAGGGCCCTGGCCAGCAGACTTTCACCAACAACCTCATGTCCTCGATCGATCATCGCGGCGCAACTGGCCCCGGCTTTGCGCTGACGACGACCAGCACCCTCGAATATTATGGCGTCGAGCAGGTGACGGTCCCGGCCGGCACCTATGATTGCCACCACTTCGCCTTCGTCAACACCAGCAACAACCACCCGCCCTATAATTGCTGGCTGACGACGGACGGCGAGTTCGTGCTCGTGAAGGCCCTGTACGAGGGGCCCATCACGACCACGATGGTGCTGGTCGAAGACCGGCAGTTCTGATCGCCCCATTCACATGAGGGAAGTTTGGCCATGAAGGCATATGAGATCGGTGACTACGCTAACACCGGCAAGGTCAGCCTGGTCGAGCGGCCCGATCCGGTCGCGGGGCCTGGCGAAGCGCTGGTGCGCATCCGGTCGACCGGTCCCAATTCCCGCGACTATGCGATCATGACCTCGGGTCTGACCATAGGTCGGCAACCGCCCGAGCGCATTCCCCTGTGTGACATGGCTGGCGAGGTCGTATCCGTCGGGCCGGGCGTGACCTCGGTGGCGCCGGGCGACCGCGTAACCATCGCGCACTATCGGCTGTGGATCGACGGTCGCTGGGATCCCGCGATGCGGCTGGAGGATCATGGGCAGACGCTCGACGGGTTCCTACGCGAGTTCGCCATGCTGCCCGCCGACACATTGCTCAAGATCCCGGACATGTTGAGCTTCGCGGAAGCCGGGACGCTCCCGAGCGCCGGTCTTACCGCCTGGCAGGCCGTTGTCGCGACCGGCGATGCCCAGCCCGGCGAGACCGTCGTCACCATCGGCACGGGCGGCGTCTCCGTCTTCGCCATGCAGTGGGCGAAGATGCGGGGCGCGCGCGTCATCATCACATCGTCCAGCGACGAGAAATTGGAGCGCATGAAGGCGCTCGGCGCGGACGACGGCGTCAACTACCGGACCAATCCCAACTGGCATGAAGCCGTGATGGAACTGACGGGTGGGCGCGGTGCCGACATGATCGTGAACAATGTCGGCCTGACGGAGATGGACGGCTGCGCGCTGTCCTGCGCGCCCGGCGGCCGCATCATGCTGGTCGGCGCGACTGCGCTGAATGCCGAGCGCAAGCATGCCGTGCAGGCCGCGCCGCAACGCTTCGGCCAGATCATCATGCGCGACCTGACCCTGCGCGGCATCGTCGTCGGCAGCCGCCGCATGTTCGCCGACATGATGGACGCCATGGTCGAGCATGACGTGCGCCCCATCATCGACAGAGCCTTTCCCTTCGAGAAGCGAACGACGCGCTGGCCTATGCCGCGAAGGGCGACAAGATCGGCAAGGTCGCCATCACGCTGTAAGCACAGGAGCGGGAAACTCATGGCGAATGTTCGCAGAACCTATCTGGACGGCCCCTTCGGCCAGATTCATGTCCGCGTTGCGGGCGCACCGTCCAAGCGCCCGCCCCTGCTCTGCTTCCACATGAGTCCCATGAGCGGACGCATCTACGCCCGGTTCATCGCGGCTATGGGGGAGGACAGGCAGGCGGTGGCGGTCGACACGCCGGGCTTCGGCATGTCGGACACGCCCGAACAGCTTCCCGAAATTGCCGATTATGCGCAGGCCATGGCGGCCGTGATCGACGCCCTCAACATTGAAGGCCCGGTCGACCTGATGGGCTATCATACCGGATCGCTGATTGCCTGCGACCTTGCGCGGCTGCGGCCGGAACAGGTGCGGCGACTGGTCCTGGTGTCCGCGCCGCTGCTGACCGATCAGGAACGGGAGGCGATGCGCGCCCTCTATGCCCGCACGCCGCCCAGCCTCGACGGCGAGCATCTGATGAAGCGCTGGCGCGGCTATGTGCATCACAATCTTGGCCGGGGCCTCGATCTGGAGGCGGTGGCGGACATGTTCCCCGATGGCCTGCTCGGCCGCAACCGCGCCTGGTATGGCCACCGCGCAGCCTTCAATCACCAGCCGGACATGGGCCTGCCGCACATCCGCCAGCCCATCATGATCATCAATCCCGGCGACGATCTGGCGGCGTTCACGCCCCGCGCGGCCCCATTGCTCGTCAACGGCCATATCGTCGACAAGCCCGAATGGGGTCATGGCTTCCTGGACGCATCCACAGACGATGCCGCCGCCCTCGTTCGCGCATTCCTCGACGGCGAATAGACGGTCCTTCGGGGGCGGCATTCTGCGCCCTTGGCGTGGCGCCCGGCAATCCGCGCGCGGGTCGCTACGCCGTCACGGCATAACGCTGCCGCAGCGCCTTCTTGCCCGGCTTGCCGAGCGGGGAGAGCGGCAGGGCGTCCACGACGTCGACGGACTTGGGCGCCTGCACCGGCCCCTTCTTCTCCCGCACGCTGGCGATCAGCGCCTCGGCGTCGAGCGTCGCGCCGGACTCCAGCACGACCACCGCCTTCACCGCCTTGCCCCATTTCGGGTCGGGCACGCCGATCACCGCCGCCTGCCGCACCGAGGGATGCTCGACCAGCACATCCTCCACCTCGCGCGCGAAGACGTTGAAGCCGCCGGTCACGATCATGTCCTTCTTGCGATCCACGATGCGCAGGAACCCGTCGGGGGAGCGGATCGCGATGTCGCCGGTGTGTAACCAGTCGCCCTCGAACGCCTTGGCCGTCTCCTCGGGCTTATTGAGGTAGCCGGACGCGAGCAGCGGCCCGCGCACGCAAATCTCGCCCGGCTCCCCATCCGCCACGGGCCGGCAATCATCACCGAGCAGGGCGACGCGCACGAAGGGCGTCGGGCGGCCGCAACCGGCCAGCCGCACGGGATTGCCGAGGTCATGCTCGGCGCGGCGCATGACGGTGACGGAAATCGGCGCCTCCGCCTGCCCGTAGAACTGGAAGAAGATCGGGCCGAGCTTGCCGATCGCATCCCTGAGCCGCGCGGCCGGGAAGGCGGACGCGCCGTAGAAGATAATCTCCAGGCTCGACAGGTCGAACTCGCCGAAGCGCGGATGGTCGATCATCGCGATCACCATGGTCGGCACCATCAGGATCGAGGTGATGCGGTGTTCCTGGATCGCCTGCATCACGCCCACCGGATCGAAGCCGGTCAGCACCACCATATGGCCGCCCTTGACGAGCACCGGCACCAGCATCGACGCGCCCGCATGGCTCAGTGGCGCGCAGATCAGGTGGCGCAGCGCATCGGGCCATTCCCAGCAGGCGAGCTGGATGGTGGTGGAGGCCGCGATGTTGCGGTGGGTCGTCATGATGCCCTTGGGCTTGCCGGTCGTGCCGCCCGAATAGGCGATACGCGACAGCGCCTCCGGGTCGAGCAGCGGCGCAACCAAAGGCCGGGGTGCGATATCCGCAATCGCCTCCGTCAGGCTCCGCCCGACGCCGTCCGCATCGCCCATGGCGAGGAGGGTGGTGAGCTGCGGCGCGCGCTTTTGCAGTTCGGCCGCCATCTCGCGATAATGGTCGGCGTCGTAGACCAGCGTGTCGATCCCCGCATCCTCGATGACGTAGAGATAATCCTCGATCGCGCCCATCG
This sequence comes from Sphingobium sp., assembly GCA_047602685.1. Taxonomy (GTDB): domain Bacteria; phylum Pseudomonadota; class Alphaproteobacteria; order Sphingomonadales; family Sphingomonadaceae; genus Sphingobium. Next base: position 15,940 of record JASGGS010000075.1, read on the forward strand.
GGTGGAGCGCGGTCTGCACCACGCTCGCGAAGCTGAGCCCGCTGGTGACGGGCAAGATGTCGATGCGGTTCTTCGCCAGCACGGCGGCGCGGCGCGGGCGCGGCGCCAGCGTCTCGAACAACTGCTGGCAGCGGCTGATCCCCTCCGCCAGGTCGCGCGCGGTCATGCGTTCGCCCCTCGTGCCGATGGCGACGAGGCGGTCCTGGTCGCGCGACAGGGCGTCGGTGATGAAATCGAGCGGCAGGGTTGGGTGGAAAAGCGGGCTGGTCATGATGGCCTCTCCTTCAGGCGGCAGGGCGGACCATCACCGCCCGTCCGTGCAGGAGCTGGTTGGCGATGATCGCATAGTGCATTTCGGAGGCGCCCTCGGCGATGCACTTCGCCTTGGCGTCGCGCATGTACCGGTTGACCCCGGTCGAATCCATGATGCCGCTGCCGCCCCAGAGCTGGAGCAGCTTCGCGCAGACCTCGAACGCGGTGTCGCCGATCCACGCCTTGCACACATTGGGCTGGGCCGGCTCGATCGCGCCGGCATCGAAGGCGCGGGCATTGTCGTAGAGGAGCGCGCGGGCGGCGGAGAGCTTCGCATGCGCCTCCGCCAGCCAGCAGGAGACGGGCTGCAGCTCCGCCATGTCGCGGCCGTAGAGGCGGCGCTCCTTCACCTGCTCCAGCGTCTTGTCGAGCAGCCCCTGCGCACAGCCGAGGGAGGTCGCCGCATGGGCGAGGACATTGGCGAAATTGGCGGCGCGGTGATCGATGCCGCCGGTCAGGATATCGCCCAGTATGCGCTCGTCGGTCAGGCGGATGGCGTTGAAGTTGATCGGCCCGGTATTGGTGCCGCGCCAGCCGAGCTTGTGCTCATAGGGCAGGATCTCCAGCCCCTCGTCCTCCGCCTCGACGAGGATGCAGCCATAGCCCTGTGTCCCGGCACGGTCGACGGTCTTGCACATGACGAGATAGGTCTTGGCCGCCGACTGGGTGCAGAACAGCTTCGCTCCGTCGAGCCGCCACTGGTCGCCGTCCGGCTCGAACTTGGTGAGGTGCGCGGCGACATTGCCCGCGCCAGCGGGCTCGCTCTGCGAATAGGCGATCAGCCGTTCGCCGCTGGCGGATTTCGGGAGGATGCGCTGCTTCTGCGCCTCGGTGCCGAGCAGCTCCACCGTCCGGGGGCACAGCACCATCTGCACGGTCAGCGCGCCGGCAAAGGCGGGACTCGCCTTGGCGATCTCCTCCGAGACGAGGCAGACGGAGACGAGGTCTGCCCCCGCCCCGCCATAATCGGGCGAGGTGTAGAGGCCGAAGAAGCCAAGCTCCGCCACCTTGGCGATCAGCGCGTCGGGCGTGCGCTCCTCCTGGTCGATCTGCACGGCGAGCGGGGCCACCTCCTTGCGGGCGAAGCTCGCCGCCATGTCGCGCAGGGCGCGCTGCTCCTCGGTCAGCCAGTGGGGCATGGCAGGCGCTGGTGGCGCGGGCGGTTTCGCTGGACCTTCGATCACCGCTGGAACAAAGCCCATCTCCTCGACACGCCCTTTGAAGCGACCACGCCAGTTGAAAAGCTGCTGCGGCAACATGCCGTGACGGCGAGCGACCTCGGATACATTCGCGCTAGGCCGGTAACTCTCTTCTATGATCCGCGCTTTCGCCGCAGGCGTCCATCCTCGGTTGCCATTCTTCAAGGGAATGACATCAAGGCGCTCGACCTTGCGAGCCCTCTCGACCCTTTCAGTTTCGAAACTCGTTTCGAAATCACTACTCATCATCACCCTCGCAAACGCAAGGGCCAACCCTAACAGATCGCCAAACCCTGAAAATGTGGGGGATTTTTACCGCTTACAAAATGGCTAGAGTTTGAGCAGCAATTCAAACCTATGCCGGATGGCTTGGGCTGGTTCCGCTGGTTTGGTAACATCAGCCTTTATATCGAGGTGATTAGCTGGACGAAGCTTTTGCGCGACGCGGAGATGCGGAACAAGATATTCTTCAACAAGCTGGGGATCGACTGATTTGCCTGCGCGCGTCCTTTGCTCAGGCGACTCCATTCGGTTGAGCCTGCAAATCTTGCACGCCGATTGACCTCAAACGCTGGACCGTGGCAGACCTCGCGCGTAGTTGGAGGGAAGCACTGGGGAACGCCAATGTCGGCGGTTCGAGTGATTTTACAGGCTGAAATTACTAGGGCCTTTTT
>JASGGS010000076.1:0-17965 GCA_047602685.1 Sphingobium sp.
GCTCCAGCACGGCGGACAGCAATTCGGTGAGGTCGCTGAAATAAAGATAGAGGGTCGTCATGCCCAGCGACGCCTCGCGCGCGACGGCGCTCAATGTGACCTGGACGGGCTCCGGACGGGCCAGAAGGCCATTGGCAGCGGAGATGATCCGGTCCCGTGTCTCACGCCCCTTGCGACCGAGGCGTTGTCCGTAAAGATTGAGGCTGATGTCATCGCCCGCCTCCTCCGGCGGAGATGCGGCCTTGCGCCTGGAAGATTTGACTGCAGCCGCCTGGCCTGCGCTCTCCGATCCCATCACCATGCCTTTTAAGGGTTCCGGCGAGCATCATAGCGACGCCCGCCGGGAAATACACCCTCGCAAAGTGACTTTATGCAGACACCCCCACGGCGATGACCTTGCTTTCGAGGAACTCTTCAATGCCCTCGACGCCCCATTCACGGCCGACGCCGCTGGCCTTGTAGCCGCCAAAGGGCAGGTCGCCCGCGATGCACATGCCGTTGTTGACGCTGATCGAGCCGGAACGGATGCGCTTGGCGACATTGACCGCGCGGTCCACATCGGCCGACACCACGCCGCCCGACAGACCATATTCGCTGTCATTGGCGATGCGGATGGCGTCCTCGTCATCCTCGAACGGAATGACGACCAGGACGGGACCGAAGATTTCCTCACGCGCGATGCGCATCTCGTTCGTCACGTCCGCAAAGGCGGTCGGCTCTACGAAATAGCCGCCGCCCTTGTCCGGACGCAGATTGCCGCCCGCGATCAAGGTGGCGCCTTCCGAAATGCCGAGGTCGATATAGGACTTCACCCGTTCCATCTGACGCTGCGAGATGACAGGCCCCATCATATGGGCCGGATTGTCGAACTCGCCCCAATTGTCGCCGAAGCCCGCATAGGCACGCTTCAATATCTCGACGGCCTCTCCATAGCGGCTCCTTGGGACCAGCAGGCGCGACTGCACGGCGCAACCCTGGCCCGCATGGAAGATCAGCATGGAGGACGCCACCTCCTGCGCGAAATTGGGGGCGTCATCCAGGACGATCTTCGCCGACTTGCCGCCCAGTTCCAGGAAGACGCGCTTCAGCGTCTTGGCGCCCTGTTCCATGATACGGCGGCCGACGCCGGTCGAACCGGTGAAACTGATGAGGTCGACGCGGGGATCGTTGACGAGGCGCTCGCCCGCCAGAGCGGGGTCCTGGCCGAAGACGACGTTCAGGACGCCCTTGGGGAAACCGGCCTTCTCCGCCCATTCGCCAAAGATCGCACCCATGCCCGGCGTGTTGGGCGCGGGCTTCAGGATCACCGTGCAACCGGCGAGCAGCGCCGAGACGACCTTGCCGACATTCACATAGAGCGGCACGTTCCAGGGCGTGATCGCACCGACGACGCCGACGGCCTCATACACCACCTTGCGGTCGGACTTATAACCTTCCGGTCCCTTGCGGCCATAATCCTTCTCCCACTTCACTTGCGGGAAAAGGTCGAGAAGGTCCTTGTAGCAGCCGATCGCCATATCGACATGGGCACGCGAAACCGCGCCGATGGCGGCGCCCGCCTCATGCCGGGCAAGGTCGGACACGCGTTCGCGGTCGGCGACCAGAAGCTCGAACAGCTTGGAGACCAGCTCGAACCGCTTCTGGTGGTTGGTTGCCCAGTCGGTGGTATCGAAGGCCGTCCGCGCCGCGACTATGGCGGCATCGACATCCGCCTCCGACGCGTCGGCCGCCTTGCCGACCGGTTCCCCGGTCCACGGACCGATCACGTCATAGGTCTTGTCGCCGGACGCGCGGCGTCGTTCGCCGTCGATATACAGCTTTGCTTCAGGCAATGTGGACATTGTTTCGTTCCTTACTGACACGCTGGATCGAAGCGCCCGTTCAGGCGCGACGCGCTTCGAGATTGAGATGAGAGATATTCACGTCGGCCGGCAGGTTCACGAGCGACCGGAAAACTTCCGCCACCGAATTGAAATGACTGATAGGCCGTTCGCGCTGGTTGATGCCACGCTTCATATTGCCCTCGAAGAAACGGCGGGCACGGTCGGGCTCGACGCCCCAGGTCGAATCCTCGTCCATCATCTGCCCCGCGCGCGCGAGCGTGACGCGGATGCCCTCCCCCGAAACCTCTTCGTGCAGGGCCTGAGTGTAACGCTCCATGCCCGCCTTGCTCGCCTGATAGAAGGTCAGCATGGCAAAGGGGACTGCGACGGACTCGCTGCTGATGTTGATGATCTGGCTGCCGCGCTGCATCAGGGGCAGAACGTCGCGGCAGCAATACATGACACCGGCAAGGTTGGTCGCGAGAGACGCGCTGATCTCCTCGTCCGGCACCTCGGTGACATTATAGGGCTGGTAGACCGCGGCATTGTTGATCAGCACATCGACCGTGCCCGAACGATCCTTAATCGCGGCGAAGGCTGCGCGGACGGAATCCGGCGACGCGACATCGCATTCCAGCGCATAGGCCCCGTTGCCCAGTTCCTCGGCAACCGCCGCCACTTTCGACAGGGTGCGACCCAGCAGGATCAGCGTTTCGCCGTCCGCCGCAAGCCGCCGAGCGATCGCGCGGCCCAATCCCTTGCCGGCACCGGTGATAACGATGTTCCTACCCACTCTGACCTCCCATGAAAACTCGCGCCGCCGATTTAGCGGCTGCCATCTTCTTCGACCATAAGCGCCGGAGCATGATCGCTACGGCGATCCACCTTTCGGCTTATGTCCTGCCAGACATATTCAGCCCTGTTCCATCATGATATGCGCCTGCTCCCGGCCGTCCGCAATCCGCACCGGACGCCGTGCGATCAAGGGCAGCGGCGCGATGAAAAGGAGCGTCCAGAACATCATGGTGAAATTGTCCAGATAGGCGATCATCAGCGCCTGCCGGTTCACAAGACCGTCGATCATCGAGAGGACGGCGCCGCCCGCGCTGCCCAGCCGATCCGTAATCGCCGGCAGATCGACCGACGGCAGGCTGAAGGAGGTTATGCCCGACGTCAGGTCCGCATGGCTGATCTGCGTGTTGCGCGCCAGCATCGTCACCATTGCCGAGATGCCGAAGGAACCGCCCAGATTGCGGGCCAACGCCATGATCGCGGAGCCTTCCATACGATGTTCGACGGACAGGCGTGAAAAGCCGATCATGTTCATCGGCACGAACACGAAGCCGAGGCCGATGCCCTGTATGAAGCTGGACCAGGCGATTGTGTCCCATGCCTGATCCAGCGACCATCGGGTCATCGTCCACATGGACAGAGCCGTAACGCAGAAGCCGAAGACCGCGATATAGCGATAGTCCATATGCTTCATCAGATGGTTGGTGATGACCATGGTGATGACCACGCCGACACCGCGCGGCGCCATCAGAAGCCCGGTGTCCATGACGCTGTAGCCATAGACATTCTGGTACATGGTCGGCAGCATCGCCGACAGGCCGACATTGGCGAGGCCAAGCGCCGCCATGAGGATCAGCGAAGCATTGAAATTGGCGTCCCTGAACAGCGATCCGCTGAACAGGGGCTGCCGGGTCAGGCGGCTGTGGATCAGGAATATCCAGATACAGGACAGAGCCACGCAAATCTCGACCACGATCTCGCCGCTTTGCAGCCAGTCCTTGGTATGCCCGCGATCCAGCACAAGTTGCAGGGCGCCCAATCCCAGGGCCAGCATGCCGAAGCCGAAAAGGTCGAGCCTCTTGCGCTCTATCGGCCGTGACGGCAGCAGCCACCATATCACGAGCATGGCCGGAACGCCCACGGGCAGGTTGACGAAGAAAACCCAGCGCCAGTTCAGGGCATCGGTCAGGAAACCGCCGATGAACGGTCCGCTGATCGGAGCTATCATGACGACCACGCCCCAGATCGCGACCGCGCGCGGCTGTCTGCTCGGCTTGTTCACATCGTACATGATCGTCTGGGACATCGGTCCCATGAAGGCCGCGGCTATGCCCTGGAGGACACGGAAGATGACCATCTGGGGCAAGGTCGCGGCCATGCCGCACAGCGCCGACGCGCCGAGAAATCCCGCGCAGGACAAAAGGAAGAGGTTGCGCGACCCGATCTGGTCGGACAGCCAGCCAGTGACCGGCGTCGCGATGGCCCCCGCGATGATGAAGCTGGTCAGCACCCAGCTTATGCTGTCCACGGATGCATCGAGCGCCGTCTGCATATGCGGCAGCGCCACATTGGCGATGGTCGCGTCGATGAACTGGCAGATGGAGATCGCCATCACCGCCCAGGTCAGTATCTCCGGATGAGCCGTCTGGAGGACCGCGCGGTCGCCCGCCTCACTGGCGGCTGGTGTCGATGCGGACATGGGTAGAAAAGCCCGAGATGAGAGGACGCGCGGACCGTCCGTCGATCATGATCCGCACCGGCACGCGCTGCGTCACCTTCACCCAGTTGCCATTGGCATTCTGTGCGGGAAGGACCGAGAATTCCGAGCCGGTTCCCGCTCCGATGCTCGATACATGCCCTTTCAACGGCATGTCGGGATAGGCATCCACGCTGATGTCGACGGGCTGGCCGACCCGCATGTTCTTGAGGTCGGTTTCCTTGAAGTTCGCCTCGATCCAGCTGTTATCGTCGATGACGATGCTGAGCGCAGGCAGGTTCTGCGGCAACATCTGCCCGACCTGGAGCCGCTCGGACTGGCTGACTATGCCGCTTGCCGGTGCGCGTATCTCCGTCCGGCGCAGGTTCAGCAGGGCCTGCTCGCGCTGGACCTGGCCTGCGAGTATGGCGGGATGGGTGCCGGGTGCCGCCGCACCGGTCGCGAGGTCCGCGCGCCGCTTCGCCTGGGTGGCCAATGCATCGGCCAGGCGCCCCCGCGCCTGTGCGAGATCATTTTCGGACCGTTCCATGCTCGCCCTTGTGGTAAAGCCGGTCCGCATGAGATCGGACTGGCGGACATAGGCCTTCTCATAAAAGGCAACGGCTTCCCGCGCGGCGTCGATCTCCGCGCGGGCGCCCGCCAGATCGGCGCGCATCGAGCCGACCTTCACCTGTGCATCGGCAATCGCCGCCGTCGCCTGATCCGCCGCGATGCGGAAAGGTTCCGGATCGATGCGGAACAGGAGGTCTCCCGCTTTCACATGCTCATTCTCGCGCACCTTCACTTCAACGATGCGTCCGCCTATCTCGGCGCTGACCGACAACTTGTCCTGATGCACATAGGCATTGTCGGTGGAGACATAATGATCCGTCGCGAGATAATAGCCGCCCGCTATCGCGGCAACGAGCACGGGCATGGACGCCATCAGGGCAAGGCGCCGCAGACGCCCCACGCCGCCAGCTGGCTTTTCCTCGGCCTTCAGGGTCTCGATGGCGATATGGGGATCGCTCTCAGCCATGGGAAAGCGCCGCCTGCATCGTCCGCCGCGAGAGATTGTGGCGCATCTGGTCCAGCATATCCAGAAACGCATCGCGCTCGTCTTCGCCGATGCCGTCAAGCGCCATGTCCATCACCTCATCGGCGAGAGGACGCAGATTGGCGATCTGTACGCGGGCCCTGTCGGTCAGGAAGAGGCACCAGGCCCGGCGATCCGTTGGATGGCGGCGGCGCTCCACCAGTTCGGCGTCCTGCAAGCGATCGAGCATGCGGCAAAGCGTGATCGGCTCCACCTCCAGCATGTCCGCCAGGCCGCCCTGGTTGATGCCTTCATGATGCGCGAGGACGGAAAGAGCACCCCATTGCGGACGGGTCACCCCGATATTGCGTGCCCGCTCGTCAAAGGCCCTGCGCATGAGCCGCGCCACATCCCCCAGCAGGGACCCGATATTATGCCTCTCCATGCCGCAAAAATGCTATCCTAGCTTATTATCGTCAAGTCAATTATTGCCCGGAGGCGCTGCCCGGCCCATAGTCTCGCGACAGGATTATCCGGAGAGAAGACATGAGCAAGGACGCTCCCCGCTTCGCAATATTCCGCGGAGAAGAGGCTCCCAGCCTTGAGGAAAGCGGCGTCATGGACAGCATCCCGCCGTCCGAGAAGGTGTTGGCGGGAATGATGCATGTGATCGATGCAGGCATGGACAAGGGACATTTCACCCGTGTCCTCTTTTCGCAGGGCGGCATCAGCCTGGCCTATGCATGGTTCAAGAGCGGCTTCCCCCTGCCCCGGCACAGCCACAATAGCGACTGCCTCTATTATATCGTCGGCGGATCGCTCAGGCTGGGCACGGAAGAGTTGAAGACCGGCGACGGCTTCTTCGTCGGCGCGGACGTGCCCTATGCCTATACGCCGGGGCCGGACGGGGTGGAGGTGCTCGAATTCCGCACGTCCGAACGCTTCGACATCAGGACGCTCGCCTCCAACCCCGCCTTCTGGGCGAAGGCGGCGGAGACGGCGAGGTCGAAGCGGGACATATGGCCGGGCGAGACCGCCTCGCCATCGGGGTTGATCAGGACGGAGGGATAGCAGCGACCGCCGCCGATCCTATTCCGCGGCAAAGGCCAGTATCTGCGGCGCGAGCAGGGGCCAATGACTGAACAGCGGCTCCTCCCCCTTCATGTTCTTCGTCAGCTTGGCCATCCATTCACCGTCTTCCCATGGCGGCTCGACCAGCCGGGCGCCGGGGATCATCGCCGCCACGGCTTCGCTGGTTTCCCGCGTGTGATGCGGATCGGACAGGCCGCTGCGCAAGATGGTGACCGGTATCTTGATACCTGCCAGTTCCTCCGCGGTAACGCAGGGTATGGGCACGCCCGGCAACGGCATGAAAGCCTCTGCCCATTCGCGCATCTTGGCCACGAAGACATCCGGGGCCTGCGCCAGCATCCGGTCGCGATTCGAGGGATTCCGGGTCAGCGGCTCCTGCCATCCGGGCAAGGCGGCGACTGCTTCCATGCCGCCATCGAACGCCGCCATGACGGCATCCGCGCAATAGAAGATGGGAAGGGTAGCCACACCGATGGCCCCGCCGCTGAGCCAAAGAACAAAGAGACGGGATACCACATCGGGATGCCGGATGGCGGTGACGATCTGCTCTCGCCCGCCGCCGGAACCGCCGACCAGCAATGTCGGCCCGAAATCGAGGGCGCGTAGCAAGCCGGCAAGAGTGTCGGCATTCTGGAACGTCTCGCCCTTGCCCGTGAAGGCGATATCGGATTCGCCCGTATTGGGCCGATCCCATATCAGCACGCGGAAACCGCCGCGCGCGATCTCTGCCGCCAGTTCGCGAATGCCGCCCGCATCCTTGGAAAAGCGTCCCCCCGGCGTGACCGCAGCCGTACGGGGGCCGTCGCCTATGATCTCATAGGCTATGTCGATGCCATTGATCGTAATGCGGGCCATGCGGCTTCCTCTCCCGTCGCGGTCCGCTGCCGGGACCTTCTTCCGGTGGTCGTTCAGGCGGTCTGCGCCTCCGCCTCCAGCTTTTCAGCCGCCAGCTTGCGCAGGTCAGCCGTCTTGATCTTGGCAGTGCCGGTCAGCGCGACCTCATCCTCCGCGAAGAAGAGGACGCGGCGGGGCACCTTGTAGCTGGCCAGCTTCTCCTTGGCGAAGTTGCGGATCAGGTCTTCGGACAGGCTCGCGCCTTCATGCGGGACGATGCAGGTTACGACCAGTTCGCCGAGCAACTCGTCGGGTACGCCGACCGTCTGGCTCACCTTCACGCCATTGCAGTCACGGATGACCTCATCGATCTCCAGCGGGGAGACATTGGCGCCGCCCGTCTTGATGATATCATTGAGGCGCCCTTCCCAATAGAGACGGCCCTCCGCATCGATATAGCCACCGTCATTCGTGCGCAGGAAACCCTCGCCATCGAGCGAATCGTCGGCGGGTATGCCGACATAGTTCATCATCAACGTCGGCCCCTTGACGGCGATCTCGCCCCGCTGGCCCACGGGCACGACATGGCCGGTCAGAGGATCGACGATCTTGATGGTGGAGCCGGCGGTCGGCAGGCCATGGCTCTTGTTGATCTCTTCCTGGGAGGTGCCCGATCCATAGACCGTGATGAGCGTGAACGTCTCGGTATTGCCATAGGCGGCGCGCGGTTCGTTCCATGTGCTGTTGACCGTTGGGTGCGCGGCGAGCGGCGTGGTCTGATCCACATATTTGAGGGAGGAGAGGTCCGTCGTCGCATAGCCCGGCTCCGCCGTGAGCTGCGCCCACTGGTGCGGCCAGGCAATGGGCATGTTCGCCTTCTCGACGTCCATCAGCCACAGCGCTTCCCCGGCGTCGAACCAGCGCTGGAGGATGAGCGTCCCGCCAGCCGACAAGGTGGCCCCCATGGCGGAGGCGAAATTGCCGGACCAGAAGAAGCCGTTGGCCGACCATGTGCGCGGAGGCTGCGCAGGGTCGGTATTATACCAGCGTGCCCAGCGCCACATCTGAAGGCAAACGCCGCGATTGGACGACAATATCCCCTTGGCCTTGCCGGTCGAACCGGAGGAGAAGAGCAGCACGCCCGGATCGGCGGGCGAGACGGCGGCGGCGGTCGCATCGACCAGTTCCGCCGGGATATTCTCGCCGCGCTTGCGCCATTCCGTCCAACCCTCGACCGCGCCGAAGCCGTCCTCTCCGTTGATGATCGCGACATGACGCAGGAACGGGAATTTGGTGGAAGCGATCTTGCCCGGCTCCGAAGTGGCAATCCGGGGTTCCAGTTCCGCCAGCATGTTCGGGAAGTCCTTCTTGAGGACTCCCCGCTCGGCGAGGACGACGACAGGCGCCGCCATCTTCAGCACCGTTTCCATCTCGGCAGGAGTGAAGAAGGTGCTGATCGGCGTGGCGATGCCGCCCGCAAGGCCGGTGCCGAACACGCTGGAGAGGAATTCGAGGCGGTTGGTCGCGATGATGCCGACCCTCGCGCCCTTGACCACACCGCTGGCGATCAGGGCGCGGGCGACCTCGACGGAACGATCCCAGAGATCGTCATATGTCCAGGTCTCGACCGTATCGCCCAGACGCATCACCGCCGCGTCGCGTGGACCAAAGCGGTCCTTCACTTCGCGGATATAGCTGCCCAGCGTGAGGGCGCCGACGCCCTCTTCCTCGCCAAGGGGAATGCCGCGCACCAGCGACTGTCCATCAATCACCTGAACCTTGCCCGTCATCCCGGCTTCCTCGATTCCTGAAACTCTCCGCCTGGAACTCTCCGATGGCCGGGGCATGGTGCCGCCGGCCATCGGTCCTGTCCTGACGATCCGCTCCGCCAGATCAGCGGTTGACGTCGACGACGATGCGCCCGCGCACCTTGCCCGCCAGAATGTCCGAACCGGCCTGGATCGCGTCGGACAGGCCGATTTCGGTCGCCGCGATCAGTTCGAGCGCGGAAGCGTCCAGATCCTTGGCGAGACGATCCCATGCGGCAAGGCGGGGCGCCTTGGGCGCGTTCACGCTGTCGATGCCGAGCAGGCTGACGCCGCGCAGAATGAAGGGCATGACGGTCGCCGGGAAATCGGCGCCCTGCGCCAGACCGCACGCCGCGACCGCGCCGCGATACTTGGTCTGCGCAACGGCATTGGCGAGAGTGTGGCTGCCAACGCTGTCGACGACACCGGCCCAACGCTCCTTCTGGAGGGGCTTGCCCTTTTCGGACAGTTCGGCGCGGTCGATGATGGTCGAGGCACCGAGCTTGGTCAGATAATCATGCTCCGACGCCTTGCCGGACGATGCCGCGACGGTGAAACCGGCCTTCTTGAGGAGCGCCACGGCCACCGAACCCACGCCGCCGGTCGCGCCGGTGACGAGGATTTCGCCCTGGTCCGGCGTCACGCCGAAATTGACCAGCGCATCGACGCAGAGCGCGGCGGTATAACCGGCGGTGCCAATGGAAACGGCCTGCTTGGGCGAGAAGGCAGCGGGCAGCGGGATCAGCCAGTCGCCCTTGAGCCGCGCGACCTGCGCCAGACCGCCCCAATGACCTTCACCGACACCCCAGCCGTTCAGCACAACCTTGTCGCCGGCCTTGAACTCGCCATTGCTGCTTTCGCGCACGGTGCCGACCAGATCGATGCCGGGAACCATCGGGAACTTGCGCACGACCGGCGAGCTGCCGGTGATCGCCAGGCCATCCTTGTAGTTGAGGGTCGAATATTCGACGTCGATGGTCACATCGCCCTCGGGGAGCTGCGCCTCGTCGACCTGCTGGAGACCGACGGTCTGGCCCGCATCGGTCTTGTCGATCACGATAGCTGAAAACGACATGCTGTTCCCTCTCTTCAATGGATTGAACGGCCAAACCATGCTGCGAGGCCGAACACGGGTTCGGTCTGTGCAGAAGCGAAAATGCAGGCGCAAGCGTTTTCATGTACAGTTTCGTTCAATATCGCCTACCCGTTTGACCGGGCGGGCGATTTCAGCGCCGGATCGTCAGCGGCCGCGTACGCGCTTGCGCGGAGCGGGACTTTCCTCCTGGCTCAAGCGGTCCTCGATCGCAGGGAATTTCTCGGACCGGAGGGTGCCGAACATGGAGATGCGCAAGGTCTCGCGCTGGAAGCGCTGTCGCAGCGCCTCCCGTTCCTTGTCGTTCTTCGCGTGCGATCTGGCCCAGATCGGCCAGAGAAAGGCACCCGCCAGCATCAGGACGGACAACACCTCGGAATCCACGCCGGGCTGGGCAAGGTCCGTCTTGGTGAAACGATCGAGCGAACCCTGATATTCCCGCCAGAAAGGGTCCTTTTCCGGCGCTGGCGAGGAGAGAAGCTGGAGCAGCCAGATGCGGCACAATTCCGGATTGCGCATGGCGAAATCGGCAAGACGGTCGGACAGGTCGGCGACGTCGACATGCTCGACCTGACGCTCCTCCAGCGTTTCCGGATCGCCGAACACTTCCCGGAACAGCTTGTCGGCCACCCAGGCGGCCGTGGCCTGGATCAGCTTTTCGCGCGTCTCGAAATGCTGATAGGCCGTGCCGCGATTGACGCCGGCCAGATGAGCGACCTCCGACAGGCTGAGTGCCTCCGGCCCATATTTCGACAGCAGCGTCCGTGCCGCTTCCAATATCACTTCCCTTGTCGCCTCGGGATCGCGCGCGCGTCTTTTTCTTGCCTCAGCCATATTCGCACACCCTTGGGACAAAACAGGACGGACCGCAATCGCCTTGGCAGAACCGGCTGCGCTTCGCGACGGGTTCAGCGTCTGTCGAGCGGCTTTATCCCGGCCACGATATCGTTGTTGCCGAGCGAGACATGATCGCCGCTCCAGTCGGCCAGCAATGCGGAACTGCGCTTGACGCCCGGCACGAAGCGCGCGCCATTGCCGGAGATGGAAAGGCCGTTGGAGCTGTTCTCCTTTCCTTCCGCGCCCAGGGCGATGAAAGCGGAGTAATTCTCCTTGTCCTTGCCCTGTACCATCTCGTTGCCGCTGATGACGCCGGTCGCGCCATAAGGAAGGTCGATCATATAGTTGGTGGCGCGGCCCCGGCTGTCGTCGAAGCTATTGTCGACGATGCGGACGCGCGGCGCGCGGCTTTTCACATAATGGCCGCCATTGCCTGCCTCGAACCGGCTGTTCGCAACGGTCAGGCTGCCATAATCGCCGACATAGATGGAGTGGGCGCAGCCGCCGCTAAACTCGCAGGTGCCGAGACCGGAAAAGGTCGAGCGCGTGATGGCGATCGATCCGCGCGGGAAGCTCGCGGTGAGCAGGCCCTGCTGGCTGTCGCGGAACAGGCTGTTGTCGATGACGAGATCGCCCGTTTCGAGCCTGATGCCGGCGCCATTGCCATCCGATACGGCCATGCCCTCGAAAACCAGCCCTTCGACCCGCGCCGAACGGCCATGCAGGACCAAGGCGGCCTTGCCCTCGCAAATGCCCCCGGACAGGACCGCGCCGCCGGGCACGGCCGCCTTGTAGGTGACCGCGCCCCCATTCTGCACCGCGCAGTCCCGGTAGCGGCCGGAGGCGATCTCCACCGTCCCGCTCCCGGAGCCGATCGCATTAACCGCATCCTGCAAGCGGCCATATCCGCGCCCCGTTTCCAGGACGGTGAAGGGCGCGCCGCCGCCCTGGGCAATCACGGCCGAGGATGCGGAAACACAAAAAAGCGACAGGGAAAGAGCCAGGAAACGCATGTCAGGCAACTTAGCAGAATGGAAAAGCGCGCCGAGCCATATTCATGCTTAACAGATGGCGGCCCGCGAATAATTGCGTCATCCCCCCTTGCAAAGCCGCCAAAGATCCCTAGTTTTCAGAATGCGGGCCGGGCCCCTCTGGCGAGATTGTCCCTTTTTCGGACCATTCGCGATGTCGGACCGCATCGGGTTTCCGGTGCATGGGTCTGGCATGGTCTTTTCGATCCCCCCATCATCACCGGCAGCTCGATTAGGTATCAATTGCCTAATGGAGTGGCACATGAATGACCGTATCTTCCGCCTTCTCTCCCGCCGCCAGCGGCTGGACGAGCAATTGAGGACGGAAATGGCCCGCCCCCGTCCCGACAGCATCCGCCTGCTGCGTCTCAAGCGGCTCCAACTGGCAGTGCGGGACCGGGTGAACCGATTGTGGCTGGCCCCGATCGCCCGGCCCGCCCTTCCCATGATCACAGCGTAAGACCGATTGGCGGCCCGGCTCCCCAGGCCGGGCGCCATAGGCCGGCGGATGGCACGTCTAGACCCCCTGCCACCCGCCGGCCGCCTCATGCGTTCAAGGATCGAACAGGGAAAGGATGGGATAGGCCATGGAATGGCTGTCATTGGTTTGGCTGGGAACGCCGATCTGGTTCTGGCTAGCGTTCATCGGCCTAGTGGCGGTGCTGACCGCTTTCGACCTCGGCGTGCTCAACCGGCGCGACCATGAGATCGGCATCAAGGAGAGCCTGACCCTCTCCGCCTTCTACATCACCATCGCCCTGCTGTTCGGCCTATGGGTCTGGGTGGAGAAGGGCGCGGACCTCGGCCTCAAATATTATACCGGCTTCGTGATCGAGAAGGCGCTGTCCATCGACAATGTTTTCGTCATATCCCTGATATTCAGCTATTTCGCGATCCCCCGCATGTACCAGTATCGCGCGCTGGTCTGGGGCATCGTCGCCGTCATCGTGCTGCGCGGCCTGATGATCGGCGTGGGCGCGGCGGTGGTCGAGCAGTTCCATTGGGTCCTGTATCTCTTCGGCGCCTTCCTCGTCCTGACGGGCATCAAGATGCTGTTCTCCGGCCAGGGCGAGACGGACATCGGCGCCAATCCGGTGGTCCGCTTCCTGTCCCGTCACCTGCGCGTGACGAAGGAGATAAGCGGCCATCACTTCCTGGTGAAGGTTCCGCACGAGAAGACCGGCCGGATGGTGACCGCGATGACGCCGCTGCTGCTGGCGCTGATCGTCATCAACCTCGCCGATCTGGTCTTCGCGGTGGACAGCGTGCCCGCCATCTTCGCGATCACGACCGACACCTTCGTGGTCTACACATCGAACATCATGGCGATCCTCGGCCTGCGCGCCCTGTATTTCGCGCTGTCCGCCATGATCCACCGCTTCCATTATCTGAGCTATGCGCTGGCGCTGGTGCTGATCTTCATCGGCGCCAAGATCTTCGTGGCGGATTTCCTGCTGGGCGCGGACAAGTTTCCGCCCGTCCTCAGCCTCGGCATCACCATCGCCCTCATATCGGGCGGCGTGCTGCTGTCCCTGTGGAAGACCAGGGGCGAAACAGCGCCCCTCGCCTGAACGACGGGAGGGGAAGGGCGAGGGGCACAGGCCCTTCCCCCTCCCTTCACGCTTCCTCCCGCCGGAGGAAGCGGCTGTAGAGCCAGCCTATGCCGATCAAGCTGAAGCCGAGCGCCAGGAACGAGACGATCCGGAGCAGCCCCTCCAGTCCCGCCGCATCCAGCAGGAAGACCTTCGCGACCGCCGCCAGCATGAGGATCAGCGATCCGATGCGCCAGTCATGCCGCCCGGTCCGGATGCCCCAGAGCAGGAAGCCGACGGCCAGCGCGATGGCGAGGACGGAGCGGCCGATATTCTCCACCGACCCGACCGGCGGGCCGACCAGCAGGCTGCCCGCGAACAACTGGCGCAGGGTCATGGCCGCGAACAGCACGATCAGGATCATGCGCAGGACATGAGCCGCGCGGCCGGTCAACGGCCTGCCGGCAGGCATGGTCCGCTCGACCAGCCACAGGGCGGCGAAGAGGATCGCGAAGGAAAAGGTCACAAGATTCCCTACCGGCCACGATCCTACAGCGACCGGGGTCGCCAGCGGGTCCAACAGGACGAGATTGTACCAGAGGCCATGGAGCAGGGCCGCGCCCGCCCCCGCCAGCGCGGCGGTGCCCAGCCCTCGCCAGCGCCACAGGGCGAAGGCCGCGCCCAGCAACAGCGCCTCCCACACCGTCCGTTCGGCAAGGCCGAGCCGCACGACATCCTCAACGCCGGAGAGGTGGAAAAGCTGCTTGTAGAGGCTATGCGCGGCAGCGAGACCGGCCAGCGCCGCGAGGACGAAGCCCGTCCGGCGCAGGCGAGCATGCGCATCCTCCCCCACCCGCCAGAGGGCCAGGAGCACGACGGCGGCCGGAAGGGCGAGCCGGGTAAGGCTGTCGACCGGCAGGGGAACGTCGCCGACCAGCATCGCCTTTCCACCCGCCGACGCCAGGGCTGGCACCAGCCATCGCCCGAAGGGTTCGAGCGCCCAGAGGAAAGCGACGGCGCCGAGCGTGGCCGCCGCCGCGCGGGGTGCGGCACCGCGCGCCGCACCGGACAGGCGCCGCCCGCCCTCGACCAGTGCCGCCATGCCGAGACTGGCGACGACCGGCAGGCTCCAGAGCGGCGCGACCTGCGCCAAGGCGCCATAAGCAAGGATGGCAGCCACCGCCTCCACGCCCGGACGGGCGCGCAGGGTGAGGCGCCACGCGCCAATAAACGCGGCCAGCGCGACGGCCGACCAGCGCAGCAGCGCCATGGCGGCAACCGTATCGCCCGCCTGCCCGGCGAGACGCCCGGTCTCGGCCAGCAGGGCGTCGGTCGCCAGCAGCGCGACGATCGCGCCGCCCAGAAAGGCCAACGCGCCATATTCGACACGCCTGTCCCGCGCCGCGCGGGCCAGCAGGACAAGCCCGGCCGCCAGCGCCGCGACGACGACAGGGAACAGCCGGTGCGGCAGGGCCAGCCAGCCCGCATCGGCCAGCAGGAGCGAGGCGGGCACGGCCAGCGCTACGAAGCGGGCATCCCCGGCCGGCCTCGCCTGTTTCCAGCCAAGCGCGGCGCCCGTCGCGGGCAGGAGGGCGGCGGCCACGGCCAAGAGGGCGAGCAACCCGTCGCCCGCCTGCGGATAATGCCCCCATGCGACGCCATGCCCCACCAATGCGACGGCGGCGATCTGGCCCGCCTCGATCAGGCCGCCGCCATCCCGCCAGAGACGGACAAGGGCGGGACCGGCATGGATGGCGGCGAGCAGCAGGATGATGGCGGCGAACTGCCCGGCGGGCGGCTGCGGCCAGAGCATGGCGAGGAGCAGGCCGACGGCCAGGCCCACGGGCGGCAGCGGCCGGAAGCGCTCCTCCCGCCAGGCGAGCCAGCCAAGGGCGGCCGAGAGCAGCAGATAGAGGCCCCATTGCAGCGGCGCGAAACCGCCCTTGGCGACCAGCAGCGCGATCTGCGCGGAGGCGAGGAGCGCGGCCACGGACCGGAACAGCACGGCGCGCACCCCGGTAAAGGCGAGGAGCGGCAGGGCGAGGCCGATCAGCAGGACGAGCAGGCCCAGGGACAGGCTGCCCGCCCAGTCGAGCGTGCCCGTGAGGATCAGGAGGCCGCCCCAGCCCGCGCCGCCGATCAGGGCGCCCACGCCCAGCCACATCCAGCGCTGCTGGCGCGACAGGGCGGTGAGGCCGCCAATGGCAAGCGCGAGATAGGCGGAGAGAAGCGGCACATTGGGCGGCCCCTCCCCCACCAGCGCGGGCGCGGCGAGGCCGCCGACCAGACCCAGCAGGGCACTGGGCGCGCCGAAGCGGATGGAGAGCGCCATGGCAAGGGCGGTGACGAGCGCCAGCCCGGCAAAGGCCGTGGCGGGACCGACGAGATGATAGAGGTTCGACGCCGCCAGGATCGCCGCATAGAGGCTGGCGATCCCCGCGCCCGCCAGCGCCTGCCGCACGCGGGGATCGCCGACGCGCTCGTCCGCGCGCAGCGCCGCCTCCGCGCCGCCGATCAGCGCGCCGCCGAACAGCAGGCCGAAGATCACGCGGATCAGGGGCGAAAGAAGGCCCGCATCGATGGAATATTTGACGAGCAGCACGCCCGCGACGGCGAGGGTGATGCCGCCCGCCCAGATGGGCAGCTTGCGGCCGAACAGGTCCTCGAAGCTGAAACCCAGTCCCTCCGCCTTCCCCGGAGCGGGCGCGGCAACGGCCTCGACCGGTGCCGCGCGGGAGAGGACGGCGGCAGGTTCGCCCTGGGGCCGGGCGGCGGACGCGGGCGCCGAGGGTTCGGGAAGCGCCGGGTCGGCCGGAGGCACTACGGCATCCACGGGGGCGGGCGCGTCGCGGATGATGACGGCGGGCCTTCGCCGGGGCGGCTCCGCGGGCTGCGGCGCCGCTTGCACGGGCACCGCCTCCGGCGGGACGGGCATGGCGGCGGACGGGACCCTCGCGGCATCCGCCAGCCGGTCCTCCAGGCGGCTGATGCGGTCGCGCAGCGACCTCATCTGGACCGCCAGCACGATCACGGCCACCAGCAGGAGCAAGACCATCGTCGTCATCACGTAAAAATCCTCTCTCGACGAGGTTGCCCTACAAGGAAATTATACGATGTTCAATTAGGAAAATAGACAGCGTTCAATTCCCTTGCTAGGCGACATCCATGGGCAGGCGGTCCGATCATAGTCGTAACGAGCTGGAAGCGATGATCCTTCGCGAAGGCGGCCAGTTGATGGCGGAAAGCGGCTTCAGCCATTTCTCCGCGCGCGAGGTCGCCAAGCGGATCGGCTATTCGGTGGGGACCGTCGTCACCCTGTTCAGCGGGGTGGACGGGCTGGTGGTCGCGATCAACGCGGAGACGTTCCGCCTGTGGGCGGGGCATCTGGAACGGCGGCTGGAGGATGCGGCGGGGCCGGAGCGGATCGCGCGGCTGGTCGAGGCCTATTTCGACTTCGCGTCGGCCAATCCCAATCGCTGGGCCGCGATCTACGAGCATCGCCTGCCGCCCGGAGCCGCCATGCCGGACGCATTGGCGTGCGCGCGCGCGGCGCTGACCGACATCGTGACGCGGGAAGTGGCCGCCATATTGCCCCCGGACCGGCGGGACGGCGGGGACAGCGACGGAGATAAGGCCCGGGACGGGGCCGCCCGCCTTTCCCGGTCCCTGATCGCGACGGTCCACGGCCATTGCGTGTTCGCGCTCAACGGCAGTTTCGCGCTGCTGGGCGAGGACGACCCCCTGGCCCTCGCCTCGGCGCGCGTGACGGAGAGCCTGCGCGCCATGGGGGCGATGGTCTGATCGTATCGGCGGTCGGCTGGGCGGAAGCGGGCAGCGGCATTCCAGTGCAATCGCGCGTTGTTCCTGCGCAGGCAGGAACCCAAGGCAAGGAAATGCCAACCTAGGTTCCTGCCTTCGCAGGAACACATAAGGGGCAGCGAACCGACTATCGATCCAGCCGAAACCTGTCCTTCCAACCTCCGCCTCAGTCCAGATTGGGCCGCAGCCAACGTTCCGCCGTGTCGAGATCGGCGCCGCGCCGGACGGCATAATCCTCCAGCTGGTCGCGGCCGACGCGGGCCACGCCGAAATATTCCGACTGCGGATGGCCGAAATAGAAGCCGCTGACCGCCGCCGTGGGGAGCATGGCGAAATGCTCCGTCAGGGTGATGCCGGTCGCGTCGGTCGCTTTCAGCATGTCGAACAGGATCGGTTTCAGGCTGTGGTCCGGGCAGGCGGGATAGCCCGGCGCCGGGCGGATGCCGCGATATTCCTCCCGGATCAGCGCCTCGTTGGTGAACTGCTCATCGGCCGCATAGCCCCATAGGGTAGTGCGGACGTGGCTGTGCAGGCGCTCCGCGAAAGCTTCGGCGAAACGATCCGCCAAGGCC
>JASGGS010000077.1:0-17839 GCA_047602685.1 Sphingobium sp.
GCTCCGCCCCTCCACACCCTCACGCGTGGCAAGCGTCGCCATATGCTCGAAGGCGGCGATAAATTCCGGACGGCAATCGGGATAGCCCGAATAATCGAGTGCATTGACGCCGATATAAATGTCGCGCGCACCGCTGGCCTCCGCAAGGCCGAGGCAGAGCGAGAGGAAAATGGTGTTGCGCGCAGGAACATAGGTGACGGGTATGCCATCCGGCTGCACCCCATCCTTGGGCACATCGATATCCGCCGTCAGCGCCGACCCGCCAAAGGCACTGAGGTCGAGCGGCAGCACGATATGCCGCGTCGCGCCCAGCATGGCCGCGATGGCGCGGGCGCGCTCCAGTTCGACCCGGTGGCGCTGGTTATAATCGATGGTGAGCGCGACAATCTCCTGCCCCGCCTCGCGCGCCAATGCGCCAGCAACCATGGAATCAAGGCCACCCGAGATCAGGACGACAGCTTTTGGGGAAAGGGGCGGGGTTTCAGTCATCATATGTAATCCGGGCGCGACCGTCGGCGCCCCAGACCATGATCGGCACGCCCTGTCCAGTATGGCAGTTACGGGAAGGCGAACCGAAAGCCGGTTCAGGCATGCTCCAGCGTCAATTGCAGCGGGTGCTGGTTCTGCCGGGGAAATCCATGACCTGATTGACCTTGGTCTCGGCAACTTCATAGCTGAACACGCCGCAGACGCCCACGCCGCGCTGATGGACATGCAGCATGACACGCGTCGCCTCCTCCATATCCATGCGGAAAAAGCGTTGCAGGACGTGCACGACGAACTCCATCGGCGTGTAGTCGTCGTTCAGCATCAGCACCTTGTACGGCGTTGGCTTCTTGGTCCGCGCGCGTGCGCGGGTGGCTACGCCAAGGCCGGGCGAACCGGGGCTGTCTTCGTCCCCATGGCCCGCCATGGACCGGATGATGGTCACGTGGTCGCTGATCATGATGCCGCAGAATATGGCAATCGCGCTTGGCAAAGCAAGGGGGGTGTTCCTGTATCGCGCAAAGAGAATGGGGAGCGGTCGGATCGGGAGCGACGGATTTTGGGTGGATTGCTGCCATTCCCCCTCCCGCCTGCGGGAGGGGTTAGGGGTGGGCAGAGCGACCGCAAGGTCGCTGTTGGGTTGAGATGTAGTGCAGGCCCACCCCGGCCCCTCCCGCTTGCGGGAGGGGAGAAGAAGGTCCGCTCCTGACCAAAACCGGCAAACCAACAAAAAAAGGAGGAGCGAACCGCGTCCGCTCCCCCTCGAAAATCCTGCATCAGGCCTTACGGCCCGATCAGGCCGCGAGCGACTTCAGCTTGTCCGACACGACCGCATAGCGGTTGCTGAGCGGCTGGGCGATTTCACCCGCGAGCTTCAGCACGGCTTCGCTGGTCTTGGCGGTTTCGGAAGCCAGCGTGTCGAAAGCCGAGGTCAGCAGTTCGCTCTGCAACTGGAAGAATTCCGTCGGCGACTTGACCGAGGCAAAGCTCTTGAGCGTGGCGCTGGTCTTCTCGAAAGACTGGCGGCCATATTCGGCAGCGTTCTGGCCGAGCGTCTCGAAACCCTTGGCCGCGATCTTCGACGATTCGACCAGAGCTTCCAGATTGCCCTTGGCGATGTCGGAAAATTCTTCGGCGGTCTTGGACGACTTCTCTGCCGCAACCTTTGCCTTGTCATTGAAATCGGTGACGAGGCTCTGGAAACGCACCTTGGCGTCTTCGGCGAATTTCTTGCTGGTCTCGATCGCTTCGTTCATGATGTAGTGTCCTTCCAGTGCGTTCGGGGCGGCCTGCCACTGGGCAGCCAGTTCCTTCGCAGCGACCTTTTTATCCGCGACGGCCGGCTGCGACGGCGACGGCGCTTTAATCTCTTCGACGGGCGCCGCTGGGGCAGCGGCCACGGGAGCCGATACCGGCGGCACGATTGCCTCGGGCTTCGGGGCAGGCTCCGGTACGGTAGCCTTGGCAACCGGTTCGATCTTCACCGGTTCGATCTTTACGGGCGGCGGCGCCTTCACAGGCAACGCCTTTTCAACCGGAGCCACTGCCTTTTCCACAGCCGCTACAGGCGTGGGTGCGACAGGCGCTTCCGATTTCGGAGCGGGCACAGGCGGCGTCTCGGCAATTTTCTTCGCGGTCGGCAGCGTCGAGTCGCTCTTGTCCACGAAGGAGGCCAGAGCTTCCGATTCGATCACATAGGGCGCGCTCCCGCCCTTTGCCGACGTCACTCCAGGAGCCTTTGCTGCCGGCGCCGCCTTTGCAGACGGGTTCACCGGCGACGCCACTTTTTTCACTACCGGTTTACGCGGCGTGGACTTGGGTGGTGTTGCCATGACGACCTCTTCCCATTTGTTGCAATGCACAATAATCGCTTTTTTCGAAAAATCAAATGATTTTTTGCAGTGCAACAAAACAGAAATATGAGCGCTGATAAGGCGAAAAATCTACGTATTTTACATATTTCGGGACCGTCACAAAAGCGCGGCACCCTCAGTTTCTATCGCATCAGCACATAGCGGCCGGGCGCATCCTCAATGGCGGGAAGACGCCCTTTTCCCGGCTTGCGCCCGCGAGTCGCGGGCACCTTTTCGGGCGCATGGGCATCGATCCAGGCAATCCAGTCCGGCCACCAGCTGCCCTTGGTTTCCGTCGCGACCGCGCGGAATTCGTCGAGGGAACCGACTTTCTCCTCCGCCGACCAGAACTGGTATTTCTGCTTCTGGGGCGGATTGACCACCCCCGCAATATGGCCAGAGCCGGCAAGGATGAAGCGCCACGGGCCGGAGAGATGATGCGTCATCTTCCACACGCTGCGCGCCGGCGCGATATGATCCTCCACGCCCGCCTGGATATAGCAGGGAATGGCGATGCGCCGCAGGTCGATGGGCGTACCCTCGATGCTCAGGCTCTCCGCCTGCACAAGCCGGTTGTCGCGGTAGAGATCCTCCAAATAGCTGCGCAGCCATTTGGCGGGCAGATTGGTGGTGTCGCCGTTCCAGAAAAGCAGGTCGAACGGCGCATAGGCATCCGCCATCAGATAATTATTCACGACATAGGACCAGATAAGATCATTGCCGCGCAGCAGGTTGAAGGTCGCGGCGAGATAGCGTCCGTCCAGATAGCCGTCCGTGACAAGCTGCTCGACCAGCCTGATCTGCTGGCTGTCCACGAACAATCCGAGATCGCCCGATTCGCTGAAATCGACCTGCGCGGTGAAGAAGGTCGCGCTCTTGACGATATCCTGCCGGCCGCGCGCGTCGAGCCAGGCCAGCGTGGCCGCCAGCGTCGTACCCGCCACGCAATAGCCGATGGCATGGACCGAAGCGACGTCGAGCAGTTCGCGCACCGTGTCGATCGCATCGACCTGCGCGCCCACATAATCATCCCACACCGTGTCGGCGAGCGCCGCGTCGGCCGACTTCCACGACACCATGAAGACGGTGACGCCCTGGTCCACCGCCCAGCGCACGAAGCTCTTTTCCGGCGACAGGTCCAATATGTAGAAGCGGTTGATCCACGGTGGAAAGATGACGAGCGGGGTCTCGTAGACCTGCTTCGTCGTCGGGCTGTACTGGATCAGCTGATACAGGGGCGTCTCGTGGACCACCTTGCCGGGCGTGACGGCGATATTGCCGCCGACGGTGAAGGCATCGGTGTCGGTCTGGCGCAACTGCCCCTTTTCAAGGTCGGCCATCATCCGCTCAAGCCCGACGAGCAGATTTTCCCCGTTGGTCTCTATGGTCCGCTGCACCACCTGCGGATTTGTGAAGGGATAATTGGCGGGGCTGGCGGCGTCGATCAGGCCGCGCACGGCGAAGCGCGCCTGCTCCTTCTCATGCGAATCGAGTCCCTCGATGCTGTCGACCGCGCGCAGGAGGGATTCGGAGAGAAGCAGGTAGGACTGACGGATCAGCGAGTAGACGGGATGGTCGGACCAGGCGGGGTCGCCGAAACGGCGGTCCTTGGGGAAGACCGGCATCTCCTTCGGGATCACGCCTTCCTTGGAAAGGCCCGCCATCAGGTTCTGCCAGAGCTGCATCCCCTTCTGCGTGCTTTCCGCCTGGATGCCCGCGATCTTCTCGGCCGTGGCGTTGAGGGGTGCCAGCCCGCTCCCCTGACCGCTCGACAGCATCGCCGCGCGTTCGAGGATGGTCTGCTGCGCCAGGCCCATGATGCGGGTCCAGTGCTGGAGCTGCCCCAGCGAAGGGGCCACCCCTTCCAGAACCGCGCTCATGGCCGCATCGGCCTTCCCTTCATATGCGATGGCTCATCTCCTCGGGGCTTCGCTTTCGCTGGAACGGCTTGGCCTGCCGGTATATAGCCATAGGCACCGCCGCCCGCGCAACGCCTTTCATCCGGCGTTCAAGCCGACGACGGCACAAGCAGGGTGCTTTGCACCATGGTCACTGGAAGCGTCGCGCTTCCGCAATCGAAAGCATGAGGTCAATGTCCGAGGAATTCTACCGCATCAAGCGTCTTCCCCCCTATGTCATCTCCGAGGTGAACAATATGCGGGCGGCAGCGCGAGCGGCGGGCGAGGACATTATCGACCTCGGCATGGGCAATCCCGACCTGCCCCCTCCGCAGCATGTCATCGACAAGCTGGTCGAGGTCGCGCAGAAGCCCAGCGCCCATGGCTATTCCCAGTCCAAGGGCATTCCGGGCCTGCGCCGCGCACAGGCCAATTATTATGCCCGCCGCTTCGGCGTCGAGCTGGACCCGGAGCGCGAGGTGGTCGTCACCATGGGTTCCAAGGAGGGCCTGTCGAGCCTCGCCACCGCGATCACCGCGCCGGGCGACGTGGTGCTGGCGCCCAATCCCAGCTATCCGATCCACACTTTCGGCTTCATCATAGCGGGCGCGACCATCCGCTCCGTGCCGACGACGCCCGACGAGAATTATTTCCGGGCGCTCGACAAGGCGATGGCCTTCACCGTGCCGCGCCCGTCGATCCTGATCGTCAACTATCCGTCCAACCCGACAGCGGAGACGGTCGACCTCGCCTTCTACGAGCGCCTGGTCGCCTGGGCGAAGGAGAACAAGGTGTGGATATTGTCCGACCTTGCCTATTCCGAGCTTTATTATGACGGCAATCCGACGCCCTCCATCCTTCAAGTGCCGGGCGCGAAGGATGTCGCCATCGAGTTCACGTCCATGTCCAAGACCTATTCCATGGCGGGATGGCGCATGGGCTTCGCGGTGGGCAACCAGCAGTTGATCGCGGCACTGACCCGCGTGAAATCCTATCTGGACTATGGCGCCTTCACGCCGATTCAGGCCGCCGCCTGCGCCGCGCTCAACGGACCGCAGGATATCGTTCAGAAGAATCGCGAACTCTACCAGAAGCGCCGGGACGTTCTGGTCGAGAGCTTCGGCCGGGCAGGCTGGGACATTCCGCCGGCCAAGGCGTCGATGTTCTGCTGGGCGCCGCTGCCGCCGGCGCTGAAGGAGATGGGCAGCCTTGAATTCTCGAAGCAGCTCCTCACCCAGGCGAAGGTCGCGGTCGCGCCGGGCGTCGGCTATGGCGAGGATGGCGAGGGTTATGTGCGCATCGCCATGGTCGAGAATGAGCAGCGCCTGCGCCAGGCGGCACGCAATGTGAAGCGCTATCTGCAAAGCATGGGCGTCAACGTCGCCACGACCAAGGGCGCCGCGTAAACCAGAGGCCGGAGCCTATATCCATGCCCAACGCACTGCCGATACCGATGGTGTCGGACGTCGCGCATATCATCCAGCTCGCACTGGCGCCGGTCTTCCTTCTGACCGGCGTCGGCGCGTTCCTGAACGTCTGCACGGGACGGCTGGCACGGATCATCGACAGGGCGCGGGTCATCTCGCCGCAGATCGAGAGACTGACTGGCACCGCCCATGACCGGCTGGTGGAGGAACTGCGCGTGCTCGACCGGCGCATGGGCGTGGTCGACATGGCGATCCTGCTGAGCGTCATCAGCGCCTGTCTCGTCTGCCTGGTCGTCGTATTGCTGTTCGCGTCGGAGGTGATCGACCACTCCTTCGGCCGGACCATCGCCTTGCTCTTCATCGCATCGATGCTGTGCCAGGCGGGAGCCTTTGCCACGTTCATCGTCGAAATCCGGCTGGCTTCCCGCATCATCCGCATCAACAAGGACCTGCTGTCCCATCAGGCGAAGGACGACGCCTGAGCGGCCCGGAGCAGGGCGTCCGCCTCAGCCGCGAACCGCGATCCGCATGGCGTAGCGCCCTTCCGCCGCCTCATAGCCGAGCGGCGCGCGCAACTGGCGCGAGAGGCCCATGAGGACACGCCCGAACCGGTCCTCCAGCAAACGCTCTATCTCCGTGCCCGGACACAGCGCCTCGGACGATACGGACAGTTCGGCCATGCCGTCCTCCTGCCCCTCCCGCCGCAAGGCGACCAGCACCGGGGCGCCATGACCGCTCAATATGGCAAGCTCGACCAGCTCTGTGATCAGGAACGCGGTCGGCACGGCCACGTCCTGGCTGATATAGACATGATCCACAGCGACCCGGATGGCGAGCTGGCCGCCCGGAGAACTGCCGCGCAAACCGCTGGCCAGTTCGCTGATCAACGCCTGCGCGTCGATGCCCTGGCTATATTCCGCCGCCGCATAGTGATTGCGATGGACGACCGAAAGCGCATCCACGCGCCGCTGGATCGAGGCATAGGCATCCGCCGCCTCGGGCGTGCCGCTGGCGCGGCTGTGGAGGTTGATGAGGCTGGCGATGATCTGAAGGTTGTTCTTGACGCGATGATGGACCTCGCGCGTCAGTGCCCGCTGCTGCACCAGGGCATCGGCAAGCTGCGCCTCATGCTCCACGACATCCTCGGCAATTTCCCGGAAGGTCTCGCCCAGCGTGGTGATTTCCTGCGCCAATGTCGCGTCGGCGGGAAGCGGCCCCAGCATCGTGCCGGGCTGATAGGCGGCGACATAGCGGTTGAGACCGATCAGCGGACGGATGAGATAGCGGTTCACCACCCACCAGCCGACCGCCGCCGCCGCGAACCACATGAAGATCGGCAGGATCGTCGCGGCGAACCGCCAGAGATCGACCGGAGGGCGCTCCGTCATCATGACGAATTGCAGCCCGCCAAGATTGAGGGGCGCGGAGGCATGGTCGATATCGCCGCCGTCCGGCTTCGGCCCGTCCTGGGCAAGTTGGAGGCTCTCCTTGCCCCGGCGCAGGGCCAGCCCGAGATAGCCGTTCACATGCGCCTTCAGCCCGGTGCGTTCCGCAAGCTCGCCCGGAGCATAGCTGATGACGCCTCGCACATGACCCCGCATGCTGTTGACGCGGACCAGCAACCTGCCCGGGGCGGACAGGATCGTCGCCTGCTGGTCGAACAATTGCGGACCACCTGCATGATAGACGTTGGAGATGTCGCCTGACCGGCAGAGCAACGCCCCCTCGTCCGTGAACATGGCAAAGCCGAAATCACGGTCATGCCCGCGCAACTGCGCGCTGGCGCGGCGGCATATATCCGTCCTGCCCGGCTGGTCCTCCAGATAATTGGCGACGAGCCGCATTGTCGAGCGGTCGCCGTTAATCTCCCCCAGGAGACGGCTGGCCCCTTCCGACGCGGCCAGGTTGAGGCCCGCAATCCGTTCCATTTCCACAGTGCGTATGGTCTGGATCGTGCCGATGACCGCGACCACGCCAAGTGGCAGGAGGGCGAGCATCAGCACGGCAAACATCTTGAGTCCCGTGCCGGACCCAAATGCGCCGAGGCGGCCGCCGCCGATCAGCTGCGATGCCTTGCGCGCGCGCGCAAGGCGGCGCCGCGCGCTTCGCGACGGCTTCATTCCAACCTGTTGAGGAGATCCATCAGATCGTCCGGGATGGCCTCGTCCACGGTCTGCCGATAGGCGCCGCGCAGCATCTGGCCGACATCGCCGGATGCACCCTTGCCACCTTTGCGCGATGGCTTGGCCGCGTCCTTCCCACCCGATTGCCGTTTCTGACGGGGCGGCTTGCCGGACTGCGGACCGTCTACAGAATCCGACCGCACGGCCACCTCTCCACCCGTCATCTCCGCCTCACGCTGCGTATCGTCGATCCGGACGCTTTGACTCGATGTGATCCTTCGGTTCAAAGCATTGCCCCCGACATATATACCCTATGGATCACCTGGTCCTCATGATGCAACGACAGCCTTAATGGCCCTGTTCCGGACCATAAAGCAGAAAAACACTGTTATCGCGCCCGTTATGAAACCATTATGCCCGGCGTTGGTTCCATAGCCTGTCCGACCGGTGCATCGCGCCGGCAGGTTATGGTCAATCGGGCGCGGGCAAAAGCCCGTGGTGGGGAAACTGGCGATTATTTCCGGCCCCCGCGCGTCCGACGGGAGAAAGTAAGAGAATGTCGCTTGGTCAACAGCTCCAGCCCCATCTGCCCTTCCTTCGCCGTTATGCGCGCGCGCTGACCGGCAACCAGACGGATGGCGACGCCTTCGTCCGCGCGACGCTGGAGGCGATCATCGCGGCCCCGAAGGAATTTCCGACCGATGTCGGCCCGCGCCTCGGCCTCTATCGCACCTTCCACGCGATCTGGGACAGCACCGGCAAGGAACTGGAAGGCGACCGTTCCGGCATCACCCAGCATGAAGCCATAGCCAGCGCCCGCCTCGCCGTGATCCCGCCGCTGTCGCGCCAGGCGCTGCTGCTTTCCGCCATGGAGGGCTTCGCCAATAATGAGGTCGCCTATCTGATCGCCACGGAAGAGGAACGCGTCGAGAAGCTGGTGGACGAGGCGATGGCCGAAATCGAGGCGCAGACGCGCACGCGCGTCCTCATCATCGAGGACGAGCCGATCATCGCCATGGATATAGAGACCATCGTGCGCGACCTCGGCCATGAGGTGACCGGCATCGCCGTCACCCGCGACGAGGCGGTACGCGACGCCATGGCCGACCGGCCGGGCCTGGTCCTGGCCGATATCCAGCTTGCCGACGATTCGAGCGGCATCGACGCGGTGCGCGACATATTGGCCGAATTCCCGGTGCCGGTGATCTTCATCACCGCTTTCCCGGAACGTCTGCTGACCGGGGAACGGCCGGAGCCGACCTTCCTCATCACCAAGCCGTTCCAGCGCTCCACGGTGAAAGCCGCCATCGCGCAGGCCCTGTTCTTCAACAGCGAGACCGCACCGGCCTGACGGCCCGCCCGCCTGACAGATCCGGCGGACAAGCCGCGCCTTGCCGGACCGCCGGGATCATTCCGGCGGTCCTTGCATATCCGCAAGGACAGGCCATCCCCGCCGATATGCGCCATGGACCGTACCCACTCCGCTCCCTATGACCGCCCGATGACCGAAGCAGAAGACCGCATCCTCCCGCTCGACCTCCTGCGCGGCGCGGCGATCATCGGCGTTGTCCTGATGAACGTGCCCGCCATCGCCCTGCCCCGCGCGCTCGGCATCTTTCCCTTCCTCGCGGACAGCGGCGACTGGGCCGGCGGCCTGACATGGCTCGCCCAGTTCGTGATCGTGGACGGCAAGGCGCGCGCGCTGCTGGCCATGCTCTTCGGCGCCTCCACATTGCTCGTCATCGACCGGGCGGAGATGGACGGGCATGACGGCATGGCGGCACAGCGTCGCCGCCTCTTGTGGCTGCTGCCGTTCGGCCTCGCCCATTATCTGCTGCTCTGGTCGGGCGACATATTGCTGTTTCTGGCGGTGGGCGGCCTCATCACCCTGCGATTTGTCGCGGGCGAGCCGCTGGACCTGATCAAGGCGGCATTCCTCTTCTTCGGCGCGCAACTCGTCATCGCCCTCCTGTTCGCGGTGCTCACCTATATCGGCACGACGCCCGCCTCCTATCAGGCGCTGCTCCAGCGCGAGATGGTGCTGGACATCGGCCTGCACCGGGACGGTTACGGAGCGCTGCTGTACCAGAGGCTCCTCGACCTGCCCCATGCGGCCGCGATGCTGGCCCTGCATGCCCTGCCGGAGACGCTGGGCTTCATGATGCTGGGCATGGCCATGGCCAAGGGCGGGTTCTTCACCGGCCAATGGTCGCCGAACCAATATGCGCGCAGCGCGCGTCATGCGCTGCTGGTCGGTTTCCTGCCCCTGCTGGCATTCGGCCTGTGGGCCATGACGACGAACGATCCGCGCACGATCGACGCGATCGGATATGCCGCCGCCTTCCCCTTCCGCATCCCCTTGGCCATAGGCTATGCCGCGCTGCTCGTCGCGCTCGCCGGATCGCGGGCATCGGCGCGGGTCGTGCGCCAAGTGGCATGGGTGGGCCGCACCGCGCTGTCCAATTATCTGCTGTGCAGCATTGTGATGACGACGCTGGCCTATGGCTATGGCTTCGGACTCTACGCCCATCTCGGCCGCGTCGCGCTGCTCGGCGTGGCGGCGGTGCTGATCCTGTTCATGCTGGCCTGGCCCCGGCCCTGGCTGGCCCGCTTCCCGCGGGGTCCCGCCGAGCAATTATGGCACGTGCTCCAGCGAACCGGAGCACGCGCCTGAGCCCTTACCAGATCTTCACCCTGTCCTGCGGGGCAAGATAGAGCTTCGCGCCCGGCTGGATCGAGAAAGCGGGATACCAGGGATCGAGATTGCGCACCGTCCAGACGCGCTGCTGAGACGGCGAATGCGGATCGGTCAGCAGGCGCTGCCGCAGATTGGCCTCGCGATAATTGCGCCGCCATACCTGCGCCCAGCCATAATAGAAGCGCTGGTCGCCGGTGGTCCCGTCGATCTCCGGCGGCGCCTTGCCGCCCAGCGAGGCGATATAGGCGTCATGCGCGATGGTGAGACCGGCAAGGTCGGCGATATTCTCGCCCAGGGTGAGCTGGCCCTTCACATGCTCGCCGGGCAGCGGCTCATAGGCGTCATATTGCTTCACCAGCCTGTCGGTCAGCCCCTTGAAGCGCTGGACATCCGCATCCGTCCACCACTGGACCAGCTTGCCCGTCGCATCATATTTCGCCCCCTGATCGTCGAAATGATGGCTCAGTTCATGGCCGATGACCGCGCCGATGCCGCCATAGTTGACGGCCGGATCGGCATGCGGATCGAAAAAGGGCGGCTGGAGGATGCCCGCCGGGAAGACGATCTCCACCATGCCGAAATTGGCATAGGCGTTGATCTCCATCGGCGTCATGCCCCATTCCCAGCGATAGATGGGCTTGCCCAGCTTGCCGATCTGATAATCATGCTCGAACTGGTTGGACCGCAGCGCGTTGCCGAAGAGGTCGTCCCGCGCGATCTCCAGCCCGGCATAGTCGCGCCAGCGGTCGGGATAGCCGATTTTCGGCGTGAAGGCCGCCAGCTTCGCATGCGCCTTGGCCTTGGCCTCCGCGCTCATCCAGTCCAGCCCGTCTATGCGGCGCCCCATGGCGGCGATGACGTTGCGGACCAGTTCATCCGCGGCCGCCTTCGTCTCCGGCGGGAAATATCTGGCGACATAGGCCTTGCCCAGTTCCTCGCCCAGCGCACCGGTCACGAAACCGACGCCCCGCTTCCAGCGCGGTTCGCGCTCCGGCGTCCCGGACAGGGTGGTGCCGTAGAAAGCGAAACTCTCATTGGCCACGGCATCGGGCAGCTCATCCGAGAAATTGTCGAGGCTGCGGAGCAGCAGCATGTCCTTGAGGACGGCGATGGGCGCGCGCGCGATAAGGCGCGCCTCGCCGGTCACCGCGCTTGGCTGCGCCACCAGCAGTTCCCTCGCCTGGTCCAGCCCCTGCGCCGCGAGCCAGGCGGAGAAGTCGAAGCCCGGTGCCCGCACCTGAAGCTGCGCCACGGTCATCTTGTTATAAACCTTGTCCGCGTCGCGGCTGTCGGCGCGGGTCCAATGGACCTTCGCCACCGCCGTTTCGAAGGCCATCACGGCCGCGGCCCGCCTGGCGCCGCCCGTTTCCCCCGCCAGTTCGAACAGCTTGGCGAGATGCGCGACATAGGCATCCCGCGTCGCCTTCATCTTGGGCGTGTCGAGCAGATAATAATCGCGGTCGGGCATGCCGAGGCCGCTCTGATACATTCCGAAAATATAGCTTTCCGGGGCCTTGTCATCCTGACCGACATAGCCCGCGAACGGTCCGTCCACGCCATTGCGCGACGCAACCCCGAGCAGGCGCGCATAGTCCGCCTTGGTGCGGACCGCCCTGATCTGGTCGAGCCAGGGCTGGATCGGCGCCAATCCCTTCGCCTCCACCGTCTGCTGATCGAGATAGGAGGCATAGGCATTGCCGATCTTGCTTGCCCTGTCGTCCTTCGACTCATCCAGTATCTCGCGCGTGCGTTGCTTGGAGAGATCGTCCAGCACGGTGAAGAGACCATAGTTGGACTTGTCCGCCGGGATCGCCGTCGTCCGCGCCCATGTGCCGTTCGAGAAGCCGTAAAAATCATCGCCCGGCGCAACCGCGCGGTCCATCCCCGCCTCGTCGAAGCCATAGCTGCCATAGGTCGGCCTCGGCGGGGAGGGTGCGGCGGCGGGCTGCGGCGCGGCCGCGCTGTCGGTCCCCTTCTGCTGCGCGGCGCATCCGGCAAGGATGGTCGAGGCGAGTATTGGTAACAGGATCGAACGGCGCATGGACTTCTCCCGGACTGGCCACCCCGCCCGAATGTCTAGCCCGTGTATCCGGGAGCGTCGAGATACCCCTGCCTGATAGGGAACAGGCTTTTTCCCCTGTCGGAACCCTGACTTGCCATGATGGCGACCGGCCTTCATGATCCATACTATATCATAAAAATAGGAGAATATTCGTGGCCAGTGTCGCAAAATGTCCGGTTCATGCGAACCGGGACGATCGGAAGACCGCCGCCGCCTATGAACAGGGTGTCTCGTTCAAGCCCGGCGCGGAAATCGTGCGTGACGCCAATGGCGTGAAATCCGTGTTGCGGAACGGCAATCTGGTGCAGGATGCGCTTGACGCCGCCGCCATGAAGCAGCTCCAGCCAGACGAGATTCCGCTCATCTTCCTGGACGGCAAGATGCACCGGGACCGGCGCAGGCATATCACCGACTTCTTCTCGCCCCGCTCCATCAAGGAGAAGTTCGAACCGTTGATGAGGCAGACGGCCGACATACTGGTCGGCGAACTGGAACGGGACAAAAGGCTGCGCATCGACGAGGCAAGCTGGCAGATGGCGGTGACGCTGGTCGGCGAACTCATCGGCGTGACGCGCGGCAAGTCGCGCGCGCAGATGAAGAAGACGGCGCGGCGCATCGAGCGCTTCCTCTACCGCACGCATATGTCGGGGCAGACGGGCTGGCGCCTCACCCTGTCGAAGATACGCGCCGCGCTCTATGTCACCGACTTCCTGATCCGCGACGTGCGTCCCACCGTAAAGGCGCGGCGCAGGCAACCGCAGGACGATGTGATCTCCCGCCTCGTCGCGGAGAATTACAGCGAGAAGGCGATCTTGATCGACGCCATGACGCTGTGCGGCGCGGGCATGCAGACGACGCGCGAATTCATCTCGCTGGTCGCCTGGCACCTGCTGACCAATGACGACCTGCGGCGGCAGTTCAGCGAGGGCGGCTATGATGCGCAGATGGCGATATTGGAGGAGATATTGCGGCTGGAGCCGATCGTCTCCACCCTTTATCGCCGCGCGCCCGACGACCTGCCGGAAAAGGCGGCCGGGCCGCTGGCGAGCGCGGGGACAAGCTATGCCGTCAGCCTGCGCCACGCCAATATCGACCCGGCGGCGGTCGGCGAATGCCCCCTCGCCCTCGATCCGGCGCGCAAGGAGAAGCAGCAGGAACAGGGCGGCTTTCTGAGCTTCGGCAACGGCATGCACCGCTGTCCGGGGTCGCCGCTGGCGCTGAACGAGACGCTGGCGCTGATGAACCGCCTGCTGGACGTGCCGGGCATCCGGCTGGCTTCGACGCCCGAGGTGCGTTGGGTGACGCACCTCGCGACGTTCGAGATTCACAATGTGCTGGTGACCTGCGACTGAGGCAGGGGAGTACCGTCCGCCAGATCGCGCAGCAAAGCGTAGAGCGCCTCCGCCACGGCCATGCGGCCGGGATCGAACTGCCCCGGCCGCCTGCCGCGCGGCAGGGCGAAACGGGCAGGCGCCGCCTCCGTCATGCCGAGGCGAAGGCACAGCCTCGTCCAGACGGACGGATCGGCGCACAGATCCTCATGGCAGACGAGCAGCCGCCCCGGGCCATGTTGCCCGGCCAACAACCGGTAGACCCGAATCCAGAGGTCCAGCCAATAGTCCGGCATGTCCGGCGTCAGATGATCCGGCGGCGCGCCGTCCATCAGGAACGGCTTGTGCCCCAGGCCGAATTCATGATGCGCGAGCCAGTCCATATAGCGGCGGATGAAGGGAGACCGCTCCTGCAATCCGCAGAAATGCGCATGCTGGCGCCAGAGCGACAGCGCATGGACCGCCGGATGGCGAAAGGGGATGATGAAGGCCGCATGGGGAAATGCGCGTTGCAGGGACGGCAGCCGCAGGATGCTGTTGTTGTTCTTGGACAGGTAGCGCACCCGGCCCGGCGGCGCGCCATGGAGGATCGCCGCGACATAGCGGTGGAAGGCGGCGATCACCTCCTCGTCCGGCTCGTGGGGCATCAGGCCGTCGCGGCGGATATACTCGCCGCCGCAATGGATGCGCCAGAACGGCTCCTCCAGCGCCTCCGGACTGTCGGCATCGACATCGATCCCGTCGCCATGGGCACGGCCCGCGGCCCGGCCTCCCCTGCGCCAGCGGCCCGACAGGCGCGCCCAGAGATTCGGCGCCAGCGGAAACGGCATGTCGCGATAGGTGAGCGAGCGGAATATCCCGCTGTCATGAAGGCGGCGCAGGATGACCGTCGTCCCCGACCGGGCGAGACCGGTGACGAAGACATGGTGTCCGGCGGCGGCGTCCTCCGCCCCTTCCACCGCGCGGACGGCGCGCTGGTCGAGGTCGAAGCTCAGTTCGACGAGCGCGGGCGAGCCGAGCGCCAGACGATGCAGCAATCGATCCGCCGGGCTGTAATCATGCTCGAACAAGCAGCCCCCTCGCCACATGATAGAGGAAGGCGATCAGGAAGCTGACCGACAGGCCGAGGGCGCTGCACAGGAACAGGGCGGCCGAAGGCTCCACCTTCTCCAGCATGGCGAGGGCGAAACCGCCTGTCGCCGCCAGCATCAGGAAGCAACCCATGAGGTTCAGCGACAAGCGGCCCATGCGCAGGGCATAGGCGGGCATGACCCGCTCCTTCCAGTGATCGGAGATATGGGGCGAGAGGAAGATGCGGCCCGCGCGCGCGCAACTGTCCATCGTCAGCGCGGCGGTGCGGGCTATGGGCAGCCGCTCGAACAGTTCCGCGCCGAGGCAGATGGTGAGGAGGACGAGAAGCCAGCTCATGCGCGCCGCTCCTGACGCGGCGACGCCGTGCGGCGGGCCCGGGCGCGCCGCATCTTCCGGCTCATGCGCTTCAGCGGATACCAGATGAGGGACAGAAGCGTCAGGAACAGCGTGCCGGCAAGGCCGAACACCATGCCGAGCGCGCCGAGGCTGGAGCCGGGTCCCACATAGGCCAGAGCGGGCTGCGCCGACAGGGCGATGAGGAGCGCGATGGGGAGGAACGTCATTTTGGGCATTGTCTTACCTTTGCAAGGGGGGATGGGGCGGCAGGCAGGACCTGCATTTCGGAAAGGACGAAATTGCTGCCGGGATGCGTGGGGTCCCGGACGAGGATTTCGCTGCTGATCCGGCCGTCCCGTCCGATCTCCAGCGCGCGGCCCTGGGCCGAACTGGTGATCGCGATGGAGCCGTCGGCCAGCGACTGGTGCTTCCCCCTGATGCGCGTGTAGAAATTGACGGACCGGCCATCCACGGCGACACGCCGTTGCCCCGTGGCCGGGTCGAAATTGACGATGCGGCTGAAGCGCCGTCCCATCTGGTTGTCGAGGACGCTGATTTCCCCGTTCGCCTCCCAATCGGGATCATGCTGGCGCAGCGTATAGTCGTTGGTGAACCATTTGACCCGGAGGCTGTCCGGATCGACGACCGCGACCAGGTTGAGCGAACGGAAGCTCATCAGCAGGTCCCCGGCGGCGAATTGCGGGAAGGCCGGTGCCAGCGCGGACGGCAGCGGCTCCGCATCGTTGATATGATAAGGCTCCTCGTGAAAGGGGTCCTGCGTGCCGCGGGCATTGGCGCCCAGGCCGTTATCGTCCCTGCGCAACATGTCGAACAGGCTGAGTTCCGGATTGGCCGCAGCGATATCTCCGGCGCGGATGGTGCGCATGACCCGGCCCGTGGCGAGATCGACGCGGCGTACCGTGGAGTCGGTGCCGACGCCCCAGAGCGTCCGCCCGTCTTCCGCCGCATAGAGCGCATGATTGAGCTTGTCCCCCGCCGTCCAGAGAAGCCGTCCGCAGGCATCGACGCGCACGGTCGGATAGAGCGTGTCGAACGCGGCGACGAGGGAGCCGTCGGGCAGCAGCGCGAAGCCATGGGGATAGGGCGCCTCCTGAAAGGCCGCCTGCCCCTGGTCCAGCAGCGCGCGGTCGATCGGCCAGACATGCTCCACGGCAAAGTCCGGGGACAATGCCAGCGCGGCATAGCGCGGCTCGCCGTCGATGTGGAACAGGCCGTAGAGGATGCGCCAGCCCGGCTGGGGCCTGTCCGCCGAGGGGCCATGGCGCATGACCAGCCCCTCTATGCGGTGGCCGCTATGATTGGGCACGGGACGATAGGTGAGGGCGCCGAATTCGTCGGGCGTGCGCGACAGGGCGAAGGGGTCGAGGCGCACGTCGCGGATCGTGTCGATCACATATTGCGGGATGGAGGCGATGCGCAGGATCGGCCGCTGCGGGAAGGCATAGGGATCGGCCTGCGCCCACAACACGGCAAAGCCGAACAGGGACAGCACGCAGAAAAGGAGGAACGCGGCGCGCAGGAAAAGGATGATCCGCACAGCCCGCATTCAGTCGGCCTCGCCGTCGCTGGCAGATCGGGACATGGGCGCTTCCTCGCAAAAGTGGCCGTTCGAACCTTCTAACGGGCGAGGCGGGCAAACCCTTCGCGGGAAGATAGCCAAGGGATTGAAATCAGGGCCTGAAGCCGATCCGGGATGCGCCAAACTTCCCTGGTTTCCCTACCGAAAAGGCAATGGATCGCGGACGGCCGGGAGCGTTCCCCGCCCCTGCCGGGGACCGCGGCGGATATCAAATAACTTATTGATTAAAAACAAGAAAGGGCCGGAGGATGATCCCTCCGGCCCTTTCTGTGCCGATGATGCCGGGCTTCGCCCGACGCCGCGATCGATCCGCGGACCGGCCGGGGCCGGTCCGCGACGATCACGCCTCTTAGAAGTCCATGCCGCCGAAGCCGCCCGCACCGCCGCCGCCGGGCAGGGCGGGAGCCGCCTTGTCCTCGGGCAGTTCGGCAATGGTGGCTTCCGTGGTGATCAGGAGGCCAGCCACCGAAGCGGCGTTCTGAAGCGCGGTGCGCACGACCTTGGTCGGGTCGATGACGCCGGCGGTCTTCAGATTCTCGTAGGTTTCGGTAGCCGCGTTGAAGCCCTGGTCTTCCTTGCCCTCGCGCAGCAGGTTGCCCGCGACGACCGCGCCGTCATGACCGGCGTTCGCCGCGATCTGACGGACCGGAGCCTCGATCGCCTTGCGCACGATGTCGATGCCGCGCGTCTGGTCCTCATTGGCGCCCTTCAGGCCGTCAAGAGCCTTGGTCGCGTAGAGGAGGGCCGTGCCGCCGCCGGGGACGATGCCTTCCTCGACCGCCGCGCGGGTGGCGTGGAGGGCGTCGTCGACGCGATCCTTGCGCTCCTTCACCTCGACCTCGGTCGCGCCGCCGACCTTGATGACGGCCACGCCGCCAGCCAGCTTCGCCAGACGCTCCTGGAGCTTCTCGCGGTCATAGTCCGAGGTCGTGA
>JASGGS010000078.1:0-17690 GCA_047602685.1 Sphingobium sp.
CACATCGACCACGACGAAATCGGGTTCGTCGCGATGGCCGGGATGGGGGCCGGAACTGACATGGCCCGGTCCGGCTTCCGATGAAGGCGCGCTGCTCATGGAGGGGGAACATAATGCGATTTGCCCGGCTGAACAGGGGCCGGGCGCGGGGTGCCGGACTTTTGGCGCTCACGCCTCCTTGCGCAGCAATGCCATGAGCGCGCCCGCCGATAGGGTCTCCAGGGACAGCGCCGCGTCCCTGATCCGCTCCGCCTGGTCCGTGCCGACGGTCATGCTGGCGGACGCCATGAACTTGGCCGCGACCGCTTCCGGCGTCATGGCCCGCTCCCCCGCGCCGCTGTTGACACGGACATGGCGGTCCAGCACGCGGCCATCCGCCAGCGTCACCCGGACCCCGCCGGAGAAATATGCGGGAAAGGCGCTGTCCGGGTCGGCATGGCAGGCGACGCGCGGCGCCAGATCGCGCACGGCCGCGTCCGCCAGCGCTTCCGGCTGGAGGTCCGGCAGGCCGAAACGGCCTTTCAACAGGCAGGCCGCGACGACGAACTGGGCGCTGAACTTCGCCTCATAATCGGTGGCGGGCCGTTCCTTGGCTTCGGCAGGCTCGGCGATGATGTGCAATGTCGGCTGGGGCAGATAGGCATCGACGCGCGCGATGACGGCGCCGCCAATCTCTCCATGCAATTCGATGGCGGCGTCGGCGCAGCCATGGATGAAATGACAGACCGGATAGGGTTTCAGCGCCGTGTCGCCGAACCGCCACTCCGTGCCCAGCCCGGCGGTGAGTTCGGCAAGGTCCGCCTCCGCGCCGTGCAGATGCGTGTCGAACAGGCCGAACTTGCCCTCATAGGGGCGGCTCGGCCCCTTGAAGCCGTTCTGCGCCAGCCGCGCCGCCGTGATGCCCGCGACCGCGCCCCAGCCGGGATGGAAGCGCTTGGTCCACGCCCCCTCCTCCAGGAAGACCTGGATGCCGGACGCGGTGCTGCCGGCAATGCCCTGCGCCGCCCTGATCCGGTCCGCGTCGAGGCCGATCAGCTTGCCCGCCGTCACGGCCGATGCGAAATGGGAGACGATGCCGGTCGCGTGATAGCCGACATGGTGGAAGCCGCCTTTCACCGCGCCGCCGATGCGTATGCCCGTCTCCGCGCCCGCGAGGAAGGCGGCGAGCAGCGCCTCCCCGTCCGCGCCGATGGCCTCGCCCAGCGACAGCGCGACGGGCAACGCGGTGCAGGTCGGGTGGATGATGCTGGCCAGATGCGTGTCGTCGAAGTCGAGGCCGTGGATCAATATGCCGTTCACCAGCGCGGCGTCGCGCACCTCCATCCGCGCGGCGCTGCCGATGATGGAGCAATGGCCCGCCCCGCCCGCGCTGAGCGCCGCGCCGCCCGCCACCGCGCTGCGGCCATAATCCTGCGCCTGGGAGGCGAGGCCGAGGCCGAGCGCGTCCAATATGTGCAGCTTGGCCCGTTGCACGACCGCCTCCGGCACGTCGGCCAGGCGCAGGTCCGCCGCGAACCGCGCGAGGCCCATGCTGGCGCTTTCCTCCCGTTGCGGCGTTTCCATCCCGGCGGTGCGGCTGGCCATGGCATCTCTCCCTTCCCCTTCGTCTACCATGTCCGATATCATGGTCAACTGTTGACAGTTTTGAAAGGGCGGGAGATAGATCGATCCATCAGGCGCCGGGACAGGCGCGGGCGGAGGGATGATCGCGGATGGTGGAACGATACCGGCTCTTCATCGATGGGCAATGGCGCGATGGCGGCGACGGGCGCGTCCTGCCCGCCATTAATCCCTTCGACCAGCGGGTATGGGCCGAGATTCCGGTCGCCACCGCCGCCGATGTGGAGGATGCCCTTGCCGCCGCGCGGCGCGCCCATGACGGCGGCTGGCGCCAGTCGAGCGGGCTGGAGCGCGCCCGGCTGATCCATCGCCTAGCCGACCTGATCGACGCCGATGCCGACCGCCTCGCCCTGCTGGAGACCACGGACAATGGCAAGGTGATCCGCGAGACGCGCAGCCAGATGGGCTATGCCGCGCGCGTCTACCGTTTCTTCGCGGGCTATGCGGACAAGATATGGGGCCAGGTCATCCCCCTCGACCAGAAGGGCGTCCTGGATATGGCCCTGCGCGAACCCTATGGCGTGATCGCCGCGATCACCGCCTGGAACTCGCCCATCACCCTCCTCGCCAACAAGCTCGCCCCGGCCCTGGCGGCTGGCAATTGCGTGGTGGTGAAGCCGTCCGAGCATGCCTCCGCCACCACCCTCGAATTCGCCCGCCTGGTCGAGCAGGCGGGCTTTCCGGCGGGCGTGTTCAACGTCGTCTGCGGAGGGGCGGAGGTCGGCAGGGCGCTGGTCGACAATCCGGCCGTGGACAAGGTGAGCTTCACCGGCAGCCCCGCCGTGGGGCGGGAGATCGCCGCCATGGCGGGCCGCAACCTGCGCCCCGTGACGCTGGAGCTGGGCGGCAAGTCGCCCAATATCATCTTTGCCGACGCCGATATCGACCGCGCGGTCATCGGCGCGCTGGCCGGCATATTCGGCGCGACGGGCCAGACCTGCATCGCCGGCTCCCGCCTCCTCGTCCAGCGCCCGGTCTATGAGGAGGTGGTGGCCCGGCTCGCGGAACGCGCCGGGCGGATCGTCCTCGGCGACCCGCGCGATCCCGCCACGGAGATGGGCACCGCCGCCAACGAGCCGCAGTTCGACCGCATCCTCTCCTTCATCGAGGGCGCGCGGTCGGACGGCGCACGCCTCGTCGCGGGCGGCGGCCGCGCCGACGAGGGCGATCTCGCGCGCGGCTTCTTCATCCGGCCGACCATCTTCGCGGACGTGCGCAACGACATGGGGCTGGCGCGCGAGGAGATTTTCGGCCCCGTCCTCGGCATCATCCCCTTCGACACGGAGGAGGAGGCGGTCGCGATCGGCAACGACACGCGCTATGGCCTCGCCTCGGGCATATGGACGCGGGACATCGACCGCGCCATGCGCATGGTCCACGCCATCCGGTCCGGCGTCGTCTGGGTGAACACCTACCGCGCGCTGGCCGCGCAGGGGCCTTTCGGCGGCATGAAGGATTCGGGCTTCGGCCGGGAGCGGGGCGAGCAGGGCCTCCTCGAATTCACCACCACCAAGAATGTGATGATCGACTATTCGGGCGACAGGCGCGACCCGTTCTCGATGAAGCTGTGAAGGGGCCGCCATGACCTGTCTCGTCGCTGAAAACCTGCCACAGGGTCCGGCCGGAGAGCGGTTCGGCGCCCTCCTCGACCGCCCCGGCATCCTCCAGCTGCCCGGCGCCTATAACGGCCTCTCCGCGCTCCAGGCCAAGGCCAGGGGGTTCGAGGGCCTGTATCTCTCCGGCGCCGCCATGTCCGCGTCCATGGGCCTGCCCGATCTCGGCATCATCACCATGGACGATGTGTGCTTCCACATCCGCCAGCTTGCCCGCGCCTCCGGCCTGCCGATACTGGTCGACGGCGACACCGGCTTCGGGGAGGCGCTGAACGTCATGCACATGGTCCGCTGCTTCGAGGAGGCAGGCGCCGCCGCCGTGCAGATCGAGGACCAGCTCCTGCCCAAGAAATGCGGGCACCTCAACGACAAGAAGCTCGCCAGCGCCGACGACATGGCCGCCAAGGTCGCCGCCGCGCGCAAGGCGCGCCGCCATCTCCGGATCGTCGCCCGTACCGACGCGCTGGAGCGGGAGGGGCTGGACGGCGCCATCGCCCGCGCGAAACTCTATGTGGAGGCGGGCGCCGACGCCATTTTCCCGGAGGCGCTGCGCGATGCCGCCGATTTCGCCCGTTTCTCGGCGGAGGTGAAGGTGCCCCTCCTCGCCAACATGACCGAATTCGGCCGCACCCCCTTCATGACCGCACAGGAGTTCGAACGGCTCGGCTACAAGATGGTGATATGGCCGGTCAGCGCGCTGCGCATCGCGGCAAGGGCGCAGGATGAGTTATATGCCGTGCTGCGCGAGCAGGGCGGCGCGGAAAGCCTCGTCGGCCGCATGCAGACGCGGGCCGAACTCTACGAGACGATCCAGTATCATGATTATGAGGCGCTGGACGCCACCATCATCCGGTCGGTCGTGCCCACCGGGGCATGATCGCCCTTCAAGAATCCTGAATGGTTCAGTCCATCGGCATTCCGCCTCGTCATCCTGAACCTGCTTCAGTGTCTATTGCGCCTCCCACGCCTTACGGTGCGAAAGGAGGGATAGGATGCTGAAACAGGTTCAGCATGACGGTTCCCGGCGGGCAATGCCGTGCGGCACATCCGAGTGCCGATCCGCCCTGGCTAGAGCGACCCGACCCGCCCCGCCCTCCGCCGCGCCGGTTCCGGCGCCGCCTCCGCTTCCGTCGCCAGCCGGTCCTCGACATAGCGGCGGGCATTGCGCAGATGCGCGCGCATCGCCGCTTCCGCTCCGGCGCTGTCGCGCGCCTTCAGCGCCGCGACGATCGCCTCATGCTCGGCCAGCGCCTCGGTGGCGCGGCCGGGCTTGGTGCTGGACTTGTAGCGATAGACGCGCAGCAGATAATAGAGGTCGCCCAGCAGCATCTCCTTCAACCGCTGGTTGCCCGCCCCGGTCACGATGCGGAAATGGAAGTCGAAATCCTTCGATTCCTGATAATAGCCCTTGCCCTCGCGCACGGCCTCCTGTCGGCCATGATCGTGGATCAGCCCTTCCAGCGCGGCGATCTCCCCGTCGGTCATGTTCCGCGCGGCCAGTGCGCAGGCCATGCCCTCCAGCGCTTCGCGCACCTCCAATATCTCCTTGAGGTCGCGCGGGGACAGGGCCGCGACGCGGACGCCGATATTGGGCGTGCGTTCCAGCAGCTTGCGCCCCTCCAGCCGCCGGATCGCCTCGCGCAGCGGTCCCCGGCTGACGCCCAGCGACGCCGCCAGTGCCTGTTCCGACAGGCGGCTGCCCGGTTCCAGCGTTCCGCCGATGATCGCGGCCTCGATCCGCTCGGCCACGGCGTCGACGAGGGACTGAACCTGCACCTTCTGATCCAGCGAATCCGCCATCGAACGCCCTGATCCTTGTCCCATTCCACCCAGGCATCCTATGTGCCGCATCGGCCGGTTGATGGCCAGAATGGTTTCGGCCCTGGATGTCCCGTCATCCCGGACAGTGCCGGGGTGAC
Organism: Sphingobium sp.; assembly: GCA_047602685.1. Classification (GTDB taxonomy): domain Bacteria; phylum Pseudomonadota; class Alphaproteobacteria; order Sphingomonadales; family Sphingomonadaceae; genus Sphingobium. Next base: position 5,153 of record JASGGS010000078.1, read on the forward strand.
GATATGCGCCCGCGATACGCCCGCGCCCCCGCCTGTTCCGCCCGCTGCTCTCAGGCCGGAACCTTCGCCGCCGCGAATTGCCCCGCGCTCTTTCCCGACAGCCGCCCGAAAACCGCGCCGTTCATCAGGCCCGTGCCGCCGGGATAATTCTGGTAGAATATGCCGCCCACCAGTTCGCCCGCCGCATACAGCCCCGGAATCGGCTTGTTCACCAGGTCCAGCACATTGCCGCTGGTGTCGATCTTCAGCCCGCCAAAGGTGAAGGTGATGCCGCAGGTCACGACATAGCCCGAATAGGGCGGCGTATCGATGGGCAGCGCCCAGTTGGACTTGGGCACCTCCAGCCCCTTCGTGGCCACGCCGTCGAGGATGGACGGGTTATAGTCGCCGGGCTGGCATGCGGCATTGAACTCCGCGACGGTCTTCTTCAGGCCCTCCACGTCGATGTCCAGCTTCACGGCCAGTTCCTCGATCGTGTCCGCGGTGGCCTTCGTCACCTCGCGGATGCGATATTCGTCGCGCACATTGTCGATGGTCTTCGCGTCGAAGATCTGCACGGCGGCGCGCATCGGCTGCTTCATCACCTCGCGCCCATATTTGGCATAGGTGTAGTTGCGCATGTCCGCGCCCTCGTCGATGAAGCGCTTGCCCTCCATGTTGACGACGATGCCGATGGGATAGCTGTGCTTCTGGAAATTATCCAGGATCACCCGGTCCCCGAATGGCGGGGCGCTGATGTCCCACTGCACGGCGTGGCAGGTCGACCAGCCGCCAAAGGGCTGCGCGCCGATGGCCAGCGCGGCGTTGATGCCGTCGCCCGTATTATATTGGGTGCCGCGCACCTTGCAGAGTTCCCAGCCGGGGCCGAGATAGCGCACGCGCATTTCCGGGTTCGCCTGGAAGCCGCCGCAGGCCAGCACGACCGCCTTTGCCTTATATTCGACATAGCCGTCCGGCCCCTTGGCGCGCACGCCCGTGACCTCGCCCTTCCGGTTCTCCAGCAGGCCGACCAGCGCGGTCTCGTATCTGATCTCGATATTCTGGCGCTCGGCCGCCTGCATCAACTGGTCGACCAGCCCCCAGCCGCCGCCGACCGCCTCGATATTCACGCCGCCATAGAAATGATGCTTGCCCTCGATCTTGAAGCTCTGGCGGCCGAACATGGGGATGAAGCGCAGCTTGTGCGTGCGCAGCCAGCGCATCGTGTCGCGCGATTGCCCGGCCAGTATCTCCACCAGGTCCTCGTCCGCATTATTCTCGGTGACGCGCATCACGTCGTCGATATATTTCTGCTTGCTGTGCGGCGGCAGGTTGCCGATGGAGTCATATTCGCCGGGCGTCATGTCGTCGAAAATGTCGGTGCGCAGGTCTTCCAGCCCGTCATGCACGAAGCGGAAGCCGCCCGCCGTGAACAGCGAATTGCCGCCGCGCTCCTCGAACGGGGCCTTCTCGATCATCAGCACGCTGGCGCCCTGCTCCTTCGCGGACAGCGCGGCGCAGGTGGCCGCGTTGCCCGCGCCCACGACGATCACGTCCCAAGCCTCTTCGGCCATCTTCCTTCTCCCTCAACTCTCGCCGTCCTGCCTAACGCGCCCGCCGATAAACTGTCAACAGTTTACATATGTATCGGCCCGGCTGGCAATTGGGTAGGGAAGCCAGTGATCTTTTGCCGCCGGACGCCCCCTTCGAACAGCCGCCGGGCGGTGCGATAGACCGCCCCATATTCGTCCCGCCTCCCGTCCGCTTTCCGCGCGACACTGGCCTCCATTTCCTCCTATTCACGGGCCTTGGATGTGCGCCACGCATGAAGACGGCCGGGATATGCGATGGCTCGCGTCGCGTCAGTCCGGCTGCGCCGCGCGCCAGGCGATGAGCCGCCTTATGCCCTCCTCCACGCCGACCTCCGGCACCCAGCCCAGCATCGCCTCCGCCTTCGCCCGGCTGAGTTTCAGGGACGGGCTGCTCGTCGCCTTCACCGCGCCCGCCTCGTCCGCATAGAGCGGCTTCAGGTCGCTGCCCGTGATCTCCAGCAGGATTTCGGCGATATGCTTCACCGTCGTCTCGACACCGCTGACGATGTTGAATACCTCGCCCGTCACATCGGATGCCATCGCGGCGACATTGGCGCGGGCCACGTCCGCCACATGGATATAGTCATGCACCTCGCTGCCGTCCCCTGGCAGGGTCGGCCGCTCGCCTCGCATGATCCGGTCGTAATTCTGGATGATATAGAGCGCGTTGACCCCGCGATAATGCTGCCGCTCGCCATAGACGGTGGCGTAACGCAGCGCGACGGCATCGATGCCATGTTTCTGCGAATAGAGCTTGCACAGCGCCTCGCCGATCAGCTTGGTACAACTGTAGAGCATGGAACCGGGCTGGTAGGTGGCAAGGTTGGCGGGCGCCGTCTCGTCGATCACGCCATCGCCTGCCGGCTCGCCATAGGCAGCGATGGAGGAGGAGAAGACAAGCTTCTTCACCCCCGCATATCGACATGCCTCGAAGACATTGATCTGCCCCTCGACATTGACTGCGAGGCCCAAGGGCGGGTTCTGGCTGAGCGGCAGGGTCAGGAAGCCCGCAATGGCGAAAATCCCATCCGCGCCGCGAAAGGCGTCGAACAATTCGTTGACGCGCAATATGTCGCCCTTGATCAGCTTTACACGGCCGTCGCCAGTCAGATGGGCAACCGTCTCCGGCGTGCCCAGCGCGAAATTGTCGAGCAGCACCACCTCATTTGCGCCGTCGGCCAGCAACCGGTCGGCGACATGGCTGCCGATCAGGCTCGCACCGCCTGTGATGACGAAGCGTCCGCCACGAATCTGCATGGGCTACCCTCTCCTTCGCCCGTTTCGCGGGCATTTGTGGGCAGCGGTCGAATAACTGTCAACAGTTTACCTCAGGGCGGATTTTTGCAGGAGGCAGATTATTTAGGGCGACGGATAGGCGAAGACCGATTGGGACGTGCCTCTGACCCATAGGTTCATGATCTTCGCCCGCACCGTATCGCGGCCGTCGGCAATCGTTGCTCAAGATATCTATCTCAAGTCCGGCAGACGGGAAGGAGAGGATGGTGGGCCCGGCAGGACTCGAACCCGCAACCTAGCCGTTATGAGCGGCCAGCTCTAACCATTGAGCTACAGGCCCCGACCATGCGGGAGCGTCGCTGCGACGCTGCTTCCGGTTAGCGGAGGGTCACGCGGCTTGGCAAGAGTGTTCGGCATTTGTCGGATGCATTAACGCTGTCATCAACGCATCCAGGCCGATCGGCGTCACGGAACGACGGTCCAGATGGTCGAGCACGATATCCCACCAGCGATAGAAAGCGGCCAGATCATCCGCATCCCGCACATAAGCCGTATTCCCAGGCTCCAGCGTGGGGGAATGGAAGGAGAAGCTGAGGACCGGAACATCCTCCTCGATCAGGGCATCGATGGCCGCGACGCATTGCCGCGCCGGCACGCCCTCCGGCGTGAGAGGCACCCGTGCGAACAGCCCGGCCCGCGACAGGGCGCCGCCCAGCTTGCCCGACCGGCGCACGATGCCGTGCATCCGCTCGCCAAAGCCGCGCAGATGACCGGTGAAGGCGGTCGACAGGGGCAATTCGATCAGTTGGTGACCCGGCCCTGCACGATAGGGCTTCAGCGGCAGACCCGAGAAATCGGGGCCATGCCCCACCCTATAATCAAAGCGGCTTCGCACGGAGCAGTCGAGGCGAAAGCCCGCGTCGAGCAACGCTCGCCCGGTTGCATCGCCAATACCATAGCGGCCCGCGCGATAGGCGATGGGGCGCCGTCCGAGCCTTTCCTCCATATAGGCGCATTGGGCAAACAGCTTGGCCCGCTCCAGTTCCGGTGCAAGATTTCCCGCGAAGCTGTTGTGCGCGCAGACCTCCTCCTCATGAGGCGGCGTCACCCAGGGGTGGAGATGCGCGCCGACATCGGCCGTGCCGTCCGCCAGCCACTGGCCCAGCAGGGCGACGGCCCGATCGCTCCGGAGTATCGGATAGTCCGAAAGATAGACCGGCCGAATGCCCGCCGCCGCGAAATAAGCCTGCCCCTCCGCGAAGCCGCGGATGGCGCTGACCCGTGTCGCGGCGCGATCGAAGGGAGCGTTCCAGTCGAACTCCTCCTCCGTGTCCACGAACAGCATGAAGCGCCGGCCCAGAGCCTTGTCCCAGGCGATGAACTGATGCGGCTCGGGCGGATGGAGCAGGCTGTCGGGATGCGTCATCCATCAGGCCTTAGCAGCGCGGCCTTGCGAAATCCTTGCAGCCTCAGGAAGAGGCTTCCTGCTCCGCGGTTTGTGCGGGTATCGGAAGTGCCAGCGTGAAATGGCCGGGATGCACCGTGAATGCCCCCCTGTTCGCCTGCGCCAGCCGCCGGACAAGGCGCAGCGCGAAGCCGACGCCCAGTACCGGCGCGTCCAAGTTCACGGCCACATGCTCGAAACCGGCATCGAAAAGCTGTTCGTCCGACAATCCCGCCATCGCGACGGGCCGGTCGATCTCCATCAGCAGATGGCCGTCTTCCCGGCGGCTGCGCGCGACCAGCGTTTCCGCACCGGCACAGCCTGACAGCGCCTGCACGAAATGCGCGATCATCCGCTCGGCAATGGCGGGAGCCACGTCGATGGCGGGCATCGGCTCCGTGACCTCCAAGGCGACGCGCTCCTGTCCGTCGGCATCGCGGCCGTGCCGATCTATTGCCGCGCGCAACAACAGTTCCGCATCGCTTCCCTGCGCGCCCACGGGCGCGGCCAGCCGGTCGGTCCGGTTGGCCAGGTCCAGGTCGTCCAATATGTCGACCAGCGTGCGGACATCATCGACGATATTGCCGGCCATGGACCGGTAGCCATCGCTGACCGGCCCCAGCAACTGGCTTTCGATCAGTTCGGCAAAGCCCATGACGCCGCTCAGCGGGGAGCGCAGTTCATGGATGAGCTGTCGCATCGATGTCGCGTGGCTGGCGTCGTGGGCGGCATGCCCCTCTTCGCCTGCCACGGTCTGCGCGGCCTCTCCCGTGCGGGGGGCAAGGTCGCGGCGGACCGCGCGGCGCGCGGCGCCCCTATAGCCGATGAAGCGGCCGGTGCGCTGATCGAACAGCGGGTCGCCGTCCACCAGCCAGCATCCCGCCAGCGGTCCCTCGCCGATTGTCAGCCGCCCCTCGCGAAAGGCTCCGCGCCTGCGGAATGCGCCCAATATCTGGCCGTCCGGACCGACGCTCCGATCCAGGGACGGGGTGGCGAGGCGCAGGCCGGAAAGCTGCATGCGCGGCGCGCCATCGGCCGTCTGGATGGTGCCGTCCGTATCGGTCAGGAAGGTGAAGGCGGAGACAAGCTCACTGGCTTCCCTACCGTCGTCCGGATCGGCGCCATCCGCCTCCCGCCGGGTGCGATCCTGGCGTTCGCTGGTGAAGCGCTCGATCCGGTCCACGATGCGCCGGATCTGGCTCTGGTCCGGTCCGCGCTCCTGTACAGGGGCAGGTTCGGCCGCTGCCTGGGGAGCGGGTTGGGACAGGAGAAGGGGTTCCTCCTCGCGCGCCTCCGCATTCAGGTCGATAAGGGAAAGGTCGCTGAGACCGAAGGCATCGAGCGCGCGCCGCGCCTCCGGGCCGAGATCGGCGCGCTGGCGCAGGATGCTGCGCGGCAGCGGGCCTGCCTCCGCTATCAGGGCGGGCCATTCCCCGTCGGGCAGCCGCGCGCGGCCCATCACCGCCACCTGGACCGGGGCGGGTTCCCGCATCAGCAGCCGGACAAGCCGGACCGAGCGCAGCCGTCCGCCGAGATCGCGCAGCGCGGCAAGCTTCTGTTCCGTGGATACGCTGTCGCGCAACCCTTCGAGGCGGGCGGCGACCTGCGTCAATTCCCCGTCCCCTTCCGGTTCGCCCGCCCCCGCCTGCTCCCCATATTGGGCGAGGAGGTCGAGGCACTGGCGCCACAGGGTCGCGCGCGACCATTCGCTTTCGGCATGGCCCGACAGGACTGTTGCGAAGAGGTCGTTGAAGCGCACGGAAATCCCGGAAACTGGAGTGATTAACTTCGGTTTAATCACAGGCTTCCCTACCCACCATGGGCATATTTCGGGACGTCACATTGTGGGACAATTGTGTTCCGCTGAAATCTTATTATAGCTGAACGCCATAATCATGGCAGGAAATTACAAGACTATGAGTGGCCACATGCTTGACATGGTTGACATGCGCATTCTCGGTGCCTTGCAAGAGGATGGGCGAATGACCAATGTCGATCTGGCCCGGCATGTCGGCCTGACCGCCCCGCCATGCCTGCGCCGGGTGAAGGCGCTGGAGGATCGCGGCGTCATCCGTGCCTATCATGCCGCCATCGACCCGGAGGCCCTGGGCTATACCATCACCGTCTTCGCCATGGTCAGCCTGCGCAGCCAGGCGGAGGCGGATTTGCGCGCGTTCGAGGAGCATGTGGCCGCCCTGCCGGAAGTGCGCGAATGCCATATGCTGAACGGCGAGATCGACTTCATCCTGAAGGTGGTGGCGCGCGACCTCCAGAGCTTCCAGCAATTCCTGACATCGAAGCTGACGCCCGCCCCCAATGTGGCGAGCGTCAAGACTTCGCTGACCATCCGCACCTCGAAGGCACTGGCTGGAGTGCCTGTCGAGGCTGACGGTTCAACATATTGATTATTGGGGATTTCTTGCCGCCTTATGGTCGATCCAGACGGACCAGAATCCGGCCACGGGCGCCCATGGTCCCTGGGTGACGCTGGAAAGCGCCACCTTGCCGCCCGTCAGGTCGCCCGAACGGCCGAGCGCGATGCCGAGGCGGGTATTGGCATGATCCGCATCGACACCGCCCTTGGTCAGGGCCGCGCGATAAAGTTCCGCCGCAGCCGGAAAGGCCGCCGCCGCGAACTGCGCGTCCGCCGCCGTCAGCGCCGCCGCGCCATTGCCGTTCTTCCCCTTGGCGGTAAGTCCGGGCAGGTCGGCCAGAGCCTTGGCCGCCTTTGTCTTCAGCCCGGCCAGTTCCTTGCTGACCGCGGGGTCGGAGCCGTTGAGGTCGCCCGCCGACACGCCCGTGTCGAGCGCGGCCTTGGCCTCGGCCGCCGTGCCCTTCTGCTGCGCAAGGGATGAATAGGCGAGCCAGTCCCGCTCGCTCGTCACCGCATCCGTCGCTGCCATCAGGCGGTAGAGGTCGAGGCTCTGTTCGGGCGCCGGATTGGCGGCGTTCAGATAATTGACGATGCCGCTCCGCCAATTGGGAGCGCTGGGATAGCTGGTGAGCTTCGCCTGCGTCCAGCGCGCGACCAGATCGGGACGCTTGGCCTTGTAGCCGAGCGCGATGGCGCGGTCATACCAGGTCGCCTCCACCGGCTTCTGCTCCTTGGCGCGCAGGGAGAAAGCCTCGTCCAGAGCCTTGGCCCCGCCTGCCGGGTCGTTGCGCTGGAACTTGGCATCGGCCAGGGCCAACTGGCTGGACACGGTGGAATAGCCCTGACCATTGGCATAGTCGATTTGCGCAATGGCATCCTTGCGGTCGCCCAGCATGGCGGACAGGGTTCCGGCAATGGCGCGCAGCCGCGCCGTCTCCCTGGCCGGTGCCTGACCGGATTCGAGGATGGCGTTGAGGGCGATGCGCTGCGAACGCAAATCCCCCCGTCCGGCCGCCGCCTGCAACAGCAATTGGCCAGCCGCATATTTTTCCAGCGGCTTGTCTGCCGACCCTATGAGCGCTTGCGCCCGCTGCTGCGCTCCGGCGCTGTCTCCCTGCGCGAGGCTGGTCCGCACGCTTTCCAGGCTCGTCCGGAAAGCGTCGTCCATCTCATAGGGGGCCGCATGACCCGTCGTCACAAGGCCCGCCATGGCCGCAACGGCCATGACGCAACCGGTCATGCCCAGCCTGATCTGGCTGTTCAGTCGCATCCTCTTCCCCTTGGTCAAACCCTGTCTCACCTGCTTGTTGCGGCCCCGATCAGGCCGCTGTCTTCGAATCCAGCCACGTCGTCCAATAGTCCGCAATCTCCTTGCGGGCGCCGGGGGTCGTGATCGCGCCGAACGCGGCCTTGGCCCCGGCATTGTCGCCCGAGCGGGCCAGCGCAATGCCGAGACGCGTGTTGATCTCGTCATTGTTCACGCCGCCCTTCTGAAGGGCGAGGCGATAGAGGGTAGCGGCCTTCGCATTGTCGCCATAGCCGAGATAGGCATTGGCGGTGGCGGCGGCGGGACGGCCCGTGGGCGCCTTGGAGGCATTGCTTTCCGACGAGGGTAGCGATGCCCGGTCGGCGGGAATGCCGTCGCTGGCGATCTTGTAGATGTCGGCGAACTGGGTCGGCTGGAGGTGACCCGCCGAGCGTCCCTTGTCGATCACCGACTTCACTTCGCCGAACAGGCCGGCCTTCAACGCGGCGTCGGCATATTCGCCATAGCTGTAGCTGTCCTTGAGCGAGCCGGTCGCCGCCATCAGGCGCAGCAGGTCGATGCTCTCGTCACGCGACAGGGTTTTGTGGCTGTCCTGGAAGGTGCGGAGCGCGATGCGCCAGTTTTCCGGGTCGCCGCCGCTCTTGAGCGTGGAGCTGGACCAATAGGCCGCGTCGGGCGACTGCGACAGGGCCGCCATGCGGAAACCGCGCGAATACCAGGACGGGTCCGGCGTCTGACCGGCGGCCTTCTGCGCCTCGATCGCCTTCTTCAGATGGTCGAGACCCTGGTTCGCGATCTGCTTGCCCGCGGGCGTGAGCTGGTTGTTGGCGACATTGCCGCCGGTCGTCGCCTTGCCGAAATAGGATTCCGCCAGCATCACCTCCGCATCGGCGCCGTTATAGCCCGCGCCGACGGCGGTGTTGAAGCGCTGGATGGCGCCGTCATAATCCTTGTCCTGAAGGGCGAACTGGCCGACGAAGAAGCTGAACTTGCCGACGTCGGCGGCCGGGGTCTTGCCGCTGGCCAGCATCTGCTCCAGGCCCGCGCGCTGCTGCTTCTGGTCCTTCTGGCCGAGGCCGAGGTTGAGCTTGAGCGAGCCGAGCAGATATTTGTCGTCCTCATTCGACGCGGCCTGCTCCGCCGCCGCGATGGCGGCCTGCGAAGCGGCGGGATCGCCGCCCTTGATGGCTTTGTCGGCCTCCTGATAGGCCTTCACGAAATTCGCGCTGGGCTTGAGGGCGGGCGCGGCATCCTTGCCCTTCTTCTGCGCGGTGGCGGGGGCGGCGATCAGGACGGCCCCGGCGGCGGGGACCATGAGGCCCAGGGCAAGGGCGGACATCAAACGCATCAGGCTTCTCCATTCGTTGCGCCGCTTAAGGGGTGGCGCGATGATATAAGGGCTATGGTCAACCCCGTGAACGGCGTTTGAACGTGGCTATAAAAGCCGTGTTCCCGAATGTCATGAGGGACGTGCATCATCAGCCGAATAAAGCGTTTGCCATGCCGTCCTGCCTCGCTGACGCTTTTGGCTAGCATTGGCGAAGGCGTGGCACTAGGGCTTTTACAGACCGGACATACTAGAATTATCGGGAAGAGTTAGAGCCTTGACCAGCGACACCGCTGCCCTCGCCGATCCGTCGGACATCAGCCCCATCAACATCGTCGACGAGATGAAGTCGAGCTATCTCGACTATGCCATGTCGGTGATCGTCTCCCGCGCGCTGCCCGACGTGCGCGACGGCCTGAAACCCGTGCATCGCCGCATCCTGTACGGCGCGCACGAGATGAACTTCACCTGGAACCGCCCCTACAGGAAGTCGGCGCGCATCGTCGGCGACGTGATGGGTAAATATCACCCGCACGGCGACAGCTCCATCTACGACGCATTGGCCCGCATGACCCAGGATTGGTCGATGCGCGTGCCGCTGATCGACGGCCAGGGCAATTTCGGTTCCATGGACCCGGACGCGCCCGCGGCCATGCGGTACACCGAGGCGCGCCTGGCCAAGGTGACCTCGACCGCCCTGCTCGACGATATCGACAAGGATACGGTCAATTTCACGCCCAATTATGACGGGTCGGAGAGCGAGCCGCAGGTCCTGCCCGCGCGCTTCCCCAACCTGCTCGTCAACGGCGCGGGCGGCATCGCGGTCGGCATGGCGACCAACATCCCGCCGCACAATCTCGGCGAGGTGCTGCGCGCCTGCAAGGCCTATATGGACAATGGCGCCATCACGACCGAGGAACTGATGGAGATCGTGCCCGCGCCCGATTTCCCGACCGGCGCGCTGATCCTGGGCCAGTCCGGCGCCCGTTCCGCCTATCAGACGGGGCGCGGTTCGATCATCATGCGCTCGCGCCACGAGATCGAGCGGGGCAAGGGCGACCGCGAGTCCATCGTGCTCACCGAAATCCCCTATCAGGTCGGCAAGGCGGGCCTGGTGGAAAAGATCGCGGAGGCCGCCAAGGAGCGCCGGATCGAGGGGATTGCCGACATTCGCGACGAGTCCAACCGCGAGGGCGTGCGCATCGTCATCGACCTGAAGCGGGATGCGACGGCGGAGGTGGTGCTGAACCAGCTCTGGCGCCACACTCCCGCCCAGTCGAGCTTTCCGGCGAACATGCTGGCGATCCGCAATGGCCGCCCGGAACTGCTCAACCTGCGCGACATCATCGAGGCGTTCGTGCGCTTCCGCGAGGAGGTCATCACCCGCCGCACCAAGTTCGAACTGGCCAAGGCGCGCGAGCGGGCGCACATCTTGCTCGGCCTCGTCATCGCGGTGGCGAACCTGGACGAGGTGGTCCGCATCATCCGCGGGTCGTCCAGCCCGGCGGAAGCGCGCGAGAAGCTGCTGGCCCGCGAATGGGATTCGGGCGAGATCGCGCCCTATATCCGCCTGATCGAGGCGGACGAGGCAAGCATCGCGGGCGGCATCTACAAGCTGACCGAGGTCCAGGTCCGCGCCATACTCGACCTGCGCCTGCATCGCCTCACCGCGCTTGGCCGCGATGAGATCGGCGCGGAGCTTCAAGGGCTTGCCAGCGCCATCGAAGGCTTCCTCGAAATCCTCGGCTCGCGCGCACGCCTGTTCGAGGTGATGCGCGGCGAGTTCGACGCGATCGAGGAGGAGTTCGCCACGCCGCGCAAGTCGACCATCGCCCCCGCCGCCGACGGCATCGAGGACGAGGACCTGATCGAGCGGGAGGACATGGTCGTCACCGTGACCATGGAAGGCTATATCAAGCGGACCACTCTCGACAGCTTCCGCGCGCAGAACCGGGGCGGCAAGGGCCGTGCGGGCATGTCCACCAAGGATGAGGATGTGGTGACGGAGATGTTCGTCACCTCCACCCATAATCCGGTGCTGTTCTTCTCCACCCATGGCAAGGTCTATCGCCTCAAGGTCTGGCGCCTGCCGGAAGGCGGCCCGGCGACGCGCGGGCGGCCGATGGTCAACCTGCTGCCGCTGGCGCAGGGCGAGACGATCCAGACCGTCCTGCCGCTGCCCCAGGACGAGGCGGAGTGGAAGGACCTGCACGTCATGTTCGCCACGGCCAAGGGGTCGGTGCGCCGCAACAGCATGGATGCCTTCGCCAACATCCCCTCGAACGGCAAGATCGCTATGAAGTTCGAGGGCGACGATGCCGACGACAAGCTGATCGGCGTCGCGCTGCTGTCCGAGGAGGACGACGTGCTGCTCGCGACGCGGGCGGGCAAGGCGATCCGGTTCCAGGCAAGCGACGTCCGCGAGTTCCAGAGCCGCAATTCGACCGGCGTGCGCGGCATGACGCTGAAGGATGGCGACGAGGTTATCTCGCTTTCCATCCTGCACGGCATCGTGACCGACGGGGACGAGCGCGAGGAATATCTCCGCTTCGCGCCGTGGAAGCCGGATCGCGAAGGTTCCCACGGCCTGGATGCCGCGCGATTCGAACAAATGGCTGCGGGCGAGGAGTTCATCCTTACAATCTGCGCCAACGGCTACGGCAAGCTGTCGTCCGCCTATGAATATCGCCGCACCGGCCGCGGCGGCCAGGGCATCACCAATATCGACAATATCGCCCGGAACGGAAAGGTCGTCGCGTCCTTCCCCGCCACGCGCGAGAACCAGTTGATGCTGGTCACCGACCAGGCGAAGCTGATCCGCATCGGCCTCGACAGCCTGCGCGTCATCGGTCGTGGGTCGGCGGGCGTGCGGCTGTTCGACGTGGCGCAGGACGAGCATGTCGTGAGCGCGGCCAGGATCGAGGAAAGCGAGGAACCGGAAGGCGTGGAAGGCGCGGATGTGCCGGAAGCGCCCGGCGCTTCCTCCGGGGAATAAGGGGCGGATTGCCGGCCCTGAGGGCGGACCGGCAATCCGCTAATCCTGGGTGATATGGCCCAGTTCGCGCAGGACCTCCGCCATGGCGACCTTCGCGGTGTTGGCCGCCGGAAAGCCCGCATAGGGCAGCGCCTGGTACAGCACCTCCTCCAACTCCGCGACGGTGAGGCCGTTGGCGAGGGCGATGCGGACATGATATTTGATCTCGTCCGTCTGCCGCAGCGCCATCAGCATGCCCAGCACGACGAAGCTGCGTTCGCGCCGTGACAGGCCGGGCCTTTCCCAGATCGTCCCGAAGGCGAAGTCAGCGCTGAACCGTGCGGT
>JASGGS010000079.1:0-17453 GCA_047602685.1 Sphingobium sp.
ATGAAGACCCGCGCTGCTGTTGCTTTTGCGCCGAGGAGACCGCTGGAGGTTGTGGAGGTTGATCTGGAGGGTCCGAAGGCTGGCGAGGTTCTGGTCGAGATCATGGCGACCGGCATCTGCCACACCGACGCCTATACGCTGGACGGGCTGGACAGCGAGGGCCTCTTCCCCTCCATCCTCGGCCATGAGGGCGCGGGGATCGTGCGGGAGGTCGGCACAGGCGTCGCCTCGGTCAAGCCCGGCGACCATGTGATCCCCCTCTACACCCCCGAATGCCGCCAGTGCAAAAGCTGCCTGTCGGGCAAGACCAACCTGTGCACCGCCATCCGCGCCACGCAGGGACAGGGCCTGATGCCCGACGGCACCACCCGCTTCTCCTACAAGGGCCAGCCCATATTCCACTATATGGGCTGCTCCACCTTCTCCAACTTCACCGTCCTGCCCGAGATCGCGGTCGCGAAGATCCGCGAGGACGCGCCCTTCGACAAGAGCTGCTATATCGGCTGCGGCGTCACCACAGGGGTCGGCGCGGTCATCAACACCGCCAAGGTGACGCCGGGTTCCAATGTCATCGTCTTCGGCCTGGGCGGCATCGGCCTCAACGTGTTGCAAGCGGCACGACTGGTCGGCGCGGACCGGATCATCGGCGTTGATGTCAATGACGGCAAGGCGGAATGGGGCACCCGCTTCGGCATGACCCATTTCTACAATCCCGCCGGCAAGTCCACGGCCGAGGTCGTGGCCGATCTCGTCGCGCTGACCGACGGCGGCGCGGACTACAGCTTCGACTGCACCGGCAATACAGAGGTGATGCGCCAGGCGCTGGAGGCCTGCCACAGGGGCTGGGGCGTCTCCACCGTCATCGGCGTGGCCGAGGCGGGCAAGGAGATCAGCACCCGCCCCTTCCAGCTCGTCACCGGCCGCATATGGCAAGGCTCGGCCTTCGGCGGCGCCAGGGGACGCACCGACGTGCCCAAAATCGTCGACTGGTACATGAACGGCAAGATCGAGATCGACCCCATGATCACCCATGTCCTCCCCCTCGAAGACATCAACAAGGGCTTCGAACTCTTGCACGCCGGAAAAAGCATCCGATCCGTCGTCCTGTTCTCATGACAGATCTTCACCAATCGAGAGATGGCGGGAGACGACGAAAGCCTCCGAGCCGGCCGTCGGCGATGCGTCACATCGAACCCAGGCTCGTCGCGCAGCTCGACAAGCGTCTGACCTCCCGCAAGCCTGGCCATATCATGGAGCAGCTCGGCATCAGCCTCAATACTTGGGACAAGCTGCTGGCGGGAGAGCCAATTCGCGCCAGTGTAGCAAACCGCCTCATCGAGCGCTTCAGCGGCAGCGCAGAAATCAACGGATGGAGAACAAGCTAATGGCAGTCATTTCCGGTGACGGCATCTTTTCGCACATATTTATCGGCGCCATAGACACCGCACTCTCAGCGAAATTCTACGATGGCGCCCTTGGCGCCCTCGGTATCCGAAATCTCGGGTCGTTCGGCAATGGCTGGGTTCTCTATGGGAAGGACAAGCCCGCCTTCATCATCGCACGACCCGGCAATGGCGAAACGCCCTCCAGCAATGGCTTCACGATCGGCTTTGCCGCGTCGAGCGCCCAAGACGTCGACGCATTCCATGCCACCGGCCTTGCAAACGGCGGCACCGATGAAGGAGCGCCAGGCCCGCGCAGCCATCTTCCTGGCGCTTACGCCGCCTATCTGCGTGACCCGGCCGGTAGCTACGCGTTCACCGACGATAGCTGATATGAGGGGAAGGGCCGAGCGAAACCCACTATGCCTCGGCCAGGCTCAGGCTCGACATCGACGATGCGACTTTGCCAATAGAGGCCCCCGGCAAGACTAAACCCCGCAAACCTGCCCCGTGAAACAGAGTAATTTGCCCAGAGCGTCAGGAGATGCTGGGGGATGACTGTGTCGGGCCTGGTTCCGATCCTTGCCGGATTCTGATCGTCAAGATAGATGCTCTCGCTCCACGCATAGCTTGCGCTGATCTGGAGCCTTGTCAGGGGGCTATCGGCCACTTCAGCCTCGATCCCGCGCGCGCGGATGAGGCTGGCAGCTATGTAGCAAGAGCCATCGCAATTCGGGGCCGGACCCCCGAGAGCGACCGGCCCCGGCTTTCGCTGGGGTCAGAGGTTCTCGGCGTAGAACCCCTTCAGCTTCACGAGAGCCTGATCGACGCATTCGGGCTTGTCGTAGAGGTCGTAGTGGGTCGCGCCCGGCACGATGAAGAGATTCTTCTTTTCAGACCGCGCCTTGCCGAACAGTTCGAATCCGTCGCGATAGGAACCGAACAGGCCCGGCTGTCCGCCGCCGATGATGATCTGCAAGGGCTGGGTCAGCAGCCGGTCGGCAAGATGGAACGCGTCCCAGTTGAACGCCGCGCCGGTGCTGACGACGTTCAACCTGTTCGGCGAACCCGGCTTCTGGCCGCGCGGGGTAGTGTAATAGTCCACCGCCTCCACGACATCGACGTCCTCAATGCCTGCTGCCTCCAGTTCGGTCTTCGAGCGCGGGATGTAGGTCGTGATCGCGGCTTCGGCGCCGCGCGCTTCGGCGGTCCGTTGCCTGCTCACGCCCTCCATCGCCTTGATCGCGGCATCGGCCGAGAGGTTGCCTTCGCGCACGAGGCGGCCGTAGTTCGCTCCGACGATGGTAGCGACCGCCTTGAACCGACGTTCCGTCATGGCCGCGTTGACGGCATATCCGCCGCCGCCGCAGATGCCGAGGACGCCGATCCGATCCTCGTCGACATAGCCGAGCGTCACGAGATAATCGACGGCGCAGCGGAAGTCTTCCACACGGGCGGCCGGGTCTTCCAGGTACCGGCCCGGGCCGCCGCTTTCGCCTTGCGTCGAGGCGTCAAAGGCGAGGGCGACATAGCCCAGCTCGGCCAGCTTGGCAGCATAGATCGCGGCCGTCTGTTCCTTGCAGGAGCTGATCGGATGGGCAACGACGATGGCAGGCCAGCTTTTCGTCTCGTCGAAGTCCGGCGGGAAGTGCAGGTTTGCGGCAACGTCCCAGCTTTTATTCTTGAAGATGACGGATTTCATTTGCGCGGTCCTTTCGGTTCCATCTTGAGAGTCCGCTCAGACGCCATGTCCGAGCGGCATCAAGGCTCAGAGCCTGGCCTTGAAGAAGGGGGCAAGCTTCGCCATGGCCTCCGTCACCAGGTCCGGTTTGTCATACAGGCCGATATGCGACGCGCCGGGGACGATGTGCAGGTGCTTGTCCTTGCTGGCCGCACGGCGGAACAGGTCTTCGCTGATCCAGCGCGTTCCCGCATCCTCGCCGGCGACGAGCTGAAGCGGCTGGGTCAGGAACAGGTCGGCCAGATGGAAGGCGTCGAAGGTGACGAGCTGCATCAGGCTGCGCGTCGGCGCGATGCTCGGCGAGGTGGCGCACTGGGCGCGCGGCGTGCGGTAATAGTCGACCGCCTCGGCCAGATCGGCATTGGGCGCATCCTCGGCGGTCGGCGGCACGATTAGATAATATCCCGCCTCGGCGCCATTGGCTTCGTCGGTGCGGGCTTTTGCAGCGTTCTCCAGCATCGCGAACGCGCCGCTCAGATCGTCGCGCCCTTCCCAGCCGTTGCGCAGGATCGCGCCATAGTTGGTGGCGCTGACCGCGCCCACCGCCTTGATGCGGCGATCACTCATGGCCGCGGTTACCGTATAGGCGCCGCCCGCGCAGATACCCATCGCACCGATGCGGTCGCGATCGACATAAGGCAGCGTCGTCAGGTAATCGACGGCGGCGCTGATGTCCTCGACGCGGGCATAGGGGTTTTCGAGCTGGCGCGGTTCACCACCGCTCTCGCCCTGGAACGAGGCGTCGAAGGCGATGGCGACGAAGCCGTCTGCGGCGAGCTTGCCCGCATAGAGGCCCGCAGTCTGCTCCTTCACTCCGCCGGCGGGATGCGTGACGACGATGACCGGATAGCTGCTCTTCTCATCGAAACCGGCAGGCAAATGCAGGTTCGCGGCCATTGCGATCGCGCCATTCCGGAATGTCACGGATTGCATCTTCGGTCTCCTTTCTCATTCGGATGACCGGGATATATCGCTTGCCCTCGCTTAGGATTAGACGGCACAATCGGGATGTCATGATTAGCTGGTCTTATGAATGTCGAATGAGAATCTTCGTGATTTGAACGCCTTTGTCATCGTCGCAGAAGAAGGCAGCTTCACGCGCGCGGCTGCCAGGCTCGGCGTGTCCCAGTCCGCCCTCAGCCAGACCGTCCGCAACCTCGAGGAGAGGGTGGGCATCCGCCTGCTCAATCGCACGACGCGCAACGTGTCGCCGACCGAGGCGGGTGAGCGCCTGCTGTCATCGGTCTCGCCTGCTCTGGAGGAGATCGACCGCGGGTTCGCGCAGCTCGGCGCCTTGCGCGACCATCCGGCCGGGACGGTCCGCATCTCGGCCGACGAATATGCAATCCAGAGCGTGCTGTGGCCGGCGCTGGAGCGCTTCCTGCGGGACTATCCCGAGATCGGCGTCGAACTGACCACCGATTATGGCCGGGCGGACATCGTGCGTGACCGCCATGACGCAGGCGTCCGCCGGGGCAAGCTGGTGTCGAAGGACATGATCGCCATGCGGATCGGTCCCGACATTCCCATGGCGGTGGTCGCTGCCCCTTCATGTTTTGGAGCGCGCGCAAGGCCAAGGGAACCGCACGACCTGGCCGAGTACGCCTGCATCAACCTGCGCCTGCCGACGCACGGCGCCTTCTTCGACTGGACGTTCCACAAGGGCGGGAAGGACCTGCGCGTCAGCACCCAGGGACGGCTCGTGTTCACCAGCGTCCATGAGGTGCGCCAGGGATGCCTCGCCGGGTTCGGCCTGGCCTATCTGCCGCGCGGCTATGTGGCCGCGCACCTTGCGAGCGGCGAGCTCATCGAACTCCTGTCGGGCTGGCGCAAGACATTCGAGGGATATCATCTCTATTATCCCAGCCGCAGACAGCATCCTCCAGCACTCGCAACCCTGATAGAGGCGCTGCGCTACCGCGAGGCGTAAGGTGGGATTCGTTGACGTTTCGCGCCCGCCATTGAGCACGACCACGATGAAGGAAAACTGCAGGTCGGTGCATCGGACGTCCTGGCCGATCAAAGCGGTGTCGCCCGCGACTGTGCCCTGGTTCGAAAAGCAGGGAATCCGCACATGCATTGCGATACGCTCATCAGCCGATCCTCAAATGCGTGCTGCTTGATGAAACGACCGTCCGGTGCCGAGCGGGAACCGACGAAGGCGATGCCCCCGCGCCTGATGCCCATGTCGAAGTGATCGACTACACCGGCAAGAGTCCCGTCCTCACCTTCGCGCGCCCGGCCACGGGTTACTATGTCCTGTTCGACGTAGGGCCGGGTTATCAAGGCCATCGTCGAGCATGACGAGCCGCCCGCCCAGGCCGACGGACAAAGCGCGGCGGGTTCGCAGGCAGCCAACAGTCGCAGGGGCTCGGCCCAGGCAATCAGCCTGCGAGGCGAGCCGTTCCGAGACGAGACTGCTGTCCCGGTCGGGGTTGGTGAGCCGCCATCGCTTGTGGAATGCGGCCCAAATCGCTATCGGGCCATCAAAGGGAATGGTGTCTCCCTCAAAACAGCGCTGTTGCTGATGACGCCTGCTTTTGCGCCTTGAGCGCATGAGGAGGCATGCGTGGGTTTTCTTCTGGTATTCGTCGGTTCGGGAATCGGGGGCATGGCCCGCCACGGCGTCGGCCTGCTGATATTGAGGTGGTTCAACCCGGCTTTTCCCTTCGCGACGCTTGCCATCAATATCGTCGGCTCCCTGCTGATGGGAATCGTTGCCGAATATTGGGCGCTGAAGATCGGCCTGCCTCAGCCGGCCCGACTGTTCCTGACGACCGGCATCATCGGCGGGTTCACGACCTTTTCAACCTTCTCCCTCGAAACCGCATTGCTTTGGGAGCGAGGCCAGCCATTGCTCGCGGCGGTCTATGTGCTGGCTTCGGTCCTAGTCTCTGTCGGAGCGCTGTTCCTTGGGCTCTGGCTGGTCCGCATATTGATCGGGAGAGGCATGCTATGAATGCTGAAATGGACTTGGCCTGCGCCGCGCCGTTCTCATCGTCGCACTGTCCCATCTCACCTATTTCGGGGTCGAGTTTGCGGTCGCACCGGTGATCGGGTCCGTCTGCCTCTTTGTGGATAGTATGGACTTCCTGGAAGACGCATTGGTCAATCTTCCGATGTTCCTCACGGTCGGCCCGAAGCAGGGCATGGGTCAGATTGCGAATTCTCGAATAACCGGCTAATCGCCTTTTGCGAGTGGCTCGCAACACTTGGCGCAGATCGCCGACCTGCGGGACCGCTGCATGGGGGCGAGCAGACGTGTTGGACGAAAACAAGGCATTGCGGGTGTATCAGGAGCAGCGCACGCTGCTCCTGAACTGCGCGCATCGCATCCTTGGCGATCCGATGCGCGCCGAAGATATCGTTCACGACGCCTGGATCGCGGCATGCAATCGCGCCGACCGACAGGACGTCCGCGAATTCGGCGCCTATCTCTATCTGACCGTGCGCAACATGGCGATTGACGCCCTGCGCCGGAACGAGCGCTATCAGGCGATCGCGGGCGGGGACTATGAGACCGCTTCTTCGATCGTCGCCGACGCTGCGCCGGCGGTCGATGCCAGGATCGCGGGCGAGCAGGAACTGGAGCGGTTCAGGGAAGCGCTGGCCCAATTGCCCGAACGCCAGCGCATCGCCGTCGAGATGCACCGCATCGGCAACCTGAAGCTGCACGACATCGCCGAGCGCTTCGGCATCTCGACCGCCTACGCGCACCAGCTCGTAGCGAAGGGGCTCACGGCCTGCGCGAAATATCTGAAGGAAGGTCGCTAGGCCGTGCCGCGAATAAATTTGCCTGTCCCGCCTGAAAACACGCGTTCCCGTTCGCCTTCTTGGTATGAGGACAGTCGCATGCGAGATTCCGGAGAACCGGAAGCGTTCGCGGCCGGAGGCACCCTGTGACGGCTGATCGTGACGAAATCCTGATCGAGGCGGCCGAATGGTATTCCCGCGTAATGGAGGATGACGATCCGGTCGTCGCCGAAGGGCTGCACGAGTGGCTCGATGCCGACCCGCTCCATGCCGAGTGCTGGGCGGACATCGTACAGACGGGCGCCGGGCTTGCGCGACTGCAGCCAACCACCTCCGGGCAGTGGGCCGCGCCGCCTCCCGCATCTCCCAAGATTCCCCTTTCCGCACCGCGCCGCCATGCAGCGCATATGCCCTCATGGCGCAATCTCGTGACGCGCAAGCGCCTGGCCGCTGCTGCCGCGGCCGCATGCGCGATGGCGCTCGCCGCGCCGCAAGCGCTGCTCTGGATGCAGGCGGATCGGATGACAGGAACCGGCGAAGTTCGTGCGATCAGGCTGGCCGATGGCAGCCGGGTCGACCTGGGTCCGGCCAGCGCCATCGCGATCGACTATTCGGATCGCCAAAGGCAAATCCGGCTGATCAAGGGCGAGGCCTGGTTCGAAGTGGCGCGCGATCCCGCGCGTCCCTTCCGGGTAGAGGCCGACCGGCTGACCGCAACGGTGCTCGGCACCGGATTCGAGGTGCAGACGCTCGGTGATGCCGATCGCGTCCGGGTTGGCCATGGCCGCGTCCGGGTCGAGGATCGCGGCGGCGCTGGGCCCGCGCGCGAACTCACGGCCGGTCAATGGATCGAGGTCGATGCCCGCCATCATCATACCGCAGGCATGGCGTCGGCCGCCTCCTTCGGTCAGTGGCGCGAAGGGGGACTATTCGCGCAAGGCGAGCGTATCGGCGGCGTGATCGACCAGATCCGCCCCTGGTATAGGGGAAGGATCGTGGTGCTCTCCGGCAAGCTGGCGGCTCGCCCGGTCACCGGCTTCGTCAAGGCAGACGATCCGGTGCGCGCCATCACCAATCTTGTTACCCCCTATGGCGGTAGTGTGACCCGCGTCACGCCCTGGCTGCTGATCGTGTCGGGCGATTGAGATCGCCGCGCCAATCGAGCCGCTAATTTTTTCCCGCTTCTTACCTGAAATCGGGAATCGCCAAGCGTCATCGTTCGTGAGCGAGCCGCTTTTTGCGAAATATTCGCAGATCGGCTCGGGGGCATCACGTCGAAGGAGACTGACTTGGAACTCGGGGGATCACCAGAACAACGCCTTTTCCGCTCCGCATTCTGCGGCGCGCTACTTCTTACGAGCGCGCTCGCCGGAATCTGGGCGCCAGGCGTCCATGCGCAGAGCGCGCCGGCGAACCAGCACAGCTTTTCCATAGCGGCGCAGCCTCTGGCCCAAGCGCTGGCGGCGTTCGGTCGCCAGTCAGGCCTGGATGTGACAGCCAGCCCCGCCCTCGTCGAGGGCAAGTCCAGTTCGGCCGTCTCCGGCAATCTGCCGCCCGCTGAAGCGCTCAGCCGCCTGCTTGCCGGAACCGGCCTGACCTTCCGCTTCGTCAGCGCGACCGGCGTCACGCTGGAGCGCGCGCCGGAAACCACGGAAGGCACGGTCCAGTTGGGGCCGGTGCGGGTAGAAGGTGATTCCGGTACTCAAGGCGATATCTTCGCGAGCGCCACCAGCGATCCGCTCGCCTCCGAGGAGACGAAATCCTATGCTGCCAAGGCTTCCGCTTCGACACTGAGATTGCCGCTGTCGCTTCGCCAAACCCCTCAGTCGGTCACGGTGATCACCCGGCGGCAGATTGAGGAGCAGAACCTCCAGACCATCGCCAGCGTCCTCGAACAGACGCCTGGCATCACGGTCAACCGGGAGAATAGCGAAGGCTATAGCTTTTATTCGCGCGGCTTCGCGATCGAGGGCTTTCAGGTAGACGGCGTGCCCAGCCTGTCGAGCGGCGGCGGCAACGTCCGGGACAATTACTCGATCGCCGATTCCGCCATCTATGACCGGATCGAGGTGCTGAAAGGCGCAACCGGCCTCGTCAATGGCGCGGGCTATCCGTCCGGCGTCATCAACTTCATCCGCAAGCGCCCGACCCGCGAGTTTCGGGTCCAGGGAATGATCGGCGCCGGCTCCTGGAACAACTATCGCGCCGAACTCGATGTCGGAGGCCCACTCTCTTCCCGCGGCAATGTCCGGGCGCGCCTCTTCGGAGCCTATCAGGATCAGGACAGCTTCATCGACTATTTCGGGGTCAGGCAGAAGACGCTGTACGGCATCGTCGAGGTCGATCTCGGCGCATCGACGACCCTCTCCCTGGGGGGCGACTATCAGGACAACAATGCCAGGGCGACGACGAACAGCCAACTGCCCGCCTTCTATTCGGATGGCAGTGTCGTCACTTTTCCCCGGCATATGAACGCAGCCGACAAGTGGGCCTATCGCGACCAGACGACGCGCCGCGTCTTCATCGGGCTGGATCACAAGTTCGACGACAGGTGGCAGATCAAGGCAACCGGCTCCTGGCGGAAATATTCGTCGCGCGAGCTGATCGCAGGCCTCGGGATGGATGCGGTCGTCGACGTGACGACGCATTCGATCGACCATGGCTTCTATGTCGGCGGCGTTTCGCTGTTCAATACGGATTCCAAAGAAAAGGGTGTCGACCTTCAGCTATCCGGCTCGTTCGATCTGCTCGGCCGATCGCATGATCTGATACTCGGCTATAATTTCGCCAAGACCAATGCAGAATCCAATCGCTACGATGGCGACACGGACCCTTCCATTCCAGACATCTTCCGCTGGGACAACAACGCCACGCAGCCCGCGCGCTATGATTATTGGCTGACGTTCAACATTCATTCAAAGCAGCATATCGCCTTTGCCTCGACAGTCCTCCGGTTGACGGATCGCCTGTCGCTCATCGCCGGAGGACGGCTGAACTGGTATGAATGGAGCCTGCGCTCGAAATTCGCTCCAGGCTTTGGCGGCCTGTTCTCGAGCGAGGTAGATCGCAAATTCATCCCCTATGCCGGGATGACTTTCGATCTTGACGATCATCATAGCCTCTATGCGAGCTACACGGACATATTCAAGCCGCAGGCCTACAACTTCGACAGGACCGGCCGACAGCTCGATCCGCTCACCGGCAAGAATTACGAGATCGGAATCAAGGGCGAGTATCTGGGCGGCCTGCTAACCGCCAGCCTCGCCGGCTTCTGGATCACGCAGGACAATTTCGCCGAACTTGATCCTTCCGGTGCCAGCACGCCAACAGGGGACACGGCTTATATCGCGGTGCAAGGCGTCACTACCAAGGGGATCGAAGCCGAACTGGCCGGCGAATTGCTGCCCGGATGGCAAGTTCATGGCGGCTACACCTATCGTCAATCACATGATCGCAACGACCAGCAGGTCAGCTCGATACAGCCGGAACATCTCTTCAAGCTGGCGACCAGCTACCGGTTCGACGGGGCGCTCGAGGGCCTTGTTGTCGGAGGAAATCTCCTCTGGCAAAGCGGGACCTATTTCGAGATGGACGTCGGCTCCAGCACCGCCCGCTTTAACCAGGATGGCTATGCGATCGTCGGCCTGACGGGATCATATGACATCAATGACAATCTCAAGATGTCGCTGTCGGTCAACAATCTCTTGGACAAGCATTATTATAGCGGCATCGGAAACTATCACACGGTCTTCTACGGCTCACCACGCAATTTCTTCGTGAGCCTGCGCGGACGCTTCTGAGGCGATCGCGCAACATGGGCGGGGAAGAACCTCTCCCCGCCCGCGCTCGAGGCGACCGCTGTATCGGCGATTCTGATAGATGGCATCGGCGGTCTCGCGGGCAATTTCCGCGAATATGTCGCCTGACGCGCGATCCAGCCAACGGCTTCAACTCCACGCTGATCCCGCTCAAAGGCGGCAGCGAATATTCGGTGCGGAGATAATGGAGATAATAATGACGGGCGGCGCCCTCGGATGGCTGGTCGTCTATATTCTGTCCACCGCCTTGCTTTGGAACGGCGGACGCCCGATACGGTCCGATATTCACCGGCCTTGGTGAAGGCAGGGGCATCGGGGCGACGCTCGCTGGCAACGCATCGGGCTCTACCCGGCGATGCCCGTGAGTTGCGGCTGCCGCCGGCGGAAGAACGCGATTCCCCTCTTCACCATTGGCATGGTCGCGGGCATAACGCGGCTGAGCCATTATTGGCCACCATTGTTGACTAGAAGGAAACCGGCGGCCCGCCGGGAGAGGATTGCCTATGACCGCTCGCACGCTCGACTGCTCCGACATCGACCAGTATCTCGGCAAGACGATGGACTTCTCGCCTCTGCGCGAACCCATCGCCAACAACGACATCCGCCGTTGGGCGCATGCGATGCACTATGCCAACCTGCTGCACTATGATCCGAAATTCGCTGGCGAGAGCCGTTTCGGCCGGCTGGTCGCGCCGCAGAGCTTCCCCATCGCCACGGATGACGGCCATGGCGCGGCCCCGGCCTGCGTCGGCTGTATCCCCAATTCGCACCTGCTGTTCGGCGGCGATGAATGGTGGTTCTACGACACGCGTGTCTTTGCGGGCGACATCATCTCCAACGAGCGCGTGCCATTCGACTATGTGGTGAAGGAAACCTCCTTCGCGGGGCCGACCTGCTTCCAGCGGGGCGACAATAATTACCGCAACCAGAATGGCGAGATGGTCGCCAAGCAGCGCTCCACCTCGATCCGCTATCAGGCCGAGGCGGGTGGCGAGAATGTGAATCAGGAGGAACTGGAGGATCCCGTCTGGACCGACGAGGAAATCGACGCGCTGGAGGAGCGCAAGTTCGCCTGGATCAAGGGCCTGCACGATCTGGGACACAAGGAACGCTGGTGGGACGATATCGCTATTGGCGACCAGTTGCCCGAGCGCGTCTTCGGCCCGCACAGCATTGCCAGCTTCACGACGGAATGGCGCGCCTATCTGGTTAACACCTGGGGCACGATGGACCTGCGGAAAAACGACTTGGAAGCGCTGGGCTTCACGCCGGAAATGGCGGGTTACGAGAATGATCCGGACATGCAGCTCGTCAATCCGGCCCTGACGGACGGCGCCTATTACGGGCCGTCGCGCGGGCACCTCTTCCCCAAATATGCGCGGCGCATCGGCATGCCGCGCTCCTATGGCTATGGCGCCTCGATGGGTGCCTGGGTAACGGACTATCTGGCGGGATGGGCCGGGGAGCATGGCGCGGTCGTCCACTCCATCGCCAATTATCGCGGCCCCGCCCTGTCGGGCGACATCACCATCCAGACGGCGGAAGTGGTCGACAAGTCGGTCGATGCCGATGGCCGTCACCTCGTCCATGTGAAGCATAGGATGGCGAACCAGAAGGGCACGACCATGTGCACCGGCACGGCGGAGATCAGGCTGCCCAAGAAGCCGGGCTGACAGGCTTTTCAATGTAAGCGAAAGGGGCGCCGGAGATGATCCGGCTCCCCTTTTCCCATGGCGTCAATGCGCGGCGGAAGTGTCCACCGGTCCCTTTGGCCGGGGCGTCAGCCAGACCACGCCGGCCGCGATGAACAGGACGATAGCGCTCAGCACGAAGCTGTGATCGACGGCCACCGCGATCGCCTCCTGATCCACGAGGCTGGAGATGGTCTGGCGGGCCTGTTCCAGCCCCATGCCGGAATTGGAAAGCGTGCGCAGCGCATCGTCCGGCTGCAGCTTCGACACGATCTCGTTGCGCGCCACGCGCTGGGAATCGCCCCAGACAGTCAGGATGACGGAAGTCGAGATAGCGACCGCCATGGTCCGGAGGAAATTCTGCATGCCCGCCGCCGAAGCGGTTTCCGAGGGATGCACCGCCGCCAGCGTGATCGACGTCATCGGGATGATGAAGAAGGACATGGCGAAACCCTGAAGGATCTGCGGCGTGGCCAGAGTCCAGAAATCGGAGCCGCTGGTCCAGCCCGCCCGCCACAGCGACATGCAGCCGAGCCAGCCGACGGCCAGCGACACCATGATCCGCACGTCGATCTTGCCCATGATCCGCGCCACGAACTGCGACATCAATATGGCGGTGAAGGCACTGAAGGCGGTGACGATGCCCGCGTCTGTGGCGGGATAGCCCATGGACGTCTGCAACCATTGCGGGATGATGACGATGCTGGCGAAATAGGCGCCGAAGCAGAGCGCGAAGGCCATGACGCCGAAACTGAACCCGCGATGGCGGAAGATGCGCAGGTCCACGATGGGATGTTCCTCCGTCAGTTCCCAGATGATGAACAGCAGGAAACCGATGCCCGCCATCACCGCCAGCATGACGATCATGGGATCGCCGAACCAGTCATGGTCGCGGCCGATGTCGAGCATGATCTGGAGGCAGCCGATCCAGAAGACGAGAAGGAACAGGCCGATGCGGTCGATGGGCAGTTTCTGCGTCTCCGTCTCCACGGGACGCAACAGCGCGATGGCCGCCAGCGTACAGCCAAGGCAGACCGGCAGGTTGATGAAGAAAATCCAGTGCCAGCTCCAATTGTCGGAGATATAGCCGCCGATGATCGGACCAAGAGCAGGGCCGAGCAATGTCGTCATCGCCCACAGCCCCATGGCCTTGCCCCGCTGTTCCGGCGGGAAGACGCGCAGCATCAGCGTCTGCGACATGGGCATGAGGGGACCGCCGCACAGCCCCTGGCCGATGCGGCAGGCGACCAGCATGCCCAGCGTCGGCGACAAACCGCACAGCAGGGAGAACAGACCGAAGCCCGCCATGGAGAAGATGAAGGTCCGCACCGTACCGAAACGCTGCGCCATCCAGCCGGTCAGCGGCACGCAGATCGCCTCCGCCACCGCATAGCTGGTGATGACCCATGTCCCCTGGTCGGGCGAGATGCCCAGATTGCCCGCTATATGCGGCACCGACACATTGGCGATGGTGAGATCCAGCACCACCATGAAGTTGCTGAGCGCCAGCACCAGTCCCGCCAGCACGCGGCGGGAGCCGGGTATGCGCTTGTAGACGTCAAGCTCGGGCATCGCGCCCTCCTCTCATGACCCGGACGGCGATCAGTCCGCCAAGTCGATCTCGACTTCGGTGGACAGACCCACGCGCAGGGGATGCTCGGCCAGTTCCTTCGGGTCGAGGGCGATGCGGACAGGCAGGCGCTGCACGACCTTGATCCAGTTGCCGGTCGCGTTCTGAGCGGGGATCAACGCCATGGACGCGCCTGTGCCGCCGGAAAAGCCCACCACCTTGCCATGATAGACAACGCTGCCGCCATAGATGTCCGCCTTGACGGTCGCGGGCAGGCCGGGACGGACGCGGGCGAGTTGGCGCTCCTTGAAGTTCGCGTCGACATAGACCTGGGTGAGGGGAACGATGGTCATGATCGGCGTGCCCTGAGTCACGCGCTGGCCGACCTGCACCTGCCGCTTGGAGATGACACCATCTATGGGCGCGCGGATGACGGTGCGGTCGAGGTCGAGCCTTGCCGTGTCCAGCCTGGCCTTGGCGGCCATGACGCCGGGATCGGTCTCCTCGGTGGAGCCGCGCACCAGCGCGTCATTGGCGGCCAGCTGGCCGACAGCGGCGCTGCGGGTCGATTCAGCCTGGGCAATGCCCGCCTGCGCCTGTACCAGCGCGGCCTTGGCGGCGGCGAAGGCATTGCGGGCGGACGTCAGTTCCTCGCCGGAGACAGCGCCGCCGCCTGCCAGCGCCTCACGCCGCTGAAGATCGATGCGCGCCTTGTCATAATTGGACTGAGCGGTGACGGCCTGGGCGCGGGCCTGGGCGATATCGGCGCCCCGCGCCTGTACCTGGCTGGACAGGGCCGTGCTGTTGGCACTGGTCTGGCGGAAGCGGCGGCGCGCCTCAGCCAGATCCGCCTCCGCCTGCGCCACCGCGATGCGGGCATTGGACGGGTCGAGCGTGACGAGCACCTGACCTTTCTTCACCGTATCGGTATCCGACACCTTCACCTCCACCGCCTGCGCGGAGAGGAGCGGCGTCACCTGCGCCATCTCGGCATTCACATAGGCATTGTCGGTACTGACATGGTTGCGGCCGATCAGCAGATAATAAGCGAGCCAGAGCAGCAAGAGGACAGCCAGGCCGACGGCCAGACGCTTCAGCCAGAGCTTGCGCGCGGCGAGGCGCCGTTCCTTCTGAGCCGCCTCGTCCTGTGCGGCGTCGACAGTGGGGGAGGCGGCGTCAGCCATGGGTTTCGTCCTTGGTATTGCGGGCGTCGGCGACGGCGAAACCGCCACCCAGGGCGCGGATGAGAGCAATGTCGAGCGCGAAGGCGCGGGCATTGAGATCGGCAACGGACTGACGGGCGGACAACAGCCTGTCCTCCACGTTCAGCACGTCGAGATAGGTGGAGAGGCCGCCCTGATAGCGCTTCTGCGCGATGGCATAGGCATCCTCCGAGGCGGATAGGGCCGCGCGGGCATCGGCGAGCCGCTGAACGAGAACGCGGCGGCTGGTCATGGCATCGGCCACTTCCCTGTAGGCCGCGAGGACGGCCTTGTCATAGCTCGCCACCGCCTCGTCATATGTGGCACGGGCACCCTTATACTGCGCGCTGATGGCACCACCGTGGAAGATGGGCAGGCTGATCGCGGGACCGGCATTGCCATAGATCGATCCCTTGTTGAACAGCGTGTCGATGAAGGGCGCGGCGCCGCCCGAGATGGCGGTGCCGTTGAATGCCGAATTATAGCCCAGCGACTGGAACCCGACGAGCGCGCCGAGGCGGATGGCTGGGAAGAAATCCGCGCGGGCGACCTTGATACGGCTGGCGGCGGCCTCCGCACGTTCGCGCGCGGCGGCAATATCCGGGCGGCGGCCGATGAGATTGGTGGTCACATCATCGGGCAGGCCGGCCTGTACCAGCGCGCCGGTCCGTGGTCGCGCGATGGACAAGCCGCGGTCGGGTCCCGCACCGATCAGCGCCGCGATCTGGTTCCGGCGCAGCGCGATCTGCTCATCCGCCGCGGCGAGGCTGGCCCGTGCGGCCGCGGCGGTCGCATCCGCCTGGCGCACGCTGCCGCGCGTGTCGAGGCCATTGGCCTGACGGTCGGCCACCAGCTTCTGCGAGGCGATGCGGAGGTCCAGCGCGCGCTGGGCAATGTCCCGATCCTCATGAAGGCGGGCAAGATCCGCATAGGCATCCGCAATGCCGGTGGTCAGCACAAGGCGAGCCTGCTGCGCATCGATCTGCGCCGCCCGCGTGTCGGAGGTCGCGGCGGCAAGGGCGGCGCGGTTCTTGCCCCACAGGTCGAGGTCGAAATTGAGGTCAAGCGCGGCGCGGCCCGTGCCGAGCCAGCCATGCGGCACGAAAGCTTCGGGAAAGCCGTTATTGTAGCTCTGCTTGGTGACGCCGGTTCCCGCTTCCGCGTCCAGGGACGGCAGGAGCGCGCCGCCCGCGCCCTGCTGCATCGCCGCCGCCTTTCGGAAGCGAGCGACGGCCACCGCGACGTCGGGGGAATTGGCCAAGCCTTCCTCGATGAGTTGGGTCAGTTGCGGATCGCCATAGCCATGCCACCAACCATCGCCCGGCCATGCCGCTCCGCCGCCAGGCAGGCTCCGGCCCGCTTCGACCGTTTCCGGCGCGCGCGGCACCGGCTTGGAGCCGAGGTTCGGAACGGGAGCGCACCCCGCGAGCGCGAGCGCGAGCGCGAGCGTGCCGACACCAAGCAGGGGAGAAAAGGGACGACTCAGAGGCATGAGCAAAACCGTACTATCTGGTATGAAAAACGCACCTGCTCCCCATAACCAGACTTGTCAACAAAAAAATCGTACCATAGAGTACGGTTATGGAAAAAGATATATGCCCTCCCGTCAGCCGTCGTGAAATGCGGCGGCAAGACCGGCGGGAAACCATATTGTCAGTCGCGGCCCGGAGCTTTCTGGAACAAGGCTATGCGGGCACGACGATGTCCGGCATCGCTGCGGCGCTCGGCGGTTCCAAGGGCACTTTGTGGAGCTATTTTTCCTCCAAGGAGGAATTGTTCGCCGCATGCATCGACCATGCGACCGGCGCCTATCGCGCGCGCCTGTCGGAGATATTGGATGCCTCGAGCGACGATCTGCGCCAGACGCTGAAGCGGATCTGCACGAGCATCGCGAAGAAAGTGGTAAGTCCCGAAGCCATCGCCCTCCAGCGGCTGGTGGTGGCGGAGGCGGGACGCTTTCCGGAAATGGGCGCGATCTTCTATAATCGCGGCCCCGGCATGACGCATGCCCTGCTCGCCAAATTCATGGCGGGGGAGATGGAACGCGGCCGCCTGCGCAGCGACGATCCGATGCGGGTCGCCCGGACTCTCTCCGCGCTTACCGTCTATGGTTATCAGCAGCGCCTCCTATGGGGTCTGATCGACCAGGCCGATTCCGACGCCATAGAAGCGGATGTCGACCGCGGCATCGACCTGTTCCTGCGCATCTACGCGGTTTAGGGCCTGTTTCAGGCAGACGGAGCCCTAGCCTCCAACGAAAACCCTCCCCGAAGCAGCTTCGGGGAGGGTTTGGAGA
>JASGGS010000080.1:0-17385 GCA_047602685.1 Sphingobium sp.
GACCCAGAGCAAGGCCTATAGGCTCGCCTTCCAGGACACCGAATTCCTGTTGCGGGAGGACCTGCGTCCCATACGTTTCCAGTTGGAATTGCTGAAACCCGAATTGCTGCTGGACGAGGCGCGGATCAAGTCGACCTTCGTCTTCTACGGGTCCGCGCGCATCCCACGACCGGAAGCCGCGCAGGACTTCGTGGATGCAGCGATCACCCCTGCCGACCGGAAGATCGCGGAGCGGCTCGCCGCCAAGTCGAAATATTATACGGAAGCACAAAAGCTGGCGGAGATCGCCGCGCGCTTTCCCGTGGACGACAAGGGCTGCCGCAATTTCGTGGTCTGCTCCGGCGGCGGCCCGTCCATCATGGAGGCGGCGAATCGCGGCGCGGCGCAGGAAGGCTCGCCGACCATCGGCCTCAACATCGTGCTACCGCATGAGCAGGCACCCAATCCCTGGGTCACGCCGGAACTCAGTTTCCAGTTCCATTATTTCGCGCTGAGGAAGATGCACTTCCTGCTGCGTGCGCGGGCACTGGCGGTCTTCCCGGGCGGCTTCGGCACGTTCGACGAGTTCTTCGAGCTGCTTACCCTCGTCCAGACCGGCAAGATGAAGCCCATCCCCATCCTCCTGTTCGGCCGCGACTTCTGGACGCGCGTCGTCAATTTCGAGGCCTTGGCGGAAGAAGGCGTGATCAGCCCGCGCGACCTCGATCTCATCACCTGGGTCGAGACGGCGGAGGATGCCTGGGCGGCGGTGGAGAGCTTCTACGCCGATAGCCCTGCCCCGAGCTGCGAATGAGGCGCCTCAACCTTGCGCCGCGGCGGCAGATCGTCCGGCCTGCGCCATGCGTCCTTCATTGGGCGCCGCTGTATCCGCGCATGTCTGAGCCTGTTCGACGCCTTCTATAGCCGGCGTGTCCAGAACTGCATGGGGTGGTCGATTTCCGCGCCCCCCTCGCCCCGGTCCGCCCATTCGAAGCCGGTCACCAGCCCTTCGGCCGGGACATAGCCGCGCCGCCGCCAGAACGGATCGAGCGGCCGATAGCCGGGAGGACGCATCGCATGCTCCTCCGGCCGCACCACCGCGCAAAAGCAGGCGACGGCAAAGCCGTGGCCGCGCGCCGCCGCCTCCCGGTGGTCGAAAAACGCGTGGCCGATGCCGCGCCCACGCCATTCGGGCAACAGCACGGATTCACCCAAATAATAGAGGGCGGAAATATCCAGCCCGCGCGCCCGGAAAGGTTCGGCGAACTCGGCCGCATGATCCGCCATGGGCGCCGCCGTCGCCGCGCCGATCAGTCGCCCGCCAGGCGCATAGGCACCCACGACCAGCGCGCGGTCGCTCTCCGCATAGGTAGCCAGATAGTCGCGCTCATAGG
Source organism: Sphingobium sp. (assembly GCA_047602685.1). GTDB lineage: Bacteria > Pseudomonadota > Alphaproteobacteria > Sphingomonadales > Sphingomonadaceae > Sphingobium. The sequence continues at coordinate 1,374 of JASGGS010000080.1, forward strand.
CGCGGTCGCCCTCGTAGAGATAGGGCCAGTCGCGGAACACCGCGATACGCAGGTCGGCCAGATCGTCCAGCGCGGCCCGCAAGGCCGCGCCGGTCAGGGGAACGACGCGCGGAGAGGGTCCGGCGCCGTCCATATGCCCTTATTCGGCGGGGGCCGCAGTGTTGGCGGCGTTGCCGCCCTCGGCGCCGTTGGCGACGGCGCCATTGCCCGCATTACCGCCCTCGGCAGGCGCGGCGGCCGCTTCCTCGACCTTGGGCAGCGGCAGGTTCGAACCCTGCGCATTGAGATAGGCGAGGATATTGGCGCGATCGACGGGATTGCCGAGACCCGCGAAGGTCATCTTGGTGCCGGGCGCGAAGTCGCGCGGACTCTTCAACCACTTGTCCATCTGCTCGAAGGTCCAGCTGCCGCCGACCTTCTTGAGCGCGTCGGAGAAAGCGAAACCGCCCTTGCCGGTCGCGACAGCCTCGCCCAGCGTGGCGTAGAGGTTCGGACCGATGCCGTTGGCGCCGCCCTGGTTGATCGTGTGGCAGGCGGCGCATTTGCCGAACACCTTCTCGCCGGCCGCGACATCGGCCTTGGCAAGCAGGACGGGCAGCGGCGGACCCGAGTCGGCGCCACCGCCTTCACCCTCGGCCTCGACGCCCTCGATCGCATAGCCCATCTCTTCCGGGCGTTCCTGATGGAACAGCTTGCTGCTGACGATGCCCCCGCCAAGGGCGATGATGCCAGCAAAAAGGGCCCAGCCAGCCGCGGTATTGAAACGGTCGCCCATGCGCTTTGTCTTTCTCCAACCCCTTTAGGACGCGCGGCCGCGCCGCTTTTGGGGCCCCGACCGACTGCGCGACCCCCTTAATGGCTGGTGGTAGGCTGCGCAAGCCATGGATGCACAACGCTTGCACCAATATCCGCGCTCGCTTAATCGCGCGGCCAGCCATGGATAATTTCCCTCTCCCCGCCCGCCGCCTCGTCGCGCAGATGTCAGCCGCCGCGCAGGCCGAACCGGCCCGCGCCCTCGCCTTTCAGGGCGCGCCGGGCGCAAACTCGCATCTGGCGGCGACGCGCTATGACAACAACGCCTTGCCGCTGCCCTGCTTCTCGTTCGAGGATGCGATCGACGCCGTTCGGGACGGCCTGGCCGCACGGGCGATCATTCCCATCGAGAACTCGCTGCACGGCCGCGTGGCGGACATGCATTTCCTGCTGCCCGAATCCGGCCTGTCCATCGTCGACGAATATTTTCAGCTCATCAATTACAGCCTGATGGCGGTGGACGCAGACACGCCGATCACCTCCGCCGTCAGCCATCCCCAGGCGCTGGGCCAGTGCCGCCATTATCTGCGCGGAGCGGGAATCACGCCCGTCACCTATGCCGACACGGCGGGCGCGGCCGCGCTGGTCGCCGAAACGCGCGAGCCGGGCGCCGCCGCCATCGCGCCGCCCATCGCCGCCGACCTCTACGGCCTCGTCGTCCGGGCGGAGAATATCGAGGACAGCCACGACAATATGACGCGCTGGGTAGTGCTCGCCCGCGATCCGGTGACGCCCGACCGCGGCGGCCCGGTGATGACCAGCTTCGTCTTCGCGGTGAAGAATATCCCCGCCGCCCTCTACAAGGCGCTCGGCGGCTTCGCGACCAATGGCGTCAACATGACGAAGCTGGAAAGCTATCAGAGCGGCGCCAGCTTCTCCGCCACGGAATTCTATGCCGACATAGAAGGCATGCCGGGCGACGGCCATGTCGACCGCGCGCTGGAGGAACTGCGCTTCCACAGCAAATGGGTGCGCATGCTGGGTTCCTATCCACAGGCGCGGGCGCGCACCGCCACGGATTGACGCGGCACTCAACGCCGCTGGCGGGGGCGGGTGACGGCATGGAAGTCGGGCGGCTTGTCCTCGATCCATGCCAGGAAACGCGCCATGGCGGGATCGGCGATCACCCGGCCCCTGTCCGGGCCGACCCGCGCCAGCACCGCATTGGTGAAGGTCGCATGCAAGGTGCGGTGGCAGATGGGATGGACAGGCACGCGCTCCCGCCCGCCCCGGCTCCTCGGCACGGGATGATGCCATTCCACCCGCGCGCCGAGCGCCCGGCGGCACAGCCAGCAGCGCGTCCGCTCCCCTTCTATGATTCCGGCCCGAGCGAGAAGAGGCACAGGCGGTTGCCGTCCGGATCGCGGCAATAACCGGCGTAGAAGCCCTGCTCGCCCTCCTCGCCACGCAGGGCGGGCGCGCTCTCGTCCTCGGCACCCAGCGAGAGCGCGCGGGCATGCTGCCTGTCCACCTGCGCCCGGCTGTCCTGCACCAGCGCCACCATCGCGCCATGGCCCGGCGTCGCGCGGGCGCCGTCGCCGGGCAGCATCACTCCGAACATCGGCTCCTCCCAGCTCTTGCCCCAGGCGATGAACCCGGCCGCGTCGATCAGGCGCTTTTCCCCGGAGCGGCCCAGCAGCCCGTCGTAAAAGGCGCCTGCCCGATCCAGATCATTGGTTCCCACTATGACATAGCCGATCATCCGGTCCTCCCTGTTATGCCCTGGAGGACTGAACCGGTGGAGACGGCGTTCGATCCCCTATGCCGGGACAGAGGCGAAGATCGGCAAGGCGCGCACTTCCTCCAGGGTCAGCGGGATGCCGAACAGCCCGTGGAGCAGGCCATGATACTCCTCCGGCCCCGCTATATCCCGCGCTTCCGACCGGCCGTCGCGATAGAGGGTGAGGCGCGTGTCGGTGAGCGCGGCGAAACCGTCCGGCAGGACGAGGCTGGCGACGCACAGCGTCGTGAAGCGCGTGCCCGGACGGGTCGCGGTCCAGTGATTGCCCTGATCGATATCGGCCTGCGTCACCGCGCGCAGGGAAAAGCCATATTGCGGCTGCCAGCCCGCGCCGCCGCCTCGCCCGTCCGTCGCGACCGACACGCCATCCCGCTCGGTCAGCCACTCGCCGTCCGGATCGCCCGGCATCGCGGCCCGGCGCAGGCGATGGCGCGCGCCATCAGGCGTCCGCGCCTCCACCCCGTCCTCCAGCGGCAAAGGCGGCGTGAAGCTGCCGCCGAAGCCGACATCGGCGATCCACTCCTTCCCGTCCAACAGGACGAGGACAAGCATATGGGTGCGCGGCGGCACCTCCCCGGGCGGCACCGCCAGCCACACCCGCGCCATCAGCGGCCGCGCGGCGAAGCCCAGCGCCGTCAGCGCGGCGACGAACAGTCCGTTCTGCTCGAAGCAATATCCGCCGCGCCGCGCGCCCACCAGCTTGGCCGCCACCGCCACCGGCGCGGCATCGACGCCGCGTCCCAGCGGGATGTCGAGATTCTCGAAGGGGATCGCCAGCCGGTGCGCCCGTTGCAGCCGCCTCAGGCCGTCCAGGTCGGGGGACGGCCTGTCCGCGATGCCGATCCGCGCCAGATAGGCGTCCAATCCCTCCGGCGTCATCCCACGTCCCGCGCCTTGGCCGTGCCAGCGTCCGGCCGCCTGGTCTCCGTCAAGCGCTTCATCGACCGCACTCCTACATCCCTACATCGCCGCGCGCCCAAAAAGTAAGGCGGCATGCGGGATGCGGCAATGACAAAGCTCACAGGCTTCCCTACCCCTTTTGTTCCCGCCCATTGCCGCGCCGCGCGCGCGTCGCCATATTCCGGCCCATGGCAATCCAGATCCGCACGACCCTCGACGAGCCTGAGACCGGCCGGTCCTTCGTCCCCCACCGGCCGGAGCGGCCGGAGAAGATCGAGGGGGGCAGGCCGTTCAGGCTGGTCAGCGACTACCAGCCGTCCGGCGACCAGCCCACGGCCATCGCGGAACTGGTCGAGGCGGCCAATGCGGGCGAGAAGGACCAGGTGCTGCTGGGCGTCACCGGGTCCGGCAAGACCTTCACCATGGCCAAGGTGATCGAGGCGGTGCAGCGGCCCGCGCTGGTACTGGCGCCCAACAAGATATTGGCCGCGCAGCTTTACGGAGAGTTCAAGAACTTCTTCCCCGACAATGCCGTCGAATATTTCGTCAGCTATTACGATTATTATCAGCCCGAAGCCTATGTGCCCCGATCCGACACCTATATCGAGAAGGAGTCGAGCATCAACGAGGCGATCGACCGCATGCGCCATTCGGCCACGCGCGCCCTCCTCGAACGGGACGACGTGCTGATCGTGGCGTCCGTGTCCTGCCTGTACGGCATCGGGTCGGTCGAGACCTATTCGGCGATGATCTTCGACCTCAGGAAAGGGCAGGTCGAGGACCAGCGGGAGATCATCCGCAAGCTCGTCTCCCTCCAGTACAAGCGCAACGACGCCGCCTTCACGCGCGGCACCTTCCGGGTGCGGGGAGACAATCTCGAAATCTTTCCCAGCCATTATGAGGACATGGCCTGGCGCGTCAGCTTCTTCGGCGACGAGATAGAGGAGATTGCCGAGTTCGATCCGCTGACCGGCAAGACGGGCGCGAAGCTGAACCATGTCCGCGTCTTCGCCAACTCGCACTATGTGACGCCCGGTCCGACGATGAAGCAGGCGGCGGACGCGATCCGGCACGAACTGACGGAGCGCCTGAAGGAGCTGACCGGCGAGGGCCGGCTGCTGGAGGCGCAGCGGCTGGAGCAGCGCACCAATTTCGACCTGGAGATGATCCACGCGACCGGGAGCTGCAACGGGATCGAGAATTACAGCCGCTTCCTGACCGGCCGCCTGCCGGGCGAGCCGCCCCCGACACTTTTCGAATATCTACCTGAAAATGCTATACTTTTTGTGGACGAAAGCCATCAGACCATCCCGCAGATCGGCGCGATGGCCAGGGGCGACCATCGCCGCAAGGTGACGCTGGCCGAATATGGTTTCCGCCTGCCGAGCTGCATCGACAACCGGCCGCTGCGCTTCAACGAATGGGACGCGATGCGGCCGCAGACGATCAGCGTCTCCGCGACGCCCGGCACCTGGGAGATGGAGCAGACCGGCGGCGTGTTCGCCGAGCAGGTGATCCGCCCCACCGGCCTCATCGACCCGCCGGTCGAGATCAAGCCGGTGGAGGACCAGGTGGACGACCTGATCCACGAGGCGCGGGAGACGGCGAAAAAGGGATATCGCACCCTCGTCACCACGCTGACCAAACGCATGGCGGAGGACCTGACCGAATATATGCACGAGGCGGGCCTGAAGGTCCGGTACATGCACAGCGACGTGGAGACGCTGGAGCGCATCGAGCTGATCCGCGACCTGCGGCTCGGCGTCTACGACATCCTGATCGGCATCAACCTGCTGCGCGAGGGGCTGGACATTCCGGAATGCGGGCTGGTCGCGATCCTCGACGCGGACAAGGAAGGCTTCCTGCGGTCGGAGACGTCGCTGATCCAGACCATCGGCCGCGCCGCGCGCAATGTGGACGGGCGCGTCATCCTCTACGCGGATCGCATCACCGGCAGCATGGAGCGCGCGCTGAACGAGACCGGCCGCCGCCGCGAGAAGCAGCAGGCCTATAATCTCGAACATGGCATAACGCCGGAGACGGTCAGGAAGCAGATCGGCGACATCATCGCCCATGTCGCCAGCAAGGATCAGGTCACGGTCGAGACGGGGCTGGACGACGCCCCGCATCTCGTCGGCCATAATCTGCGCGCCTATATCGAGGAGCTGGAGAAGAAGATGCGCGCGGCCGCGGCGGACCTGGAGTTCGAGGAGGCCGGGCGCATCCGCGACGAGATCCGCAAGCTGGAGGCGGAGGAACTGGGCCTGCCGACCGAGCAGCAGGTCGCGGCGCCACGGGGCCGCGCGACCGAGGGCAAGCCGGGCACGCGCAAGCTGCGCTACGGCAAGACGCAGCGGAAATTCGGGCGGTAACGCGTCCTCCCCGACCATGGACGGCGGGGTGTCGAGCGCGAAAGGAAGGGCGCCCCTTTTTCGGGCTGTCCCGAGGCAGGGGTCCGGATCATAGGCCGCTCGGCACGCGCATCGTCGCCCGTCAGGAACAGGCATTTCCCGCCCCGCCCACCTCGCCCGGCGGGCCATCGGCGCGTCCCCTTGCAGCCGCGGGGCGCGACGCGGAAAAATTGTGAAAAAACGCCCGTCCAAAACGTCTCATCATCAGGAGCGTTTGACAATCATTGGCGGAGGCTGTTCGGACATGGTTTTGACGAGGGCCGGAAAGGCCGCCCGCCGATGCCGGGAGAAATCCCCGTTCAAGGCTGCGCCGCTTTTAGCGGCCGCCCCCAGCGCTCCCGCCCATGATGTCCGGATCGCGCGTCATGGCGGCATCGCCCGGACCTATGCCCGGACCCGTGTCGGCGATGCGCGTTTCGGGACGGACTGATGGCACGGATGAAGCAGGCAGCCTCGCGTCCGGCCCGGCCGTCGATCCTTCCGGAGCAGGATATGGCCGACACCGGCCATGTCGCCGTCGCCTGGCCCATGCGGATGCACAGCGCGGGCGGCCATAGCCGGTACAGCGACCAGCCGATGAGCCTGAAGAGCCGCCTGTTCGGCATGGGCGGGGTGGCGATGGTGGCGCTGGCGATCACGGGCGGGGCGCTGTTCACCTGGACGGCCTATAGGGCCGTGAAGGCGCCGGCGGACCTGAGCCTGTTCACCATGGCGCCGCCCGCCGCGCCGCCGGAGCCGCCGAGCGAGATTCCCCCCGGCCCCGAACAGGCGCGGAAGGAGAAGCGGGAGCCGCAGCCGGAACAGCCGAAGGTCAAGCCACCGGAAATCCGCGTCCCCGGCGAGACCCCGATCGCGCAGCCCGCGCCGAAGCCCGTCGTCGATCCCGGCCCGCCGGTCGAGAAGAGCATGGCGCCGGAAAGCACGCCCCTGCCCCCCGCCCAGCAGCGGAGCAATGCCCGGCCGACCTGGGAAGGCCTCGTCCTCTCCCAACCACTTTCAGTATAGTTCGCTGGAAATCGAGATATAGCGGGCACTTGTAGTTCTTTTACGGCGGTTCATTGTCGTTCGCGGCGGTCACGCGGAATGGCAAGCCGCGCAGGAGATTGCGATAGCCGCCATCGCACAGGGATTGCCCCAATCTGATGGCGCGGCATATCCGCGAGCGCAGATAATCGGAATAGCCGTTCCAGTCCGTTCGGACCCGCTCCCGGCCGAACAGGGCGATGGCGATTTCCCGCTGCGAGGCCCCGGCGTCATAGCCGTCCAGCACTTGCAGGACGAAGGCCAGCCTGACCCCGCGCGCATCGGGCACATCGTCCTGCGTGCGCGGTCTGCCCAGCCGTTCCAGATCGAGCAGGCGGCGCAGTGTCCGCAACCTGCTCTGCACCGCACAGCTACACAACGAGGCATGAAGCGCCACCGGGCCGCGCAGCACCGTTCCCGTTTCGACATAGAGCCGGATCGGACGCGGCGCGGGGCCTATCTGCACATGCTCCGCCCCGGACCTGTCCCGGAACACCGTCACCATCTGCCCAAGGTCCATCACGTCCAGCGCATCCTCCATGTGCTGCGGCGGGATTGCCGCCACCGGCAGGACGGACGGATCGGCGGACGGCAACCAGAAGGGCGGCGCGGTCAGCGCATCCTCATCGGCCGATGCGGCGAACGGGCATCCCCAGTCCGGTGCGACACCGGCAGCGGAGAGCAGCGACAGCGGCGGCATCAGCCATCGCTCCTGTTTCGGCTTGGGAAGGCCCTGCACCGCGCGCTGGTAATCGGCATTGCGGCGCAAAAACTCCCATGCCCATCCCGAACGGTCGAGATCGAGAAGCGGGCAATAACGGGCGGGATTGCGCCAGCCGGAGCGTTCCGGCCAATTGATCGGGTTCGCCATTGGTCATCCTCCTTGCAGGCCCGTGCGGATCGTTGCCGCACGAGATCGCGGAGGGTGACGCGGGCGCGCCGTCGCCTATACCGTATAAGCGCCGCCGATAGGCTGTTACGGACAGCTTTTCCGGGCATCATCCCGCGTCCGTCCGGCCGACGCCGCAGAATGTCAGGGGCGGCAGATGGATGCCAAGGGCGTCGAGCGTCCCCGCGCAATGCACGACCGTCATGGTCAACATGGCATCGGGATGGAATTGCCGCCTGTAGCCCGCGACCCGCTGCGCCAGCGCGAGCCAGCCCAGCAGCGTCAGTTCATTGACGCTGAGGAAGGGCGTGCCGGGAGGATGGATGACCAGCGCGTTACGGACAGCCAGATCGCGCAGCCTGCCGAATTGCATGGCGGGGACAGACGGCATGGCGTCCGGCCGTTCGCCCCGGATCAGGCGCACGACGCGTTGCTCCATGATCGAGCGGCGGCGCAGCGCCATGCGGGCAGGACGCCCCTTCCGGCCGACAGGTGAGCCGTGGGTCATTGCGCGGTGACGAAGAACTCTACCGGGACCACCAGTTCCAGCGTGTCCCCCGGTTTGTCGTCGGGCGGCTTGGGCAAAGGCGACGACCGCTTGGGCAGCGCGACCGCCTCGCGGTCGAGGTCGGGGAACCCGGATGATCGCTCAAGCTGTACCAACAAGACCCGGCCTTCGCGGTCCATCGTGAACCGGACATAGGGCACGCCCTGCTCGCGCCGGGACATGGACCAGGCGGGATAGCGCTTCTTGCGATTGAGCGCGGCGAGAACCTGTCCTTGCCAGGTCGGCTTTGCGTCGCTCACCTGTGGGGCGGGCGGCGCGGGCTTCGTCTCCGGCGCGGTGGCCCGCTCGATCGGCGGGCCGGGATCGGGCACCGGCTGCACGACCGGGGGCGGAAACGGATTGACGCTCGGCAACTGGATTTCGGGCGGCTTGACCGGCGGGCGGTCCGGCACGGGTTGCGGCTTCTCGCGCTTGACCTGCTCCGGGCCGGGCGGCTTTTCGCTTTCCGGCTCCGGGGGCGCGGCGGGCGGAGTCACGTCGAACACGCTCAATGTCGGCGCGGCAGGCGGCGCGGTATAGGTGCGCCATGTGAACAGCGCCCCGCCAAGGATCAGCAGCAGGATTGCGCCGGTCCCGCCCATGCCGAACAGCCGCGTGCGCCAGTCCATCGGCTGATCGGCATAGCGGGTCGAGGGTTGCCATTGAGGTTTGGCGGCCCGTGGGGCCGGACCGTCGTATCCTGCGTGGACGCGGCCATCGAATCCTGCATGGTTTGCGGGGCTGGAAGGCTGACAGTGCGCGGGGTTTGGGCCTTCGGTTCCGGCATCGTCGGATGGCGGAATGCGCCGGGCAAGATGACGTAACAGCATCATCGTTCGTGCGGCCTTCGCATCCGAAACAGCGGTCCCGCGATTACGGCGATCGGAACGGCGAGCATGATCCAGGACAGCAAATCCCACACATCGTCGCCAACCAGCGCCGAAATCAAGCCGATGACGCTCAACAGCCCAATTAGCAGCGGCAAGCGAAATATTTGCCAGAGAGACCGGCGGGTCTTGCTCGGTTTTGTCATGCCTCGCGCCTCGCGAGGGCAGGAGAGCCAATTTTCGCTACCGCGCGATCAGAACGACGCACAGCCAGCGGCTTGCGCAGCCAGAGATAGATGCCGCTGCTCAGCACGATGATCGTGATGACCGTAAGAACCGCCCAAATGATTTTGAGCGGCATGCCACCATAATCACCGAAATGCAGCGGCTGCGACAAGCTCAGCATTTTCATATACCAGGGCGGGTCAGGCGCTGCCGTCAATTTCCCAGTCTGAGCATCGATCAGGAGCGGAATCATGATTCGGCTCGTCAGGGGTGTACTCCCCTTGGTGACAACCAGATAATGGTGGTTACCTGAGGCGGGAGCGCCGGGAAAGATCACCGTTACCGGGAATCTTTCCGGCGCGGCTTTGTGTACGACGGCGAGCACGGTATCAACAGGAACACGCTGCGCCACAGGGGGGGCATTCTTGTAGGGCGCCAGCATGTCGGCAATTTCCGTTGCCCGCCAATGCTCGAACAAGGGTTCGTACAGGGTATTGATTGCCCCCGTCCCGCCAACGACCAAAAGCCACGCGACGGTAACGACGCCCAGCAGATTGTGCAGGTCGAGCCACAGCACGCGCGAGCCACGCGCTGAGCGCACGGTGGCGAAGTCCAGCTTGCGCATGAAGGGTGTATAAATCACCACGCCGGAGATGACCGCTATCACCAAGAGCAGGCCAATCGCCCCAAGAAACAGCGTCCCCGGAAGGCCGGCGAACATGTCCGTATGCAGACGAAACATGACACTCATGAAGCCGGTTTCGTCGCCGTGAGCTTTGAGAGCTTCGCCGGTTCGCCGGTCGAACGATTGGAAGAAAGTGCCCGGCAATCCTCCACCCGCCGGCTTCAGGCTTTCAGCCGTGATAACGGTAACTGTGCGCGGTTCGTCGTCCGGAATGAAAAACCAATACAGCGCGTGGCCTGGCGGGCGCGCCGCCTGAGCTTTTCGGACGATGCTCTCCAGCGTCGGAGTCGGAGTTCCCAAGGCTACCGACGGCAGGGACGGATGTGGATCAAGCCAATCGCTGATCTCCTCATGAAAAATTAGCGGTAGTCCGGTGCCGCACAACATCAACAGGAACAGCATCGAAATTAAGCTGCTCCATTTATGAACCCATAGCCATAAGTAAATGGTGCGCGGATTTTTCATCGGTCAAGCATTCTGAAGCGGAATAGAGCGATTCCGAATAATCGTTGCCAAAACGCTTGGAGATTGTTTTGAAATCACCATTTGTAATTCAGCGTTGCAAGGATGGTACGGCGCGCGCCATAGGTGCACATGGTGTCACCGTCGCACTGGCTCACATATTTTTTATCGAAGATGTTGGATGCGTTCACCGCGAGCGACACCCCGGCAAGCGTCGGAGAAATGTTTTCCAGATCGAGCTTTACGCGCGCATCGAACAACGTGACCGCCGGCACTTCAAGAGTGTTGTAGAGGTCCGTATTCGTACCGGCATAACGAACTCCCGCACTTAGCGCGAGACCCGACAATGGTCCGGTTACGAAACTGTAGTCACCCCAGAGCGACGCCTGATGGTTGGGTGTAGAAAAGAGCTTGCGGCCTATCTCGGCGGGATTGGAGCTTTTAGTGATTTTATGATCAAGATAAGCGTAAGACGCAAGCACGGTGAAGTTCGTCAGGACTTCTGCCTTTGCTTCAAATTCTATTCCCCTTATATTTACCTCGCCAAGTTGACGTTGCTGATACAACGTGTCAGTTGTGACACGGTTAGTTTGAGTTAGATCGAAAGCCGCAATGGTTATGAGCGCCTTCATACCTATCGGCTGGTACTTTATCCCAGCTTCGAACTGCTTTCCTCTTGTGGGTTTGAACGCTGTGCCAGTAATTGTGTCGCTACCCGTTTGCGGCTGAAAGGATGTTGCGTAGCTTACATAGGGCGACACTCCGCTTTCGAAGAGATACGTTAACCCTGCGCGTCCGGTGAATACTCCATCATTCTGATGTGTTCGACTTGCTGAAGAGTATGTCGTTCCGGCGTTGTCAACAGTGGTTTTCGCGCGGTCGTAGCGTCCACCGAGAGTCACGACCCAGTGACCGAATTTGATCCGATCCTGTGCGTAAATGCCTATCTGATCGAGCAACGACTTGTAATTCGAAAGCGTGATATCGTCGACTGTAATCGGCCCCGCATTGTATTGAGGATTGAAGACATTTAGTGATGGTGCCGATCCTTTGGTATAAAGATAGCTAGAATTTTCATGTCGGTAGTCGAGGCCGACCAAAGCCTCATGATTGAGAGGCCCAGTCGGGAAGTCGATCTTGATCTGGTTGTCGATTGCAAATGTCTTGTCGGGGCTCTCTTGGTGTATGCCTCCCCGGTCAATCTGCCCATCGCCGGTCAGATAAGAGCGCCCTGTGATGACGGCGCGAGTGTAATAGTCAGTACGGTTGAAACGAAGGTTTTGTTTGAACGAAAGCCTATCGTTGAATCGATGTTGTAACTCATAGCCAACCGACCATTGCTCACGCTTCAACTTGTCAAAATCCGGCTCACCTAGATATACATTGGTCGGTATTTTGCGCCCGTTGTAATCGTAGACCGATCCTATTTCAGGCATATAATTGAAGAAGTTCCAGACGCCACGGTCGCGTTGATACATCCCGAGCACCGTCAAGGACGTATCGTTGTCCGGCCGCCACATTAAAGCCGGAGCGATGAAGGCGCGCTTGTTCTCACCGTAATCCCATTGCGTTTCCGAACTGCGGGCCAAACCTGTCACACGGTAAAGGAACTGACCGCCCTCACCGATCGGACCGCCGAAGTCGAACGCCCCTTGAATTCGATCGAAGCTTCCCCCTTGAACCTGAATTTCTCTGACGGGCGTCTCGGTAGGACGTTTTGTCACCATGTTGATAATGCCGCCAGGACCGGCCTGACCATAGATCCCCGATGCCGGGCCCTTGAGAACTTCGAGACGCTCAAGCGCCCACGGTTCGATGACGGCGCTCGCGGTTCCCTCGACGCTGCCAGTGGGTAGCCTCAACCCGTCGAGATAAAGATCGGAGCGGAAGCCGTGGACTTGCGTGTAAACATCGAAGGGTGAGGCTGCACCATAACCCTCGGCTCGGACGCCAGCCGTATACCGTAGCGCCTCACTCACGCTTTGCGCACCCTGAGCCTTGATTTGATCCGCGGTAATCACATTGATCGTCTGCGGTATCTCAGTGAGTGGAGCATCTGTTTTAGACCCGGTGGCGCTACGCGTCGCGACATAACCCCGGACTGGCCCCCATGCGGTTTCGGGTTGCGACGTTCCGAACGCCGTCCCCGATCCGCCTTCGCCTTCCACCCGCACCGGGCCAAGCTGGATTGCTCCGTCTGCCGATTGGGGAGCCGGTTCGAGCGTGATCGTGGTGGCATTGGTGTATTTGAACGTCAGGCCCGTTCCGGCAAGCAGACGGGAGAGAGCTTCAGCCGGAGCGAAATTGCCCTTTACGCCCTGCGTGGTTTTGCCTTGGGCAAGTTCGGCGCTGTAGAACAGTTCCAGCCGCGTTTCGCGTGAGAAACGCATGAGGGCCGATGCCAGCGATTGCGCGGGAATATCGAACTGTTGGGTTCCCGCTTGCGTGGTGCTTTGCGCCTGTGCCGGAGCGGACCCTATCCCCACCACCATGGACACCAGCGCCGTGGACGCCAGCAATGCCCGGAAACCCGACTCCACCGAAACAATCACCATTCATACCCCCATCCCTTCGGCCGTCGCGGCGAAGGCGGTCACTCATATGCGAATGACAGTCATTCGCATTTCACACTTATGGAGACGCTGGGGGAACGAGGGAGCATTACAAGGCGGTGAAAATTTTTTCGCACGTCACCCGGCAGGATAGACAAGCACCAGATAGCCGGTGATCCGCACCAGCCTGACGGGCAGCGTCCGGGCTATGGTATCGAGCGCGGCATCGGTGCGCCTCGCATCGAACATCCCCGATACGGTGAGCCGCGCGAGGCTCTTGTCCATCACGACGATCCGGCCATGCCGGTAGCGTTCAAGATCGCGCAGCACATCCGGCAAGGGCGCATCCTCGAACGCCAGACGATCCTCCCGCCAAAGGCCGACATTGACGGGATCGACCGATTGCCGCTGGCCCATGCCGTGCGGGGTGTAGCTGACGGACTGGCCGCGCGTGAGCCGAACCGGCGAGCCGCTGCCGTTGGCGACATCCACGATACCGTGCGTCACCGCCACATCGACCGTTTCATCCGATTTCCGCACGTCGAAGGCGGTGCCCACATCGGTTATGCTGCCATCCGCCGCCTGCACCCGGAACGGCCGGACGGCATCTTTCGCCACGGAGAAAAAGGCTTCACCGTCATAGAGAACGACCTTGCGCTCCCTGTCCGTGAAATCGACCGACAGGGCCGAAGCGGTTGCAAGATCGACGCGCGAGCCATCGGGCAAGGTGACGGAACGCCGCTCGCCTACCGCCGTGCGCTCATCCGCGAACAGGCCGGGATGAGTCGCCATCCAGCTTGCCGCGCCGACCGTCAGCACTACGGCGGCAGCGGCGGCGAAGCGGTGCCGCGCCCACGACCGCGCAGGCTTGGGCGCTTCCACGCACCGGGGCATGGCGACGACATTGGGGGCATCGGCACCCTGCAAGGCGTCCATGCCCTCCCATAATTGAGCCACTTCCGCCCAGGCGGCGCGATGATACGGATCGACCGCCAGCCATTCGGCATGCGCCGTCCGATCGGCGTCCGTGGCGTCCTCGTCGTGCAATCGCACGAACCACGCCACGGCCTCCTCTTCAATCGCATCCAGACCCTTTTCGGTCATACGGCCTTGCATTCCTCTTTGGCGTCACCGCTTCCGCGCAGAAGCGATCCCGTTCCTGTTTCTTAGACGTTTGGGAAGCGCGCGAACATTACTCCGGGCGCTCATCCCCCTTGCGATAGGCGTTCAGCCGTTGCTTGCAGTGCGCCAGAGAACGAACCATGTGGACGACCACGGTGTTGCGCGAAATGCCGAGACGCTCCGCGATCTCGCTATAGCCCAGCCCCTCGAAACGGCTCAATTCGAACACTTCCCGCCCTCTCGGTGGAAGGTCTGCAATCGCCTTGCGGACGACTTCCAGTTCCTCCCGTGACAGGGCCGCCATTTCCTGCGTCGGCGTCGGGTCCGCGACATTTTCGCGCATGGCATCGTCAATCACATCGAAAGGCGCGCGCGTTGCCGAGCGGTGATGATCGACGGCAAGGTTGCTGGCGGTGCGGAACAGCCATGCCCTTGGATCACGCACCAGCGATGGCGGATCGACCCGCATCAGGCGGACAAAGGCTTCCTGCGTCAGGTCGGCGGCGAGATCGGGTGAGGACAGGCGGCGCGTGAGAAACCGTTCAAGTTCCTCCCGCCAATCGCCATAACGCCTGTCCAAAGCCTTGTCCGACACGACCCCGCTTTCCCTGATTCTATCCGTCCATTGCTACGAGATTTGAGAATTGTTCGCAAGAACGGGGCGTGTTTCGGATATCCCTGAACGCCGGATGTAACGCTCTCCCGGCTCCCAAACGTCTGAATCAAAAAGACCGGAACATATTGCCCCGGCTATCGGGAGAGGGTGTGGACGGGTGGAAGAATCCGACAAGCCGAGCGCCTACATACTGGATTTTGCATCCCCGATCCGGGAACCGGCGATCCGGTGGGACCATGCTGCAACCCGCGACGCTGTGACGGTGGCGCGGTGCATATTGCCACCCAATCCGGGCGTCCTTTTAGGGGCGAGCCAGTTGGTTTTGACGGTCCATATGGGTGATCCATTTGTCATGGAATACCGCCTTCCGGGCGAGGACCGCTTGCACCGCGACCTGATCGAACCGGGCATGATGCACATCAACCCCGGCAATCGACCCTTCTTTCAGGCGTGGGAATCCAGCCCGGATATCCTCGTGATCGCGCTGGAAAACGCCTTCGCGGAGCGCGTGGCGGCGGAGGCGTTCGAGCGTGAATGTATCTCCGATATGGCGTCTGTCGTGGGCGTGAAGGACGACGCCGCGCTCTGTTTCGCGCGGCTTCTCGACATGGAAATGGCCTTCGCGCGGCGCGGCGGCAGCGTGATGAGCGAGGCTCTGGCGGAAGCTCTCACGGTCCATCTGATCCGGCATTTCTGCCCGGAGGTGCGCCCGCCGCCGCCTGTCATGGGCGGCCTTGCGCCGCGCAGCTTGCGCCGGATACTGGACCGGATCGAGGCGCAATTGGCCGATCCTCTCACCATCCGCTCCTTTGCCGATGAGGCCGGATTGAGCGCCCGCCACCTCATGCGCGCCTTCAAGGCCAGCACCGGAAAGAGCCTTCACACCTACCTCACGGAGCGAAGAATCCGCCATGCGCAAATGCTGCTGGCGGACCCGGACATGCCCATCGCGCAGATCGCCATCGCCACCGGATTCAGTTCGCAAAGCCACATGAACCGGCATTTCGGCAGGCTGGTCGGCATGACCCCCGGACGGTTCCGAAGGGCTGTGTTGTAGCGCGAGAAAGGCTGGAATTGCGTATGGAGACAGAGAAGGCAGGAAATGCAAGATAAAGCGAAGTTCCTTCGCCCGGCCCTGTGGGCCTAAGTATTTGTCTGCACATTGTTTTTCAGGGAGATAGGGACGCTCCCGATTCGCG
>JASGGS010000009.1:0-42964 GCA_047602685.1 Sphingobium sp.
GACTGGCCGGCGATTGCCCCGATCGTCGGCCGGGGCGAATTGCGGCGGGGAAGGCCCTGTCGCACGGGAGGGATTGACCGGACCATTATTGGAACATATAGTGAACAAAGAAAGGAAGGTGATCCCGTGCAATTTCCTCTCTTTGACGCAGGTCTCGCGGCGCATCTCCATGAAGACGGCGCGCCGCCCTCTCCGCCCGGTAACATCGTCCATGTGATGCTGAAGCCATCGGGCGATCTGGCGGAGCGCATTTCGAAATTGGGTGGGAACGACCGGAATCGCGGCGCGGACCTCCTGCATACGACCATCCAGCCCATTGGCGACCGACGCTGGATCACCGATGCCGACATCGAGGCGACGGGTCGGGCCTTGTCGCAATTGCGCTATCCGCCCTTCCTGATGATGTTCGACCGCATGGAAGGCGGCGAGAGCATGGCCTTGCGCGGCGGCGATCTCGGCAATCCGGCAGCGCAGGATTTCCGTCTTGCCGTGCTCGACATGCTGTCCAGCCATTTCCGCAGGCTGCCCGCCTATCATTTCCATCCGCACATGACCCTTGACCATCGGGGCGGCAGGCCCGGCCGCCTGCTGGACCAGCCCATTGCCTGGCTGATCGAGGAATTCATGCTGGTGGAGAGCGCGCATGGCGGGACGCACCATATCGAATGGGGGCGGTGGCGCCTGAGGGGCGACTAACCGACCTGGGTGCCATGGCCCCTGTGCCGCCCATGATGGCCGGCGCGCTCTCCATATGTCTTGCCGACAAGGATAGGGGCACGTCCGGTGTTTCGCGACAGGACGCGTGCGGCCGGGTCGAAGTCAGCGAGCAAGAGCGGACTGGACACGCCCGCTGGGGCACGCCGAAGATATCCTAGGGCGTTTCCCCATTGAGCGGAAACGGTCTTGTCTTTCCGATGCCGCATTTTCCGTGCCGTTGACCGTGAACGGTCGACTTGAAAATGCTCTAGCCGAAACCGCGCGGTGTGGGCGGGCACGGGCCGATGGGAATTCCGGACGGGATTTCAGGCCGTGAGGGTCTTGTCGAGCGTGATCTCGCAATTGAGCAACTTCGATATCGGGCAACCTGCCTTCGCCTCGTCCGCGATACGGTTGAAATCCTCCTCGGAAAGGCCGGGCACGCTGGCGGTCAGCGTCAGGGCGGATTTCGTCACCTTGAAGCCGTCGCCATCCTTGTCGAGCGTCACGGTGCACTGCACGTCCAGCGTGCCGTCCGCATGGCCCGCCCCCGCCAGCGCGAAGCTGGTCGCCATGGTGAAGCAGCTGGCATGGGCCGCCGCGATCAATTCCTCCGGATTGGTGCCGGGCTGCCCCTCGAAGCGGGTGCCGAAACCATAGGGCTGGCCCTGCAACACGCCGGATCTGGTCGTGATGCTGCCCTTGCCGGACTTGCCCAGCCCCTGATAGCGGGCGGATGCGCTGTTCGTGGTCATGCCGACATTCCTTTCAGACGATGAGGATGATGCTCCACCGAACGGTGAAGCGGTCCTTTCGTTTCCCCTGCACGCATGACGACCGGTCACTGGCCGGAGATAAGGGGATTCGACTCTCGTCTCATAAGAACATATCATGAACATATGTTTCGTGACTCGCATTCCTTTCGCCCGGCGGTCGAACGGCTGTTCTTCGCGATCCTGCCGCCTCGGCAACTCGCTCTCGGCATGGCGGCCTGGAGCGAACGCGAATTGGGTCAGGGCTGGCAGGTGCAACACACCGATCGCCTGCATGTGACGCTCGCGATCACGGAGGATTTCCGCCGCCTGCCCGTCCACTTGCCCGACCGCCTGCTGCGCGTGGGGGAGATGGTCGCGGCGCAGCCCGTTACGGTGACGCTCGACCGGCTCACCGTCAGCAACCGCTCCGCCGCGTTGCGATCGTCCCGCGCCAATGCGGACCTGAAGGCGCTCCACCAGTCGATCGGCCAAGCGATGACATTGATGCAGGTGCCCATGCGGGAGAACTGGACATTCAGCCCGCATATGACGCTGGGCTATCGCGACGGACGCCCGGCCCATCGCCCCGTGGAAGCGCGGCAATGGCAGGCGGAGGAATTCGTGCTGATCCGCAGCCTTGTCGGCCGCACCCGGCATCTGACCCTCGGCCGCTGGCCCCTGCGCGCCGCGCCCGCCGCGCAATATGAGCTGTTCTGACCGCCCATGCCCTACCGCTTCGCCAATCTCCGTTTCCCGCGATTTCCGGGCCATCGGTGGATTCGGTCGCTCTAGGCGAGCGCGGCCCCATCGCCCGTCCAGCGGCGCGGTTCGGCCACCTGCCGCCGCGCCGCATGGCGCTTCCACGCCTGCTCATGGAAATAGAAGGCGACGGCGTTGATGCACGGTTCGACAAGCGCGATCCCGCCCGCAACAGCGACCGAGCCCGTCAGCAGATAGGCGACCGTGAAACCGACGCACAGATGCAGCGCCAGATAAGTGAGCGTCTTGATGAAATCGATGCGCATGGCGTCCGTCCTCCTCTGGCGTCCTCTGGGCGACGCGGCCCAGATAGGAATCATTCGCAACAAGGTCCAACCGATCATCGCTGTCTCACTGATCGCCCCTCGCGATCTTCGGGGTCGGACGGCAACCTCCTCCCGGCATGGCGCGTTGCCCCATGATCCCCGGCCCGCTCGATATGCGCGGGAGCGCGAAACATGAACGTGAGGCCCGGTATTTCAGGCATCATGGAGGATGAGGACATGACACCCCGGCACAAATGGTCGCAGCAGGTGACCGATCATAGCGACGCGCTCGACCTCGACCGCGACATTTTCACCCATGACGACCCGAAAGCGATCGCGCGGTCGCTGAAACGGTCGGCGGAACATGGCAAGAGACGCAAGGCCGAGCCCTTTCGCTCCGCCATGTCGATGCTCAGCTTCTACATCAACCGCGCGGGCAAGGGGCTGGACGCGCGGCAGCGCAAGGTGCTGGAGGCAGCCAAGGACGAATTGCGCATCGCCTTTGGCCGTCCGCCCGCGCGCGGCGCCTGACCCCTCCTTTCATCCCGGCCCGCGCCCGGCGCGGCCGCACCGCGTCCATGCCCGGCTGGACAGGGCCATGCCCCGCGCGGCATAGGGAAAGGATCATCAGGATAAACCGTACCTGCCATGGCGGGTCGAGGGAGGCAAAAACCTGCATCTGCCCCGCTGGCTGTCCGTTGCCTGCGCGCTGCCCTGGCTGGCGGCGTCCCCTGCCCGTGCCGAAATCCCCTCTGCCGTCGAAGCGATGATCCGGGAGGCCGCGCGCACGGCGGACGATGCGACGCTGGACGCCGTGGTCAAGGTCGCCAGGGCCACCAATCCCGATGCCGCCGACGAGATACGCGACCTTGCGAAAAGCCTGACGGCCGAGAAGAAGGACAAGGTGAAGCGTGAACGGGAAGAGCGTCTCGCGGCCCTGCGCTACTGGCAAGGCTGGACCGGCGAGGGCCAGGCGGGTTTCGGCCTCACCAGCGGAAATACGGAGGAGGTCAGCGGCGTGGTCGGCCTCCTGCTCAAGAAAGAGGATTTGAAGACCCGGCACAAGATCGACGCGCTGGTCGATTATCTGCGCGCCAACGGCTTCACCACGCGGGAGAGGTTCGCGGCAAGCTATTCGCTCGACTATCTGCTGCGGGAGGGCTTCTACGCCTATGGCATAGTGGGATGGGAGCAGGACCGCTTCGCGGGCTATGCGCGCCGCTTCACCGAATCGGTCGGTCTGGGCCTGCGCGCCATCAACCGGGCGGACATGACGCTGGACCTGGACGCTGGCCCGGCCCTGCGCCAGACGCTGTTCACCGACGGCACCAGCGCCAGCGAGATCGGCCCGCGCGCCTCGCTCACCTATAAATGGACGCTGCCGCGCGGCATGGTGCTCACGGAAAATGCCTCCGTCGTATCCTCCGACGGCGGCACGACCTTCATCGCCGACACCGCCTTCACGTCCAAGATCACGAATGCGCTGTCCGGCCGCATGTCGCTCAAGATCCAGAGCGAGAGCAATCGTCCGGCCGGAAGCAAGCCCACCGACACGACGACGCGCGCGACGCTCGTCTACACATTCTGACAGGGCGTCAGCGGCCCGGTTCCCAACCCGGTTCCGCCAGGGTGAAGCCCGAAAATTCGAAGCCCGGCGAGACGATGCAGCTGACCAGCACCCAGCCCCGCGACGCGTCCGCCGCCTGCCATTCGCCGGGCGCGATGACATGCTGGGGACTCTCGCCCGCCAGCACCGCGCCGCCGAGACGCACGTCCCGCACGGGACCGGCATCGCCGGGCGCGGTCAGCAGGCGAAGCGCGCTGCCGGCATGCCATAGCCAGATTTCGGCGGCATCGACCCTGTGCCAGTGGGAACGCTGCCCCGCCTCCAGCAGGAACCAGATGGCGGTGCCGCTGGCCCTCCCGCCCTCCGGGACGGAGGCGCGCCATGTCTCCCGATACCAGCCGCCCTCCGGATGCGGCGCGAGGCCGAGCCGTTCGATGATCGCCGCCGCATCGCCGCCATTCCGCGCCACAACCGCCTCCATCCTGTTCCGTCCATGCGAAAAGGGCGGACGCTCGCCGCGCCCGCCCTTTCGATACGGTCAAAGGGAGCATGGCTCCCAGAAGATCACTTGATCTTCGCTTCCTTGAACTCGACATGCTTGCGCACGACCGGATCGTACTTGCGGAAGCTCAGCTTCTCGGTCTTCGTGCGCGGATTCTTCTTGGTGACATAGAAGAAGCCGGTGTCAGCGCTGCTGACCAGTCGAATCTTCACTGTGGCTGGCTTCGCCATGGCCCCATCCTTCCAGAAATCTTGGCTAAACAAAAAGCGGCGCCGAACGCCGCTCGTCGTCAGAGGCGGTCCCATGCGCGAAAGGCCGGCATGAGTCAAGTATGTTCCGAATTTTCACGCGCCATGGCGCGCGCCACAGGGGTAATATCACCTTAACCCTTAGAGCGCATTATCGCTGTGACAAGACAGGAGGAAATCCATGTCCCGCGATGCCATGCTGATGATCCGCAGCGACCTTATCCGCCGTATAGACGGCATCGCCGCCGCCGCGGGCAAGATCAGCCTTGCCGCCCTGTGCGAGCAGGTGGACGGCATACGCCGCCTCGCCCGCCAGCACGGACTGGACGCGGTGGAGGGCCTTGCCAGCATGCTGGAGACAGCGACCGCCTATCATGGCCATGGCCCCATCATCCTCTCCTATCTGGACCTGATGCGCGATGCCGTGGAGGCGGAGCGGCAGGATGAGCAGATTCACGCCGTCTATACCGCCGTGCTGTCGCTGCGCCTCGGCGCCTGACGCCCCCCTTCGCGCGCGCGGACGGCTCGACCATGGACGCGCTGCTGCTTGCCCTGCTCCTCAATCTCTTGCTCGACCAAGGATCGGGCACGCAGCGCGTCGTCGCCCGGTTCGGGGACCGATTCGCGGAGGATGAAGCCGCCCCGCGCGGCATAGTGGCGGGCCTTGCCCTGATGATCGCGATCAATGCGGCGGTCGGCGCCGCGATGGGCGCCCTGGTCGCCGCGCTGCTCTCGCCCGATGCCCGTCTCCTCTTCCTCGCCATGGCGCTGGGCATGGGAGGAACGGGCTTGTTGATCGCCGCGCTGCGTCCTGCTCCCGGAGACAAGCCCACCACCATGACCGGCGGGCGGGCGCTGTTCCAGTTCGCCTTGCGCCGGGCGGGCGAGAACGCGGCCTTTGCGACGGCCGGGGTGGCGGCCTTCACCGCCGCGCCGATGCTCGCCGCAGGGGGAGCCGCGATAGGCGGCTGGGCCGGGCTGATCCTGCCCCTCTCGCTGGGCACGCGCCCCTTGCGCCATGGCGCCATGCGCGGCGTGCAGAGCGTCGTCGGCCTGGCGCTGTTGAGCGGCGGCATTGGCTGCGCGGCCAGCGCGCTGCGGCTCCTCTGATCGCTTCAGGCGATTAATCTGCGTGAAAGAAAGCGGGTCTTTTTCCGCAACCTTACTGGCGGATCGGGGTTAGTCGCGGTAACGGTGCCGGAACGACCCTGCGCAGGGGCCTGGACCGCGAAGAAAGGATTGATCATGCCGAAATCGGATCTGAAAACCCCCACCGACCTGTCGTCCAATGCCGTCAGCAATGTTGCGCAGGCGTTGAACGGCGTGCTGGCCGACCTTTACACGCTCTATTTCAAGACCAAGAATTTTCACTGGCATGTGTCCGGCCCGCATTTCCGCGACTATCACCTGCTGTTCGACGACCAGGCGACGGAAATCCTGGCGACGACGGACCTGGTGGCCGAGCGCGTGCGCAAGACCGGCAACACCACGCTGCGGTCCATCGGCGACATTTCCCGGCATCAGAGCCTGACGGACAATGACGCCGAGTTCGTGTCGCCCAAGGACATGCTGGCGGAATTGCGCGACGATAATCTCAAGCTGATCGAGGCGCTGCGCGCCACCAAGGCGATTGCGGGCGAGGCGGGCGACAATGCCACTGACGGCATCATCGACGACTGGACCGATCAGGCGGAACAGCGCGCCTGGTTCCTGTTCGAGGCGGCACGCGGGGCCTGACCCCCCTTCTCATCCGACGACCGTGAGCCCCGCCCGCCCAAAGGCCGGCGGGGTTTGCCTTTGACGGGAAAGGCGGGCGCCGGGCCGTTGGCGGGCATGACGACCCTACCCGCCGTCCCCGAAGAACCGGCAGTGATTGCACGGCACCTCGCACGTCCGGAAAAAGCAAGGCAAAGGGGGCCGGAACGCCATCACGTTCCGGCCCCCTTTTCAAAGCTCATGCCCGGTGGGCGGTCAGTCCTGCTTCGGGTTCAGGTTGACGGCGGCATATTTGCCGCGACGGTCGACCTCCAGCTCGAAATCGAGCCGGTCGCCTTCATTCAGGGTGCTCAGGCCCGCACGCTCGACGGCGCTGATATGCACGAACGCATCCGGCTGGCCATCATCGCGCTGGATGAAGCCGAAACCCTTCATGGCGTTGAAGAATTTCACCGTGCCGCTGGCGCGCTCGCCGGTAAGCTGGCGCTGGGGGCCGCGCTCGCCGCCGCCCGCACGCTCGGGCACGGGAATGACTTCGCCCTCGATCTTCAGGTCGCTGGCCGAAACCTTGCCACCGCGATCGACGAGCGTGAACTTCAGCGTCTGCCCTTCGGCAAGCCCCGCAAGGCCGGCCTGCTCGACCGCGCTGATGTGAACGAACACGTCCTCGCCGCCATCGTCGCGAACGATGAAACCGAAACCCTTCTGGCCATTGAAGAACTTGACGGTTCCGGAACCCTCGCCGACGACCTGGGCGGGCATGCCGCCGCCACCGCCGAAGCCACCGCGGCCACCGCCGCCGAAACCACCGCCGCCGCCGCCAAAGCCGCCGCGACCACCGCCACCGCCAAAGCCGCCACCGCCGCCGAAGCCGCCGCGACCACCGCCGCCGCCACCGAATCGATCACCGCCACCGCCAAAGCGATCGCCACCACCGAAACCACCGCCGCGATATCCGTCGTCGAAACCGCCGCCGCCGAAACCTTCGTCGCCGAAACCGTCCCGCTTATCCCTGCCGCGCCCACGGCGCCCTCTGTCAAAACTCATGCCCTGTTGATCGCCTTCGTTCGTCCACTCGATTGGACCGTACGCTGGACGAAAGGCACACGGAACCGCCCGCGACATCTGGGGGCAATTCGCAGCTATAACCTGAATTCCACCGGAGCGCGAACCATTTTCTGCCACAATTGCAGCTTTTTCAATGAAGGCCGGACGGCATGTCGTGCAATTGCCCCGCGACGTCGCACGCCCGGCCTGAAAGCTCGATTGAGTTGTTGCCCCACCCGCCCTAAGGGATGGCCATGACAGTGCATTTTCATGAAGAAGACTTGCCGGCCGGCGTCCTCGCCCCTGGCCCGGTGGCCATAGATACGGAGACCATGGGGCTGATCACCCCGCGCGACCGGCTGTGCGTGGTGCAGATCAGCGACGGGCAGGGGGACGAACATCTCGTCCGCTTCCGTCCGGGCAGCGACTATGCCGCGCCGAATCTGCGCGCCGTCGTCGCCGATCCGTCGCGCCTCAAGCTCTTTCATTTCGGCCGATTCGACATTGCGGCGCTCCAGCATTATCTGGGCGTGCTCGCCGCGCCCGTCTATTGCACCAAGATCGCGTCCCGGCTGGTGCGCACCTATACGGACCGGCACGGCCTCAAGGAACTGGTGCGCGAGATGCTGGGCCAGGAAATCTCCAAGCAGCAGCAGACGTCCGACTGGGGCGCGCCCTATCTGTCCGACGCGCAGCGCGACTATGCCGCATCCGACGTGCGCTATCTCCACGCGCTGAGGATCGAACTGGACAAGCGGCTGGAGCGCGAGGGGCGCGCCACCCTGGCCCAGGCCTGTTTCGACTTCCTGCCGCATCGGGCGCAGCTCGATCTGGCGGGATGGCCCGAAACCGATATCTTCGCGCATATGTAAGGCAAAGAGAGAGGATCGCACGCCATGTCCGCCGCGGCAGACAGCCAGCGCACGACCCGCCAGCACTGGGCCGCGCCGGGAAGCCGGCACGACCGGCTGGTGGCCATGCTCAAGAAGGGGCTTCCCGTCATCGTGGGCCTGCTCGCGGCGGTCCTGGCCACCGCGCCCTTCGCCCATGAGCAGGAAGTCAGCTTCCTCCTCGACAAGAAGAAGGTCGATGTCGCCGGCGAACGCCTCAAGGTGACGGAGGCCCTGTACCGGGGCGAGGATGAGGAGGGCCAGCCCTTTTCCCTGCGCGCCGGGTCGGCCGTGCAGAAAAGCTCGCGCGAGCCGATAGTGCAGCTGCGCGACATGGAGGCCCGCCTCCAGATCGACGGGAAGGCGAGCATCGTGGCCGCGCAGAAGGGCACCTACGACCTCGACAAGGAAAGCGTGGGCGTGATCGGCCCGCTGCAATTCCAGGCGGAGGACGGCTATCGCTTCACCACCCGCGACGTCGCCATCGACCTCAAGACCCGCCGCCTTGCCAGCCAGCAGCGCGTGGACGGCCGCATGCCCATCGGCACGTTCGGCGCCAATCGTTTGCAGGCGGACCTTTCGCAGCGCACGGTAACCTTGCTCGGCAATGCGCGTTTGCATATCGACCAGAATGGAATGAGAACCAGATGATCCGCGCATCCAAGAGGATATCCCTGATCCTGGCCGCAGGCGGCGCCGCAGCCCTTGCGCTCGGTGCCCTGTCGGTCGAGGCGCAGGTGCTGAAGGGACATGACAGCAACGCCCCCGTCGACTTCACCGCCGACCGGATCGAGGTGCAGGACAGGTCCGATCGCGTCGTCGTGTCCGGCAATGTGCAGGTGACCCAGGGCAATATGCATCTCACCTCCGACCGCCTCACCGTCGCGTACAGCCAGGGCAACGGCGTGGAGATCAACCGCATGGACGCGGTGGGCAATGTCGTCGTGACGCGCGGCAACGAGACGGCGAAGGGCAATGTCGGCATATATGACCTCGACAAGCGGCTCATCACCATGCTGGGCAATGTCCAGCTGACCCAGGGGACGAGCAGGCTGACCGGAGGACGGCTGCTCATCGACCTCAAGACCGGCCGCTCGACCGTCGACGGCCGCAGCTCCGGCGGCGGGACGGCCGTGACGCAGGGCAGCGGCGGGCGCGTCTCCGGATCGTTCAAGGTGAAGCAGCAGAAGGACTGATGCAGCGGCGACACGGGCGGCGGCAGGACCGAAGAACGCCCCGCCCCGGCGCTTGCCCCCATGCATATTCCACGCCAGACTTGCGAAACGGCTGCGGACATCGCATGTCGTGGCGCCAATGGCAGGGACCGTGACCACAGGACCAGATATGAGCGACATGCCGTCCGCGACCATAGAAGCGCCCGCCGCGGCCGCCATGGCCACCCCCACGCCGGGCGACGGCCTGGCCGTGATCTCCATCGCCAAGAGCTATGACCGGCGGGTCGTGCTGAGCGATGTCAGCCTGGCCGTGGGCAAGGGCGAGGTGCTGGGCCTGCTCGGCCCCAATGGCGCGGGCAAGACCACCTGCTTCTATTCCATCATGGGCCTCGTCAAACCGGATTCGGGACGCATCGTCCTGGACGGGCACGACATCACCGGCCTGCCCATGTATCGCCGCGCGATCCTGGGCCTCGGCTATCTGCCGCAGGAGACGTCGATCTTTCGGGGCATGACGGTGGAGCAGAACATCCTGTCCGTCCTCGAACTGGCGGAGCCGGACAAGGCGGCGCGGGCGGCGCGGCTGGAATCGCTGCTCGGCGAATTCGGCCTGACGCGGCTGCGCTCCAGCCCCGCCCTCGCCCTCTCGGGCGGCGAGCGGCGGCGGTGCGAGATCGCGCGCGCGCTGGCGGCGAACCCGTCCATCGTCCTCCTCGACGAGCCTTTCGCGGGCATCGATCCCCTGTCCATCGCGGACATTCGCGACCTGGTGAAGGATCTGAAGACGCGCGGCATCGGCGTGCTGATCACCGACCATAATGTCCGCGAGACGCTGGAGATCGTGGACCGCGCCTGCATCATCTATGACGGCAAGGTGCTGTTCGCGGGAAGCCCGCAGGAACTGGTCGCCAATGCCGATGTCCGCCGCCTCTATCTGGGCGAGAGCTTCTCCCTGTGACGGGCGCGCGGGCCGGTGCCGCTTCCTCGATAGGAACCTGATCCGCCATGGCGATGGGACCGCGCCTGGATATCAGGCAGAGCCAGTCGCTGGTGATGACGCCGCAGCTCCAGCAGGCGATCAAGCTGCTGGCGCTGTCCAATCTGGAACTCGAAGCCTTTGTCGGCGAGGAGATGGAGAAGAATCCCCTGCTCGAAATGGCGGCGGAGGAAGGGGGCGAGACGCCCGTTCCGATCGAGGGACCCATGGCGGAAGATCACAGGCTTCCCGACCCCCTGGGGGATGGCGGAGGCGGGGAAGGCCCGGCGCTGGACGATAATTACGTATCCGAAACATTTATCGACGACGGCCCCGGCGACGCGGTGCAGCCGGACCGCACGGGGCCCTCCATGGGCGATGCGATGCAGGGCCTCGATTCCAGCGGCGAAGCCATCGACTTCGACAGCTTCTCCGGCGCGGAGACCGGCCTGCACGAGCATCTGATGGCGCAGGCGGGCACGGCCTTTTCCGGCCGCGACCTTGCCATAGCCGGGCAGATCATCGGCCAGATCGACGAGGCGGGCTATCTGGAGACGGACGTGCGCGACATCGCCTATCAGCTCGGCATCGGCGCAAGCGAGATCGAGGCGGTGCTGGCGCGCATCCAGATGTTCGACCCCACGGGCATCGGCGCGCGGTCCCTGTCCGAATGCCTGGCCATACAGGCGCGCGAGGCGGACCGGTACGACCCGGCCATGGCCAGGCTGATCGACAATCTGGAACTGCTGGCCAAGGGCGCCCTCCCCCAGCTTCGCCGCCTGTGCGGCGTGGACGAGGAGGACATGACCGACATGATCCGCGAACTGCGCGGCTATGACCCGAAGCCGGGCCTGCGCTACGCCGCGGACATGGCGCAGGCGGTGGTGCCGGACATTTTCGTACGGGAAAAGGGCGAGGGCTGGATCGTCGAGCTGAACAGCGCCACCCTGCCCCGGCTGCTGGTCAACCGCAGCTATTATCGCGAATTGTCCGCCCGGTCCTCCACGGCGGCGCCGCAGGACAAGCAGTCGAAGGCATGGCTGGCCGACCGGCTGGCCAGCGCCAACTGGCTCATCAAGGCGCTGGACCAGCGGCAGCACACCATATTGCGCGTGGCGGAGGAGATCGTCCGTTATCAGGACGGCTTCTTCCGCCACGGCGTCGCGCATCTGAAGCCCCTGACCCTGCGGCAGGTGGGCGAGGCGATAGAGATGCACGAATCGACCATCAGCCGGGTCACGTCGAACAAATATCTGGCGTGCAGCCGGGGCGTGTTCGAACTCAAATATTTCTTCAAGAGCGGCATCGCGGCGACCGACGGCGGCGAGGCGGTGTCGGCCGAGGCGGTCAAGAGCCATATACGCGAGCTGATCGCGGCGGAGGCGCCCGACGCCATATTGTCCGACGACGCGCTGGTCGAGATATTGAAGGGCAAGGGATTCGACATCGCCCGGCGCACGGTCGCCAAATATCGCGAGGCCATCGGTCTGGGTTCGTCCGTCCAGCGGCGGCGCCAGAAGGCGATTGCGGGCACGCGTTAGAACGCAGCTTTAATCCTGTCGAGCTTGTGCCGTCCGAATTCCAGGGGCAGACAATTCCAGGGGCAGACAGGGCCGCAAGCATCCCTGCTTAAGGTCGGCAGGCATTGCCGCGCTCCTGCACAGAGCGGGAAGTGTGGAGGGGACAGCTCTTCCCCCTCCCCGTCTCAAATCAGCTCAGCAGCACCGGCAGCGCCGAGACGCCGCGCTGCTCCAATCCGCCGGTGATGATCGGTTCCGGCTGGCCGGGATCGAGGCGCAGGTTCGGGAATTCGTCGAACAGGCGGTTGATGGTCACCCCCATCTCCACCTGGGCGACGAAGCGGCCGAGGCACATATGCGCGCCGATGCCCGTCCCCAGATGCTGCTGGAAGGGCCGGTGCAGGTCGAACATATCGGGATTGTCCCAGCGGCGCGGGTCGCGATTGGCGGCACCGAGGCAGATGTCGATGATCGACCCTTTGGGGATGAACACCCCCTCGAACTCCGTATCGCTGACCGCGAGGCGGGTGAACATGGGGTTAGTGGGGTTCCAGCGCAGCGATTCCTCGATGGCCGCCTCCACAAGGCCGCGATCGGCGCGGACCGCCTCCATCTGGTCGCGATTGGTCAGCAGGGCGAACAGCGCGATGCCAAGCTGGCGCCAGGTGGTGCCGCCGCCCGCGAGCAGGATGAGGCGCGCGAAGATGACGACCTCCCGGTCGGTCAGCTTGCGCCGCTCCTCGCCCGGCGGGTCGATCTCCGCCGCGAGCAGCCAGGAGAGTATGTCCTCGCCCGGCTCGGCATGGCGGCGGGCGATCTGCTCCATCAGCAGGCGCTGCACGGTGGCATGCGCCTCCATCTGCGCGGCCGGTCCCTTGCCGTTGGCGGAACTGTTGATGAGCGCGTTGCGGAAGATGAGCGCGTCGTCGCCGCGCAGGCCCACGGCGCGGGTGATGGTGTGGACGGGCACGCGCGCGCAAAGCTGAAGGTTCAGTTCCGCCCGCTCGCGGCCGTGCAGGGCCTTCACCAGATCCTCCACCAGCGCATCGATGAAGTTCTGGCGCCACCATTTCTGCGCCTTCGGCTTGATGAACAGCGACTGCACCGCGCGGCGGAAGGCATGATGCTCCGGATTGTCCATTTCGAGAATGCCCATGGTCTTCTCCGCGCCGGGGGCCATGTTCTCAAGCCGGTAGACATTGTTCGAATAGTTGACGTTATCGCGAAACGCCTTGTCGCACGCCTCGAAGGTGAAGCAGGTATAGCCCTGACGGTCGAGCGCGCCCTTGTGGCGGTGGAAGGGCGGCAGGGCGAGCAGCTGGCGCAGGAAGCCCTTGTGGACCGGCGCCTGCTCGCGCAGCGCGTTCATGGCCGGATAGGGGTCGCCCTCTATATAATTTCCGACCTCCTCGGCCTCCCGGCGGACATCGTACAACTCGTCATAGAGTTCGTCATCGCCTGTCAGGGTATTCGTCGCCGTCGCCATGGCCATCGTCCTCACACCTATCCGCTCTCGATTCGCCGTCCCGGCCCTCATGCCGTGCAGAACGGGGAGACCGGGGCTTCGAGGCGATCCTTATGCCCGGCGACGCTAGGCGAAGATCGAAGAATTGTCAAAATGTCGATTTATTTTTCGATACTATGAATTTTGTGAAGAAAGGAGCCTTGCTGCCTTGGTCTGCGGACAAGGCGGAGATTGTGGCGGGGACGGCGCCTCAGGCCTCGCCCGCATCCTCCGCATGGGCGAGGAGCGCGCGGATCGCGTCCGGCCGGGGCAGGCCCCTGATCGCGATCTCCGGATAATCGCCGCCGGTGAAGATTTCGAGGTCGCCCACGCCGAAGAGGCGCTGCATGACGCCCTGGCTGACGCGCACGGCGCGCACGCTGTCGCGGCTGACCTGCACGCGCTGCTTGGCGATGAAGCCGCGTTCCAGAAGCACGTCATGCTCGCCCACCGCCAGCCTTTCGGTGCGCACGACGATGGCCCAGACGCCAATGACGAGAAAGCCGACGATGGTCACGGCAAGCAGGCTGAACAGGAAGGGATGGTTGCCGAACATGGCCGGATGCTCGTCATAAAGCCATCGGGTGGGCGTGGACGGCTTTCGCATCAATGTCTCCCCTTGCTGCGGATAGGACGTCAGGACAACAGCATCTTCAGGCCGCTGGCGACCAGTACCAACGCCAGGAAGGGCCGGATGATCCCGCCCGGAACGCGCGTGGCCAGGAACGATCCGATCAATATGCCGGGGATCGATCCCACGAGCAACGATCCCAGCAGCGCGAAATCGACATTACCGAGCCAGAGATGGCCCATGCCCGCGACCAGCGTGAGCGGCACGGCATGGACGATATCGGTGCCAACCAGCCGCGCGGGCGTCATGCGCCGTGGATAGAGGGCGAGGAGCAGCGTGGCCCCCAGCGCCCCCGCGCCGACGGAGGTGAGCGAGACCAGCACGCCGAGGATCGCGCCCGCCAGCACGGTGAGGCCCGGCTGGACATGGCTGTAGGAGCGGACATGATGCGGCGGCACGCGGCCCGCGGCCTTGCGGATCATGCCCCAGGAGAGCGTGGCGATCGAGGTGAGGATCAGCGCCCCGCCGAGCAGGTTCATGAGCAGGCCCTGCTTCACCTGGCCCATATGGAGCTGTGACAGGATATAGAGCGTCACGATGGCGGCGGGAACCGATCCGCAGGCCAGGCGGCGCACCACCGGCCAGTCCGGATCGCCGAAGCGGTGATGGACGGTGCCGCCCACCGCCTTGGTGATCGCCGCGAACCATAGGTCCGTGCCGACCGCCGTGGACGGGGCGACGCCGATGAGCAGGATGAGGATGGGCGCCATCAGCGACCCACCGCCGACGCCCGTCAGGCCGACGAGCGCGCCGACCAGCAGGCCGGAGACCGCATGCACACTATCCATCATTCCCCGCTCTGTTTCCGGCCGGTCCCTGACACGGCCCTAGTCAATCCGCTCCGCCGGCACAATTGCCCGGCCCGGCGCGCCCTGTCCCGCAAAAACGACATTGCGTCCTCGGTTCGCCGCGCCTAGGGGAAGCGCCATGTTGGACAACAAGGCCATTTTCGAGGCGATCGCCCTGCGCAAATGCCTCCAGGCGACCTATAATCGGGGGACGATCATCCTCGCGCCCCATGTGCTGTACCGGCGCAACGACAGCTTCTTCATCGACGCGATCACCATCTCGCGCGACGGGGTGCCGCCGCGCGAGGAAAAGATCGGCAGCTTCAACCTTGCCGGTCTCAACGACCTGATCGTGAGCGACCAGCCGTTCGTCATCCATCCGCTGTTCGACCGGATGGACGCAAAATATCGCGATGCCACCCTGTTCATGATCGACGCGGACTGATAGAGGCGCGTCCTCTCACGACGAATCCCGGCGGCGCCATGCGCACCGCCACGCCAGAGCGGGCGTAGCTCAGGGGTAGAGCACAACCTTGCCAAGGTTGGGGTCGAGGGTTCGAATCCCTTCGCCCGCTCCAGTTTTCCTAATAAAATTAATGCGTTAGCCCCTCGGGGCAGGGCGTAGGGTTGCTTACCTATCGTGACTCTTATGCGGAGGTAAGCGCGGGGTAAGCAACTGCTTGCGTGACGCCGCTGCGGTTTTCAGGAAAAGCGGAAAGGTCACCACCCTTCGATCATTTGAATCGTCGTGTTTGAAGCTTCAACGGAGGAAAAATTCCACCGGCACCACCAACTCCAGTATATCGCCGGTTCTGTCTTTGGGTGGTTTGGGCAATGGCGACGCGCGCCTCGCCAGTGATACAGCCTCACGATCGAGTTCGGGGAAGCCTGAAGAGCTTTCGAGCTGCGAGGCCAACACCTTGCCGTCTCGATCCATCGTGAACCGAATGTAAGGCACGCCCTGCTGTCGCCGTATCATCGCGTTGCGCGGATAGCGGCGCTGCTTGTGTAAGGCGGCCAAGACGCGGCCCTCCCATGTGTCGGCCGCGTTGCTCGACACCTGCGGCGCGGCGGGTGCGGGCAGCGTCTTCGGCGCGGCCGTCTCCGGCTCGACCGGGCCGGGATCGGCGGACCTGGGCAGCGTGACCGGAACCGGCACCGTGACGGGTGAAATCTGAATTTTGGTCGGCTCGATCGGCCGCGTCTCTTGCGGCTCTGGCTGGGCCTCCTTCTTCTCGACCGGTTTGGGCGCTTGCTTTTCTTCCGGGGGCGTTTCCGGCGGGGACGCGGGCGGCGTCACATCGAACACGCTGAGCGCGGAAGGGGCTGGCGCGGCGGTATAGGTAGTCCAGGTGAACAGCGCGCCGGCCGCGATCAACAGCGCGACCGTCCCGACCCCGCCCATGCCGAACAGGCGGGTGCGCCAGTCCATCGGCTGATCCGAATAGCGGGTGGAGGGTTGCCAGCCGTCTTCCTTCGCCGGTGCGCGTTCCGCCGTCACAAGCGGGGACGGCCGATCGGCTTTATGGCCGGAAGCATCGGCCTCATGGCGGTCAAGATGGTGCATAAGGCTCATGATCCGGCTCCCGGCATCAGCAGCCACGACAGCAGGCCGAACAGCACGGCCATGCCGGACAGCCATCCCCACGCCCGCGCCGCGCTGCGCGCATGGAACGCCGCCATCGCAACACCTGCGAAGATCGCGAAGCTGGCCAGCGTGGCTGCTGTGACCGCCTCGACCCGGCCCATCCCAATCCGGGCCAGCAGCAGCGACACGGCAACGGTGGCAAGCGAGGTCAGGGCATAAGCGCCAAACGTCCCCGCCACGATGCGGAACGCGACCGACCAATGCCCGCGCGCCTGTTGGGTTAGACGGATCATGGTCGCACCTTCCGCAAGATGCGTTCGCGGTTGGTGTTGGCGGCGACAGCCAGCGCGGCCGCCATGGTCAGCCATCCGAACCAGGCCACCGCGCCATAACCCCAGCCAAGGCCCGCCCCGGCAACCGCGAAGGCCAGCGCCAGCGCCGCGAAGCCGGACAGGCGCAGGGCACGGCCCAACACCGTGGGCAGCTTGCGCCGGAGCCAGTCCTGTTGATGCCGGGGCATGGCGAGCAGCAGCAGGGCGAAGCCCGCCAAGGACAGAAGGAAGATTACGGCGTGGTTCATGCCGCTGCCTCCACCAATTCGCGCGTCTTGCGGCGCGGGACCGCCTTTGGCGTGTGAGTGGCGACCTTCCATGCGGTGAAGGCGCAGGCGGCGGCCATGGCGAGCATCACAAGGTCGAAGCCGGCAAAGACCCAATCGCGCGCGATCAGACTGGGGATGAGTCCGCGCGGCGTGGTCAGGGCGTTCACCACTGGCACCAGCGCATAGAGGGCGGCGCAAGCGGCCAGCGCCTCCACCCATGCCCGTTTGGCGGGACGGGCGAACGTCCAGACGAACAGGCCGCCCCAGGCGATGAACAGGCTGTTGATCTCCCAATCGGCGCGATGCGCCATACCAATGGGAAGCATGCGGTTGGCGAGGAAATAGACGGCGATCCCGGCCGTCGCGCCGGCGATGACGCCGATGTTCAGCCGCTCGACCAGCCGGAAGCCGATATGCGGCCGCGCCGGATTGGGCAGCTTCGCTCGACGCTTCACCGTCCATAGGACAAGGCCGCTCGCCACCATCACCGTGCCACCGACGCCGGACAGGAAATAGAGCCAGCGCAGCACGGGGCCAGCAAACAGCCCTGTATGCAGGTCGATCATCACGCTATGGGTAGCGCTCGCTCTGCCGGCACTCGCGGGCGTTTGCAGAAGCTCGCCGGTTGTGGCGTTCAGGAGCACGACACCTCGCGGGCTTCCGAGTTCGGCCCGGCGCGGCCACATTTCCAGCACGGCATTGGCGTCACCGGGATTTGAAATGGTCAGGTAACCAGGCGTCCGCCCATCACCAAGGCGAACCGCATGATACATCAGCATATCGAGCGGCAAGGTAAGGGCTGACGTTCCGCTCGGTTCCGATTCTGGCGGCGGTGGCGCAGAGGCGACCTGAAAGGCGCTGCGATCGGGAAAGTTTGCGGTGATTGCCCAAGGCATCAGATGGAACAGAAGCGCGACAAGCCCGGTGTAGGTAATCATCAAATGGAAGGGCAGTGCCAGAACGGCGGTGGCATTGTGTGCATCCAGCCACGACCGCTGTCCCTTGCCGAAGCGTAGCAGGAAGAAATCAGCGAATATCTTCTTATGTGTGGCGACCCCCGACAGGATCGCGACCAGCATGGCCAGTGCGGCGATGCAAACCAGATAGCGGCCCAGCCACCATGGCATATAGTGCAGATCGAAGTGCATCCGGTAGAGGAACCAACCGCCGCTCGTGTCCCGCAGGGTGATTGCCTGTCCTGTCACCGGATCTAGAATAACCTGGCCCGGCTCGCCTGCTCCACCCTCGCTCGGCCGCCAAGATAGGGCAAGTGGTTCGCCTCCCCTCTCCGGCGGCAAAGATACGGTCCAACTCGCGGCATCGGGCGCATTAGCCGACAGATAATTTGATGCTTCGGCCAATGCAGTGGGCGATACACTGCCAGAGCCAAGCTCAGGACGCATCCATCTGCCGATTTCCTGATGGAAGAAAGCGGCTGTTCCGAACAGAAAAATGACGAACAGCAGCCATCCGGGCAGGAGGCCAGCCCATGTGTGAAGCCACGCCATCGACTGCCGAAAAGACGTCGATCTTGAGGATTCCATCCGCATGTTAAGTATGCCGGGAGCCACATGCGCGCCCGGCACCCTTTCAGAAGCCGAAGGTCAGCGTAGCGAGCGCGCTTCGAGGACTTCCCCAAATCCGTTGCTCGTTGAAGTTCACTCCGGTCATGTAATATTTATCAAAGATATTGTTGATATTCGCCTGCAATGACACATTTTCCGTGAAACGGTATCGAGCCATCAGATTGGCAACGAGATAGGGCTTCTCCTCGTAAATTCCCGGTGATGGAGAATCCCAATGGTAGGAGCCGGTCGGTGCATACACGCGGCTTTGCCAGTTCGCTCCACCGCCGATCGTCAGGCCTTCCAGCGCACCACTCAACTGATAGGTTGTGAATAATCGGACTTGGGTGCGCGGAATATCCGTATTGAGCTTTGTTCCATCGCGATCTTCAATCTTGAAGTGGTTGGCGCTTAGAGACAGGTTCCAGCCGGGCAGGAGTTCGCCAGTAATCTCAGCCTCGACACCTTGGCTGCGGGCACCCTTGACGCTGAGGTAGGCCTGTTGCGTTGTGCCAGGCACGATGTAGCCAGTGTCAGCTACGCCCAGATTGTCCTGCTGAATGCGGAACAACGCGACGGACGCGTTCAACCTGCCGTCGAAGAACTCACCCTTGACGCCTAACTCGTAGCTGTCGCCCGTCAACGGATCGAGGAAATCGCCATTCCGATCGCGCACGTCTTGAGGATCAAATATGCTGGTATAGCTCGCATAGGCGGACCAATTTGAATTTATATCAAATATAATGCCTGCATATGGAATAAACTTGTTCTTTTTATACTCGAACGGATTAGCACCGTTATAGCCCGTGCCGATTTTGTTCCAATGCGTATAACGACCCCCGACGATGACCTTTAGCGGATCAGCAAGAGAAAGGCGCAGAGCGCCATAGCCCGCTGTCTGCTTACGATTCCAAGTCCCCGAACTGACCGTCGTGCCCCAACTGCTTGGTTCCGGGTAGGATGCCCATTCAAACAGACTTAATGTTGGCGGTGTGTCCGAAGCGGCGACCCGATCGAAATCAGTTTCGTTCTGTGAATAATTGAAACCGATGATAAGTTCATGTTCCCTGCCAGCAATGTGGAATGGCCCTGAGACTCGCAGATCGGCTGTCTTCTGCGTCCGTTCACCAGGAAAGTTCACGCGAGACGGGTTGGCCGTCATCAGGCCGGTCTCCTCATCAGGAAAGCCCCAAGGGAACAGGCGAGAGCCTGATATCTTGTTCTTGCTATACATGCCCACCAAATTGGCAGTCCAGCCGTTGCCGAAACGATGCTCAAAATTGGCGAAAGCGCTATACATATCGACATGCTCTTGACTCCATTTTGGCCAAATAGAGAAAGATCGACCAAAACCTCTCCAGTCTATCTCTTCACCATTGCTGTAGAATAGAGGCAGTCCTCCGTAGGTAATTCCTTCCGCATCGCTATATTTATAGCTAGCGCCTACGCTGAGTGTCGTATCAGATGTCACGTCGGCATCGATCGCTGCATACACGACCGCGCGTTCACGATGATAATTATCGAAAAAGTTGTTCTTATTTTCATAGGAACCAACCAATCTGACGCGCACATCGCCGTTTGCGGTAATAGGAGAAGAAATATCCGCGGTTCCGCGATACAACTCCCATGAGCCCGCGCTAAGTGAGAAGTTGCCCGTCTGCTCGCGACTGATGGCACGTTTGCGAACGAGATTTATGGCTGCGGAAGGATTGCCGGCACCGGTGAGAAGGCCGGTCGCACCGCGCACAACTTCGATCCGGTCGTAGATGACCATATCCATCTCGGATTCACCAGCCGCATACTGACTGGTGTAGAATGTAGAAACTCCATCATGCTGAAAGTCAGAAATGGAGAAGCCACGCGCAGAGAAGACCGTGCGCTCACTGTCTAGCTGCGAGAAGGCAATACCCGGCGTATTCGCCAGCACATCCACCAAGGAGAGCGATGCCTGATCGTCTATCCGCTGGCGGGTCACGACGCTGACGGACTGTGGTGTTTCGCGCGGAGAAAGCGGGAGGCCCGTGGAACCGGCCATCTGGCGCGTTGTATAGGAACGCGTGCCTTCGGTGATCGGGGAATCCACCGGAACGCTGGTGTGGTAGCCGCCGCTGTTTGATCCGCCATCCCCCTCGACCCGCACCGGCCCGAGCTGGATCGCGCCGTCCGCCGATTGCGGAGCCTTATACAGGGTAACGGATTTGGGCTGCGTCAAGCGCCATGTCACGCCGGTCCCGGTAAGAAGGCGACTGAGCGCCTCTGCAGGCGGAAAATTTCCGCTGATGCCGGTACTGTTGAGGCCGGCAAGCGTTGCCTGATCAACCGACACTTGAAAACCGGATTGAAGACCGAATGCAGTGACAGCGCCGGCTAGCGGCTGCGATGGAATGTTAAACGTGGCCGTCGCTTCGGACTGCTCGCGCTGTCCAGCGTCTTGCGCGAGGGCCGGTGATGCGACCAACGAAAACGCGCTCACGCCGAGCAGGAGGACTTTCGCTGCGACGGATGTAGTCCGCGCTCCACGCCCAGAAATCTTTGATGGAACTACCTTGTTCATTGCCACCCCCGGCTAGAGATCAACATTTGAGTTTCTGCGAATGCGAATGCTTTGCAGGAACTGCTCGGGGGTAAGACGAAGCTCGCTGCGAGCCGTCTCAGAAAAAACGGGATTTCTGATTATTTTTCTTCAGGGCCATCCGGGGCAGACAGAATCATAACCCAAGGCGTGATTTGGCGAACCCGCCCGCCATAGGGTTGAACTAGCGCGCGTGTCGCGCGGACCGGATCATTCAAGTCGAAGACACCTGTCACCTTTCGCTTCGCCAGCTCATTTCCCGACACGAAGATCATTCCGCCGTAATGACGATCCAGCGCATTCACGACGTCCGCCAATGCAACATCCTGAACGGCCAGACGACCTTGGCGCCATGTCCCGATTGTGGCTGGAGGCAGGAGAGCCAGCCCCGCTGTGCCTTGTGAACGGTCGATGTCGAGGCGCTGACCCGGGCTAAGGGTGCGGATAACAGCCGGAGAGCCGGGGCGTTCTACCCGGATCGAGCCACGTGCGAGTCCGACTGATAGAGTGTTTTCTGTCATTGCGACGTCAAAGGCGGTCCCCGTGACGGTGATACGCATGTCGTCCGCAGTTACGACAAAGGGCCTCTCCGAATTATGTGCGACATCGAACCACGCTTCACCTTTCAGCAGTTCGACCTGGCGTTCCCTTTCGGTGAAGCGCTGGGCAATGGCGCTACTGGCGCCAACTACGATCCGGCTTCCGTCCTCCAGTTGCACCGCGCGGTTCTCGGCGGTGGCGGTGGTGTAGTCGGAACGGAGCGACAGCAAGAAGCCCGGCCCTAAGGTGAGGACAAGAAGCGCCGCAGCCACCGCCGACACGGCGGTCCTTCTTACGGTGCGAACACGGGAGGGATTCGAAGTCTGGCCGAATATTCGTCGGTAGCTTCGGCGGGCCTGTCGTGGCCGGGCAATGTCCTGCCAGTCTGTCTTGAATGCCGGTTCTACTTGTCCGGTCACAGCCCAGGTGCGCCGGGCCAGATCCCATGCTCTCGCATGAGCAGGGTCTGCCGCAAGCCACGCATTCAATTCATCGCGAGCCGTGGTGTCATCGGGCGCTGCATTAAGGCGGAACACCCAGACGGACGCCTGATTGATTGTATCAGCCGATACAGCGTCTTCGTCGCGCATTGTCATGAGCGGCGGTCTCCCGGCGAGCCTGCGCTGTCTGCGGGGCTCTTGCTCATAGACGAATCTCACGCAAATCTGTCTCACGGTCCTGCAAAAGAGTTTCAGCCTTCGGTTTGTTTCAGGCGGGACATGACGTGAGCAAAGGCTTCCTGCGCGAGTCTGTGGGCGGTAGCCTTGGATACGCCAAGACGCAGGCCGATGTCATGGAATGTGGCGCCACCCAGCCGGCTCATTTCGAAAGCAAGCCGTTGTTCGTGGGGCAGTTCGTCCAGAGCTGCTTCAACGTGCTGGAGTTCATCCCTGCCGATCGCTTCCTGTTCTGGCGATGGAGTGGTGGCGAGCGGGACGACGATTTCCGCATAAGCCTTGTCGCGCCGGGCTTCCGCTGAAATCCGACGGGTCATGTCGAGCGCGATGTTGCGAACCACGCGATAGAGATAGGATGCGGGGGAACGCAAGGCGGCTGCTGGCGGTCCCGGAGGCGGTACGAAGCGGAAATAGGCTTCCTGTACCGCGTCTTCGGCCGCAGGACGTGAGCCAACGATCGGCGCCGCATAGTCCACAAGTGCGGGCCGATATTCGAGATATAGCTTCAGTCGTGCCTCGGTCTTCTTCAAGCCCGGTGCGTCCTTTCGAATCCCTGATCCGGAAGCGCCTACACCTTCTGCGACTCATTCGCAAAAGTCTTGTGAGACGGCATCGGGCGACATCCGTCTTATACGCGCAGCCCTCCGCCCGAAAATCGGACTGTCGCGTATCGAGGGGTGCGGGAGGATGCCTTGATTCAGAATACCTCGCCATATGGCACCGACATCCCCAGTTCGAGCACCGTGGACCTTATCGCAAAGCCGCTTGGCGTGGAGCTGCGGCACCTGCGCTATTTCCTGCTCGTTGCGGAAGAATTGCATTTCGGGCGAGCGGCCGCACGAGCGGGGATCGATTCCTCTCCGCTCAGTCGGCAGATAGTCGATCTGGAAGAGCGGCTCGGGGTGCAACTCTTCGTACGCGATCGCCGCCATACCGAACTGACTGCTGCCGGTCAGATGCTCGTGGATGACGTCCGGCGCGTCTTCACCGATCTCGATACCTCTATCGAGCGGCTCCGCATTGCCGCCAGCGGTGAAGGCGTTCCCCTTCGCGTTGGTTTGGCGGAAGGCGCGGCGGGACCGGAATTCGGTCGGTTCATTCAACTCGCCCGCCAGACGCAGCCGCCCATCCAGGTCACGCTGGTCGAAAAGCCCGCTACGAAATTATTCTCACTTCTGTCTCGGGGTGGGCTCGATGCAGCGTTCACGCTGTCTGGACCCGGCGCCGATGCCGATCTCCAGGCCGACGCAGTATGGCGCGCCCGACTATGCGTAGTGGTGGCGCCGGATCATTGGGCCGCATCGCGAAGCAGCGTTGCATTGGCAGATCTGCGTCAGGAAGCCTGGATCATGCCGGATCGCGACGCCATTCCGGGCTATGCCGGACAAATAGACCTTTTGTTGCAGCGGCATCAGATACGGCCGTCCGTTCCCACAATCGCGGCACACCAGAACAGCATCGTGCAACTCGCTGCTGCGGGCGTCGGCGTGGGACTGGTGCCGGAAGGAATTACGCGCGGTGCCGATGGCGCGGTCATGATGCCGCTTGCCGATGACGATGCGATCCTTGAGGGTTGGTTCGTCTGCGGTCGGGATGATCGTTCGCCCGTGCTGGCTCGCGTGCGCGGGCTGATCGAACAGGTGGCGCGAAGCCCGGAGAGGTTTCAGCGGCTGCTTCCATAGTCCTTCAAGACGAGATCGCGATTGACCATGACCCGGATCGGGAAGCCCGGACGCACGGTGATGGTCGGCTTGATGTCCAGATTGCGTCGTGTGATTTCCTGCCCAACCTGGTTGACGCTGTCCTGTAGGCCATCGCGACCGGCAATGATGACCCGACTGTCGCTTCCCTGATTGCGGGGAGCGGCCAATTCGGCGCCGATACCCAACAGGGTTGATAGAGTTGCGCCTTTGGCCAGTCGCCCCCAATGATTGTCGACACGATCGGCAATACCCGCATAGCCTGCCTGATCCGCCGAGGGCATGCGTTCGAGCGCGATCGACGAGCCATCAGGCAGAATGAGGCGCGTCCAAACCAGCAAGGCGCGCTCCTCACCATACCCTACCTCGCTGTCATAGAGGCCAATGAGGCGCGCACCTTGCGGGATCAGGAGATGACGACCGGTCACGCTATCAAAGACCGGCGCGGTCACGCTGGCAATAACCTGTCCGGGAAGGTCAGAGTTGATACCAGTCCAGAGCGCGGCGGGAATTGTCGATCCGGCCATCAACGTGAATGGCGAGGCGGGGCTCTGAAGGCGTGAAGCAGACACGAACTGGCTGTCCTGCGACGTGGCGGTCATGAATCCGGCGCGCCGATCCGTAGCACCGGATACTGAAGGTCTCGGCGGCGCAGCCGATGCGTTTGCTTCCTGCCCCGTCACTGCGGCGTTCGCCCCGGGCGTTGGCAGGGCCGCCGTTCGCTGAGCACCTATGGCGAGCAAGGGCGATGCGATTGCCGCACGTCGTTCCTGAAGGCGCCGCTCACGGTCCGCATGTGCCGCCTGTTCGGCGGCGGACGGAGGAGGCTGCGCAAGCGGATCACCTTCGGGAAGGCGACCCTCCTCCTGGGCGGCAAGAATGGG
This sequence comes from Sphingobium sp., assembly GCA_047602685.1. Taxonomy (GTDB): domain Bacteria; phylum Pseudomonadota; class Alphaproteobacteria; order Sphingomonadales; family Sphingomonadaceae; genus Sphingobium. The sequence continues at coordinate 25,168 of JASGGS010000009.1, forward strand.
ACCGCCCAGGTCACCGGGTAGCGGAGGCCCCAGCGGTGGCACGCCGGGCGGCAAGCCTCCGTAGTCGGCGGGCAGATTCGCAAGCCCTTCGGCCGATGCCTTGCGGTCTGTCGAATAGAGCTGCTCAGCCGGTGCAGTGCCGCGATGCGATGAGCGCAGCGCCCAGATCGCAGCGCCCGACACGATGAGAACAGACACACCGATCAATGCAGCGAGAGCCTTTCGCGAAAGCCGTTTAACTGAACGGGGTGCCGCGCGGAGCGTAAGGGATTCCGGCGGCACCTTTAATGGCGTCGCTGCGGGCGGGGTTGGGGTGTCGGTCACTGGCGACCCCGCCGCGCCTGTCGGACATCGGTGCGCTCGATACGAACGACTTGTTGAGGATGCTCACCCAGACGCAGTTCGGCGGCGCCGAACAGGCTATCGACGATATAGTAAGGAGCGTTGGCGCGATAATTGACAATCTGGGCTTCGCCACGCGCGCCAATGACGAACAAGGGCGGCATATCGGTTTGTGCGATGCCTGCGGGAAACTGGATATAGACGCGCGCGCCATCATCGAAGGCCTGAACCGGCCGCCACGATGGCTTGTCACCGCCGATGCGATAGCGGAAGCGAAGCTGATCGATCACGATGCCATCCGCGAGAGGTCGGCTCGCGGCGGCTTGCTGCGACGCCGCGCGTAACGCGATCAATTCATCCTGCGGGTATCGCCATGCCACCGACGCCATCCAGGCAGTCGGATGAGCGAGCAGTTCGAGGTAATAACTACGCCGGTCGGTATGGATCAGCATATTGGTTTTGAGACTGGCGGCGGTTGGCTTCGCCAGGACATGGACTTGCGCGCTGCCGCCTGCGCCGCTCGTGGTGTCGCCGATGATCCAGCGTGTGGTATCCCCGGCAGATACCGATATCAGCGCTTCACCGGGCTGGAGCGCAATATCTGTCACTCGGCCCGGACTGGCATAGACCTGATAGAGCGCGCCCTGCGCCCAGGGCCAGAGCTGGACCGCGTTCATGAAACCTTCGCGGGCTGGTTCCACCCGTGCCGCCGATGTCGCCGCCGCGATCCGCGCAACGGGGTCGGCTGACTCCTGATCGGCCCGCTTTCCAGGCTTTTCAACCTTCAGCGACATCAACTGCCCGGGCATCGGATTGGGGGCAGGTACAGCTACGGTCTCCACCAGCGGCGCTGCTTCGGGTTCTCGTTGCGCGGCCGTCATCATCTCGGGCGGGGTATCGAGCCCAATGACGGGTGCCGGGGTCCCGCGCGTCGCGCAGGCCCCGAGCATGGCTGGGAAAATGACAGCGAACAGGAGAATAGCCTGGCGGCGGCGAAGAGGACGACGTGTCATGGGCGATCTCCGGGACGGGATGATGGGGCCGGTACGAGGCCAAGTTCGCGGCTCCAGTTCAGCCCATTGACGTAGATACCGAGCGGGTTTTTGCGCAGACGATCGGCATTGCGTGGGCGTTCGAGAACGATGGAAACAATGGCCGTCCAGCGATCCGTTGTACTCAACGCACCATCGGTGAAGGTCTTTTCGATCCAGCGTATCTGGAATGAATCGGGGGAAGCGCGAACGACGCTGGTGATCTCGACGGCAACCGAGACCCGGCCGACTTTGGCAAACGGATCGTCAGCGCGCGCATATTCATTGAGCGCTTGCGCCCCCCGATCGGTCGCGAAATCATAGGCTTCGAGCCAATTCTGCCGGACCACGATCGGGTCCATCGGCAGGGAGCGGACGGCGCTGACGAAGCGGGCGAGGTGAAAAGCGATCTGCGCGTCGGTCGGATTCCAGTTTTCCATGGCCTCGCCGATCGCGCGCACCTGTCCCGACTTGTCCACTTCCACCACCCAGGGCGTGATGGTCGACCGCCCGGCCTGCCATACCAATCCGCCGGTCAGCACAAGCGACAATCCGAGCGACAGAAAGGCGGCCATGCGCCAGTTGCGCGCCTGGACGCGCGCCGACCCCAGGCGCTCATCCCAGAGTTGGGCGGCCTTCTGATAGGGCGTGACCGGTTCGGGCGTCTCGCCATAATGTGTGCCACTGCGTCGAAAGGCCATGGATCAGTCCTCATCGGGCTTGAGAGTGGGCGTGGCGCCGGGGCCGCCCCGGTCGCCGGATCGAGCGACATGAAGTGCTGCGGTGCCTGCGTGGCGTGCAGTCTGGCCACGCTTCAATTTCGTGGCCCACGCCGGGGGCTTGCTGCTGTCGTCTGCACCGGAACTTGTAGTGTCGGCAGATGCGGCCGCCGTGCCACCCGCCAAGGTCTGCATGGAGCGCTTGACCCGTTCGCCAACGGCGGAGGCACCTGCGCGAGCCACACCGGCCATTCCCGCGCCGACTCCCCGCATTCCGGTCTGGCCTGCGGAGGCGGCTGAGTAGGCGGAGCGCGCGCCGCCCGCGAGGCTGGTGGCCGCGCCGACACCTCCCTTGAGCGCCCCTGCCGCGACCCGACCACCGGCGACGGCACCGGCGCCGCCCGCGATAGCGAGTCCGGCAGCGGCTGCGCCGGTCCCCAGAGCCGCGCCAGCACCAAGTTGGGGACCTCCAGAGATCAGTCCGGTGGCGATGCCGGGACCGAAGATACCGATCGCAAGCAGGGCAAGCGATCCCAGGATGAGTGCAAGCGCATCGTCCGTGGTCGGTTCAGCGCCCGTTGGCAGCGTGAGTTCGGTGAAGAGGCCGGAGCCGATGCCGACAATGACGGCCAGCACGAGGATCTTGATGCCGGACGATACGACATTGCCCAGCACCTTTTCGGCGAGGAAACTTGTCTTGTTCCACAGGGCAAAAGGAACGAGCACAAAGCCCGCGAGCGTCGTCAGCTTGAATTCGATGATCGCGACAAAGACCTGCACGGCGAGAATGAAGAACGCGATGATGACGATCAGCCAGGCAAGGAACAGGACCGCGACGGTGTCGGCGTTAGAGAAGATGTCGGGGAAACCGGAAAGCTTGCCGATTTCGTCCATGATCGGCTGCGCGGCCTTTGTGCCGGCGGCGGCCAGCGCACCGGGTCGCAAGAATTGGTCCTGACTCATCGCGCCGCCGCCTGCGGTGAGGCCCAGGCCGGCAAAGGACTCGAAGATGACCTTCGCGAGGGCGTTGAAGTTGGAGATGATGAAGGCGAACGCACCGACATAGAGCACCTTCTTGATAAGCTTGGCGATGACGTCGTCGGCGCCCCCCATCGCCCAGAACAGGGCGGCAAGCGTCACATCGATGGCGATCAGTGTGCTGGCCAGCCATGCGACCTCACCGCCCACCAGACCGAAGCCGGAGTCGATATAGCGGGAGAAGGTGTCCGTGAACTTGTCGATGACGCCGACGTCCGCCATGGCCTACTGCTCCTCATCGGGGGCGGCGGCATTTCCGGATGGCAGCGAGGGGTCCGTTGGGAATGCTGACACCTCGTGCGGTCGATAGCTGTCGGCACTTCCCCGGAAGCGGCGGCGGGTTGCTTCGGCCGCCGCTTCGCACAATACTGGCGTCGCATCTGGGGCGTCAGCCTTGCAAGCCGCCCTGACAGCATCGAGCCGCGCGCGATCCGCAGCCAAAGTGGCGGCTGCCGCTTCGAAGTCCGGCGACCCACGATCCATCACTGCCGGTGGGATGATTGCCCTGTCATCGGTAGCGCCTGTTGGCGCTGCCCGGTCGCAACCGGTCACAGCGATCAGGGCGATACCCATAAGCATGAAACGGCTCATGGCTTGCCCCCAAACACCTGAACCGGAACCGGCGTATAGGCATTGGTGCCCCGGAAACGGCTCCGAACCGCCCGTGCCCGCTCTTCAGCGGCAACCGCCCGGGCGGCTTCGGAAGCGGCCGAACGTCCCTGAGCGAGCTGGAGCTGCTGGGTTTGCATGGACTGTTTCGCCTGGAGGGCGAGCAGCTCGTTCGTTGCCTGCACAGCCTGGAGCATGCCGACCGCCGAACTGCTGCGTCCGGCAATGGCAGCCAATGTCGCTTCGTCTTCGCGGATCGCGCCGGAGACTTCTGCCTGGACCTGCATCGCGGTGCGCAAGGATTCCAGCGATGCCGTCCAGCGACCCCGGGCCTGAGCCGCAAGATTGGCGCCGGTCGTGCCCGGAGCAATCGCATCGGGATAGAGTTTCCGGAACTCCTTATCGAGGCTGGAAACATCGAATGCGAGCCCCTGCGCCTGATCGATCAGGGCACGTGTGCGCGCGAGGTTGGCGCGCAGTTCGTTCAGCGCGGTAAAGTCGAGGCCTGTCAGATTCTTCGCGCCGTTAAGGAGCATCTGCGCCTCGTTCTGGAGCGATGTGATCTGATTGTTGATCTGTTGCAGCGTTCGCACGGCGGTGAGGACATTTTGGGCGTAATTGCTCGGATCGTAGACGATCCCGCCGATACCGAACTGCGCATAAGCCGGCGCCGCCACGGACATGGCGATGGCGGCCGTCAGCGCGACAAGTGGACGTCTCAGGCTCATGGCAAAATCTCCTCGGTTTTCGGGTGGGAATGGATCACGTCACGACGGACCATGGCGCCAGCGAGCAGTTCGGCAGCCCAGTCGAGTTCGCGGCGTTGCAGCCAGCGCAGGGCGAAGCGCTGCGCGCCTTCGTCCGCGAGCACGGCATCGATATCGACATGATCGGTTGGCGATGAGGCTGCGGCGAATGCGAGCGCAACCGGTCCCAGCCCAAGTTCGAACAGCCGGTTTCCGAGACGGGACTGGAGATAATAGTCCCTCTTGGGCGTGGCATGGGCGACGATGGCGATCTGCCGGTCATTGAGGCCGAACCCTTCGTAGATGGGCCGGAGTTGCGGTTCGGTCGCCTGCGGGCTGGGCAGGAATATCCGCGTCGGACAGCTTTCGACGATGGCAGGCGCGATCGTCGAATTCTGGATATCGGCCAGCGATTGCGTTGCGAACAGGACGGAGACGTTCTTTTTGCGCAGGGTCTTCAGCCATTCGCGCAGCCGTCCGGCGAAGAGCGGATCGTCGAGAAAAACCCAGGCTTCATCCAGTACCAGCAAGCCCGGTCGGCCGTCGAACCCGGTTTCAAGACGGTGGAAGAGATACCCCAGCACACTGGCGGCGAGTGCCGGCGTGCGCATGAGGTCTTCCATTTCGAAGGCCTGGATGTCGCCAAGATCGAGATTGTCGGTATCGCTGTCGAGCAGCCTGCCGAATGGACCGGCAACGGTATAGGGTTGCAGCGCCTGGCCGATCCTGGAGGATTGCATCAGGATCGCAAGACCGGTCAGCGTGCGCTCTTCCGGGGGCGCGGATGCCAGACTGTTGAGTGCCGTCCAGACGGCTTCCTTGATCGTCGGATCGAGGATGATACCTTCGCGGGCAAGCAGTCCCTGTACCCATTCCGCGGCCCATGCTCGCGTCGCCTCGTCATCGATGCCGACCAGGGGCTGGAAGGTCAGCGCGCCGTCGAGCGCGAGGTCGTGGAAGCGGCCGCCCAGTCCCAGCATCGCGGCGCGGATCGACCCACCCTTGTCGAACACACTGATCCGTGCACCGGCATATTTGCGGAATTGCAGGATCAGTGTCGCGAGCAGCACCGATTTGCCTGCCCCGGTCGGACCGACCACCAATGTATGGCCGACATCGCCGACATGGGTCGTCAGCCGGAACGGCGTCGTTCCCTCGGTGCGGGTGATAAGCAAGGGTGGGCCGCCCAGATGGTCATTATGATCGGGTCCGGCCCAGACCGCCGAGAGCGGCATGAGATGCGCCAGATTGAGGGTCGAAATGATGGGCTGGCGGACGTTGGCATAGACCTGTCCCGGCAAGGATGAGAGCCAGGCTTCGACCGCATTCAGCGTTTCGGGCAACGCGACATAGCCACGTCCCTGGATTACCCGTTCGGCATGGCGCAGTTTCTCATCCGCCTGCACCGGGTCTTCGTCCCAGACCGTGACGGTGGCGGTGACATATCCAAAGCCCACCGCATCGCTCCCCAGCGCCTGCAGGGCTTCATCGGCATCGGCCGCCTTGTTCGCCGCATCGGAGTCCACCAGCGGCGATTCCTGATTGAAGATGCTTTCACGCAGGAGCGTCACGATACCCTTGCGCTTGGCGAACCATTGCCGCCGCCGTTTGGCGAGTTCCCTTTCTGCCTCGGGCTTTTCCATGCACAGGAAGCGCACCGACCAGCGATAGGCGAAGCCCTGCGCATTGAGTTCGTCGAGCATTCCCGGCCACGTGGAAGCGGGAAAGCCGCGCACCGTCAGCGTACGAAGATGCGCGGTCCCCAGCATCGGCGCGAGGCCACCCGTCAGGGGGGTGTCGGCGATCAGCGCATCAAGATGGAACGGTACTTCGGGCGTTTGCACCGGATGGTGGACGCTCGACACGCAGTCGTGAAGATAGGTGAGCGTGTCATCATCATCGAGCCATTGGAAAGCCGGAAGCACGCCTTCGAGAAGCCCGGCGAAACGCTGTGTCGTCTCGACGAAACGGCCGAGCTGGTCATGCCAGTCCACGCCGCGCGGTTCCTCGCTCTCATATAGCAGGGCGCCGGCCTTTGCGCGCGCTTCCTCGGGGGGAAGGAAAACCAGAGTGAGGTGATAGACGCTTTCGAACAGTTCGCTGCTCTCATCGAAGGCCGCACGCCGCTCCTCGTCGATCAGCCAGGAAAGCGGATCGGGAAAGATGGCTGTGGGATAGGGTGCCGCCGTCCGCCGCGTGGCTTCGACAAAAATGGCCCAGCCAGTACCGAGGCGCTTGAGCGCATTGTTGAGCCTCGCGGTGATTGCGACCAGTTCGCCCGGTGTCGCACTATCGAGGTCGGGGCCGCGAAACGACGCGCTGCGTTGGAAGGCGCCGTCCTTGTTGAGCACCACGCCCTGCGCAACCAGACCGGCCCATGGCAGCCAGTCGGCGATGCTGGCGGGACGACGGCGATATTCGGCGAGATTCATCATGACCTCACGCCTCCAGATAGCCGCGGTGCTTAATGTGACGGGCAAAGACCTGCGGAAACTGGCTGTCCGTCCTCGCGCCCCAGACGGCGAGCGAGTGACCGATCAGCCAGATGAGCAGGCCCGCGATCCAGATCTGAAGACCGATCCCTACGGCCGCTGCGAGTGTTCCCACCGATATCGCAATTGGTCTCGGCGCTCCGCCGAGCAGGATCGGCTCGGTGAGGGACCGGTGTAGCGGCACCTCATATCCTTCGGGGAGCAGCGCGGCCATCAGACCACCGCTCCGCCGGCAAAGCTGAAAAAGGTGAGGAAGAAGGAACTGGCAGCGAAGGCGATCGACAAACCGAAAACGATCTGGATCAATTTCCGGAAGCCGCCATTGCTGTCGCCGAAAGCCAGGCCGAGGCCGGTCACGATGATAACGATGACGGCGATAATCTTGGCCACGGGGCCTTCGATCGATTCCAGGATGCTCTGAAGTGGGCCTTCCCATGGCATGGACGATCCCGATGCATGGGCGGCCTCCGGCCAGATCGCGAGCAGGGCGATGCCGGCCGTCAGTAAAAATGTGGAGCCGGAAATCCGGTTTTGCGATTTTCCGTAAAAGCGTGAAAGCGTCATGGCGCGTCTCCTGAATAAACGGGTTCGAGGCGGTAGCCGTCCGGGGTCAGTCCGGTGACGCGGACGATGTCGCGGACGCGGCGTGCACTGCCGCGCCCTGCGATGAAGATGATGACGTCCACGGCTTCAGCGATCAGCGCGCGAGGGACAGCGACGACAGCCTCCTGGATGAGCTGTTCGAGCCGGTGGAGAGCGCCGATGGCGGATCCTGCGTGGACAGTAGCGATGCCACCGGGATGCCCGGTTCCCCATGCCTTGAGCAGATCGAGCGCTTCGGGACCTCGGACCTCCCCGATGACGATACGATCAGGGCGAAGGCGCAACGTCGAGCGGACCAGTTCGGCCATGGATGCCACGCCAGGCTTGGTTCGCAGCGGGACCTGATCGTCGGACAGGGATTGCAGTTCTCGGGTATCTTCGAGAATGATGACCCGATCACCGGTCTGCGCGACAATATCGAGAAGGGCGTTGGCCAGCGTCGTCTTGCCGGTCGATGTCCCACCGGCGATGACGATATTGCGGCGCTCGCGAACGGCCTCGCACAGATAGGTCGCCTGATCGCGCGTCAGGATGCCGTTCTCTACGTAGCGCTCAAGCGTGAAGACCAGACTCGCGCGCTTGCGGATTGCAAAGCTGGGCGCGGCGACAACGGGAGGCAGCAGGCCTTCGAACCGCTCGCCGGTTTCCGGCAGTTCCGCCGACAATAAAGGCGCGCGGCGATCGACCTCGACGCCGACATGGTGTGCAATCACCTTGATGATGCGTTCGGCATCGGCAGCGGAGAGGCTGATTCCGGTAGGCGCGCGCCCGATTGACAACCGGTCGGTCCAGAGGCTGCCGTCCGGATTGAGCAGGACTTCGATTACGTCGGGATCGCCGAGCGCTGCCGCGATGGCTGGCCCCATGGCGGTGCGCAGCATGCGGATCTGCCGGTCGGCCGTCGTTTCTGGCACAGGCCGCAGATGCGCGTTGCCGCTCATGAAACGCCGCTGTCGCTGTCGGTCGGCCGCGTACCGGGGGCTGCATAGCGGCTTGCATCGGGAAAGATTTCCTCATGGACCTCGCGAACGAGGCTGCGATCCTGCTGGAGGCGGCGCGCGAGCTGTTCAACAAATTGTCGGAACCGCTCGCGGCCCTGCGCCAATGCGGCCTCCTGATGGGTCGCCGGCACGGGCGCGGTCACGGTCAGCGTGTGACGAATGAAGAGTGAGAGTGTCTCGATCAGAATCGTCTGGTCGCGTTCGAGCCTTTCATATTGACGGCCAAGTCGATCGAGCCGGGCGGCAAGAGCCGCTTCCCGCTTGTCGCCACCGTCTGGAGACAGATAGGAGGCGATGGCGGCGGCGACGATTTCCGATTTGCTCAGACCGGTTCGCGCAGCCAATCGTCCGATCCGGTCATGATGATCGTTCTCGATGAAGGTCGAAAGGCGATAGCGGTTCACAGCACGATCCCATCGTCTGGATCGAGTGCGGCAAGGCGAGCGGCACGCTGCAAACGCGGATCGGGCTCCGCGAAGCGGCGGTCGGCGGTCTCATCGAGATCGTCATCGGCCCACTGAACTTCCGGGGTGACGGGTTCCGATGCGCCAGAAACGGAGCCCGCCTCCAGTTCCGGTTCACGGCGCGGTCCGCCTTCGCTTTGTTCGTCGGGGCTTATTGGCAGAGCCGTAATGGCGGCTTCGACAGGTTCGAGCTGGCTCCAGTCGTCGGGACGCGGTGCGGGGCGGTCCGTATAAGGCCCAAGCCTGAGTGCCGGGGGCAATATGATGCGGCGGTTGAAATTGCCGTCCTCATAATAGCGCAGCTTCTTGGCGCGGACGGGGGGATGGCTCGACACCATGACGATTTCCTCGTCGGGCGGAAGCTGCATGACTTCGCCCGGTGTCAGAAGCTGGCGGGCGGTTTCCTGGCGGCTCACCATCAGATGGCCGAGCCATGGCGAGAGGCGATGTCCGGCATAGTTGCGCTGCGCGCGCAGTTCGGTCGCCGTGCCGAGCGCATCCGAAATACGCTTGGCGGTACGCTCGTCGTTGGTGGAGAAGGTTATGCGGACATGGCAATTGTCCAGGATCGAATTGTTATCGCCATAGGCCTTGTCGATCTGGTTCAACGATTGGGCGATAAGAAAGGCGCGTAGTCCGTAGCCGGCCATGAAGGCCAGCGCGGACTCGAAGAAATCCAGACGGCCGAGTGCCGGAAATTCATCGAGCATCAGCAGCACCTTGCGGCGTTTCGAGGTGTTGCCGGTCTCCAGCGTTTCGGTCAGGCGTCGTCCGATCTGATTGAGGATCAGTCGGATCAGCGGTTTGGTGCGGCTGATGTCCGAAGGGGGAACAACCAGATAGAGCGAGATCGGATTGGCAGCTTCGACGAGATCGTCGATCCGCCAGTCGCAATGCGAGGTCACGGCCGCGACGGTCGGATCGCGGTAGAGTCCCAGAAACGACATCGCGGTGCTGAGTACGCCAGAGCGCTCATTTTCGGATTTGTTCAGCACCTCGCGAGCGGAGGACGCGACAACGGGATGCACGCCGGTCGGCCCGAGATGAGCCGTGGTCATCATGACCTTCAGCGTGCGATCGAACGCGCGAGCCGGATCGGACAGGAAATTGGCGACGCCGCGCAGTGTCTTGTCGCGCTCGGCGTAAAGAACATGCAGGATCGCGCCGACGAGCAGCGCGTGACTGGTCTTTTCCCAGTGGTTGCGTTTCTCGATCGAGCCTTCGGGGTCGACGAGGATGTCGGCGATATTCTGAACGTCGCGCACTTCATGCGCGCCGCGCCGGACTTCCAGCAGGGGATTGTAGGCCGCGGAGACGGGATCGGTCGGATTGAAAAGCAGGCAATGCGAAAAGCTGGCGCGATACCCGGCCGTCAGTTGCCAGTTCTCTCCCTTGATGTCGTGAATGACCGCCGAATGGGGCCAGGTGAGAAGCGTGGGGATGACGAGACCCACGCCCTTGCCGCTTCGCGTGGGCGCGAAAGCCATGACATGCTCGGGACCGTCGTGGCGCAGATAGTCGTCGTTGACCTTCCCGAGAAAGACGCCTGCCTGCCCACTTAGGCCCGCTCGGCGCAGATCACGGGAACTGGCCCAGCGAGCGGAACCGTAGGTCGTAACCAGCTTTGATTGCCGCGCCCGCCAGACCGACCCGATCACGGCGGAAAGCGCTCCCAGGACGCCGCCGGTGGCGGCGATCATCCCGGCCTTATGGAATATTTCCGGGGCATAGGCGTCGTAGGAGAACCACCACGGAAACAGCGACCATGGCCGATAGATGGGATGCCCTGAGAGCATGAACCATGGGCTGCCAAGTTGCGGTTGATGCCCCAGCGCTGCCGCTGCCCATTGTGTTGCGAACCACAGCGCAGCGAGGGCGATGAGCAGCACCACCATGATTTGACCGATCAGGATCTTGGTCGGCGTCATGCCGCATTCTCCCCCATCGGCGTGCGGACAGGCACGTCACAGGGAAGATCATGGTAAGAAAACTATGAGGTCAAAGACGAAAGGAGTCATGCGAAATGCTTGAAATGTCGCAGGTAAACCAGATCGTGCTTCGTATAAGTCCAGCGCGTACCAGACAAATTTATCCGAAATGGAGTTTTCTTTAAGTAATCCATGAAAGTTGCGGCAACAGACTTCGGCAGGCCTCCTGAGCATATCCTCGGCCCTGATTCGGAGAGCCGCGCTCCATCGGCGAGGACGATGATCTGCCACGAGTTGCGGAATGAGAGGGCTATATCGCGGGGCCTCTGCTTCGGCCGAAATCCCAATTGATATTACCGCCGCGCATCACGCCACTGACGGCCTGTCCGATCTTCGGTTCGATAACGGGCCGCCATGGGACAAGGCTGAACCCCATACCATGCTCCAGCATCGCAAACCGGCCGCTGGCAAGTTGAATCGACCGGCGATAGGTCCCTGCGACATGATCGCCTTCGGCGACAGGGCGATATGGGAGCCCGGTTTCCGCTGCAATATCCTTTGCTACATCGGCAATCTCGCGGCGGCGCAGGGTATCGAGCAGATTACGGGCCAGGCGAATCCGAGTGCCCTGCTGTTCAGCCAGCCCCTCCCTGGCGAGAAAGGCGCGGCGCCCGTCGAGTGCCTCGCGTACCGTCGCCCCAAACCCGATGGGCGCGGGCGTCGTTCCATCGAGCAGACTGCGATCAAGCCAGGTTGCCCCGATCGTGCGAAGCTGACGATCGACTGGCAGATGCGACAGGACATCCACGCGCACACCACCCAGCGTTCCGGCCTCATGTGCGGCGGCTCGATCGAGAAAGTCCTTCGGCAGACGCCAGGTGCCATCGTTCAGCCGGTCTGCCGCGCCGATCCGCCGCAAGGCTTCGAGACGCCTCACATGGGCGCGCACGAAGGAGGCGGGGTCTGAGGTTCCTCGGGCATCGGCCTGCGCGACCGCAAGATGCATGTCCGGCCGGTAGATGCGCGCTGCGCCTGCCAGAGCATCGATCGTTCGGTCGGCACTGCGCGGTTCGGCGGCAACGCTTCGCACCCGAACAATGCCTCCTTCAGGATAGGCCGTGAGATCGATGCCGGATGGCAGCACCACGTAGCGAGCCTTGCCGTCAATGCCATCGACGATCAGGTAACTGCGATCTTCCAGCTCATCCGCCAGTCCCTTCCGGGCGATGCGGCCGACAGCCTCGCCGCTGGCGAAGATCTCGAATGCGCGGGTCTCGCCGGAAAGGGCGCGCTGCATCGTGCGAATGATGTCGCCGCGTTCGCCAATGTCGCGCAAAACCTGTTCGGTGCCATCCCGTAACCGCCAGGCACCATCACGATCGCGATTGGCAAGTCCGAGCCGTTCAAGAGTCTGGAGACGGCCGCCAAGCTGTCGGCGCTGAAACCTTGCATTCTCATCCTCGCCCATATCAAGCCGGATGGAGCCTTGGGCGACCTGCATCGCCAACAGCCTGCGATCGAGGCCGGTCAACCTCTCCTGATCGACTTCGCGGGTCATTCGCTCGCGCAGTTCGCGCTCCGTCACTGGTCCAAGCCAGTCGGTCGCCAGTTCGCTGGCGCGCAGGCGCAGCCCGTGCGCGATGTAATCTCCATCGATGACAAGGTCGGCGCCACGTTCGTCGATGCCTCGCACGATGACATGGCTGTGTGGATTGTCTGTGTCCCAGTGGTCTACGGCGATCCAGTCGAGGCGGGTGCCAAGGTCGGTTTCCATACGTGCCATGAGATCGCAGGTGAAACGGCGCAGGTCGGCGATGTCCTCTGCATCCTCAGCCGAGACGATGAAGCGGAACTGATGACGGTCCCCCTCGGCCCGTTCGACGAAGGTTTTGCTATCGGTCGCGTCGGCTACGCGATCATAGGCCTGGCCCGCTGTCCCTTCGCGCGTGACGCCGTCGCGTTCGATGTAGCCCACATGGCGCGCGGTCGAGCCTGCTGCCGCCTTTCGAATATTGACCAGGCGGGTCTTCACCACGACGCGCCGGCCATGTGAGTTGGCGCGACCTTTAAGGATGGTCGCGGCCACGCGGCCACGGCCTTTCACCCCGCGACGGGTTGCGCGTCCGATCGCATTGCCGCCTCGCGCCTGGTTGGCCGCACGCAGGACTTGAGCCGTGAAGCGTTTTGGCGCTCGTATCCGCGCCTGGCCGCTGTCGCGGGATTTACCGGCGCGGGGTTCGAAGCGGTCATCATCGCGGCCGCTCATCGCGTGCTCCAGTGCGTTGCAGCGTAAATGCGCATGGAAGAAGCGCGGAATTCGGCCAGTTCCTGATCTGCTCCAGCGCATGATGCGCCACGCGGTGCGCATCGAAAACCAACGTGCAGACCCCGGTTTGGGACCGCGCATGCGCTGGTCCCTTTTATCTTGCGAGACAGCTTTTCCTGCTCTTCCCGCCTCTTTCCACGGCCCATGGACCTATTCCTGCTGAACGTCGGGAGGCGGCAAAGCGCCCTCGCGGGTATCGCGGCGAATGACGAAGAGGCTGTCACTCTGTTCACGCGCCAACGGCTTCGCGACCGGAGCGGCGGCTTGTGCGCGCACAGCGAATATCGTGTCGGGCGCTTTCTCGTAAACGGCCGGCACAGACGATATCCTGGTCGATGGGCCGCGAAGTCTGGGAGCGATGAGGGCCACGTAGCGGCGGGTTTCGGCGGGCAGCGGGCGGCCATCGCGCAGATGGTCGTCCAGCCGGCCCGGACCTGCATTATAGGCTGCAAGGAAGCCCGGCGACCCGTACCGATCATACATCTCGCGCAGATAGGCTGTGCCGGCGAGGATATTGTCGCGCACGGCATAGGGATCGGGACCCAGGCCATAGCGTGCCCTCATTTCAGCATAGGTGCCGGGCATCACCTGCATGAGGCCCATCGCACCGGCATGCGATGTCGCGCCGGGATCGCCCGCGCTCTCCGTTCGCATGACCGCGCGGATCCAATGCTCGGGCAGGCTGAAGCGCGCGGCCGCCTCGGCGATATGGGCGCTATAGGGATCAGGGTATGTCTGCGCGTGGGCGGGCACCGCGCCGAACAGCAGGATGGCCAGCCCAAGCTTCACCATGTCCATAGCGCTCTCGCTTCGGCAATAATGAGTGCTGTCGAGACCGGACCAAAATAGCGCCCGTCAAAGGCAGCGGGATCGGTCCCTGACAGCAGGAAGACCTGTCCCTGGCGAAGCTGTCGGCATCCCTGCCAGACCGGCAGACCGCGGCCCATGCGATCACGATCGAGCGCCCGGACAGCGTCCTGCCCGTCGATCGTCACGCGTAACCCGTGGCGGCAAACGATTGATCCCGTCATCGCCGCCACGCGCTTGAGCGCCGGCACACTCGCAGGCAGATATCGGCGCTGCGCTGCGATAGTCGCGGCGTCGGCGGGCAGCCGCGTCATGACGAGCATGCCGCGCTGCGGCTGAACGAACGGTTCGAGCCGGTAAAGACCGAGTGGCATGCTCGTTGTCCTGTTATAGGCAATGCGCGCGGAAGGCTTGGCGATTCCCGCAAACGCCAACGCTATTGTCATGCCGGCTACCGTCGCCATGATCGCGATGCGGCGCCGGTTCATGGTGCGATCCTTCGGCGCACCAGATCGGCGCGATGCTCATCCAGCCCGTAGGGACGAACGGTGCGATTGGCGGCAATCCGATTGTGGGCGACGCGCCACCAGCTCGCCGCCACGTCAGCAGGGCTGAAGCCGGCGCGTTCGATCGCATCGATCAGCGCCAGCACTTGCCGGACCTTGGGTGGTCCGGCAACGGCAAGCAGGATGTGCGCGCCGGGGGTGATGCCGTCGATTGACTGAATTCTCTCCCCTGGCGCGGCAGCGCACAGAACCCAGAGGCGCCATGAGGTCGTGCCATGCTCGCCGCCGCGCCAGCGTATGTAGGCGAAGATGGCGCCTGGGACGAAAGAAGCGATCGAGCGGCGCGGCGATAAAGTCCGCGTTTCGGCAGGATCGCCGAAGCACAACCGATCGTCAGCCATTTCCGGCTGATGCATCAGCGCGGCGTCGGTGAAAACGGACCGCATGTGGATCAGGCACGGTCTTCGCGGCGCTGGGGTCTGTTCCAGCTCAGTGCGAGGACGCCATCGACATCGGTGTGAAACAGATGGGCGCGCAGTGGCTGGCCGAAGAAAGCAGGATCGTCGAGTTCCATGGCGAGATAGTCGCCGGCTTTCGGCCCTGTGTGTTTCCATGCCGCCCCGATTTCCGGGCCGTCCGCGTCGTCGAGGTGAACGCGATAGGCGGGACCGTTCGCATGATCGCCTTCGACGGGATGGAGGAGGATCATGCGGTCGATAGTCAGGGTAAGAATGCGGCCGACATAGCCGTTGTCGCAGCGAGTCAGGATATTGGCGGACATGATGAAATCCTCATGAAATCGGGATGATGGCTGTCTGCTCGGTGACACTCAGGGCGGCGGGTCGTCCTCCTTGTCGGGGAAAGCCTCGCGCAGCATGTCGCGAATGAGATCCGCTACGGTCATGCCTCGCCGGAAGGCGGACACCTTTATCCGGGCACGCAAAGCCGGAGTGACGTCGATCGTCAGCCTTGCGCTGTTGGCCGGTTGCTTCGTGGCATGTCGCGGCAGATCGGCGCCGCCGATCCATGTTTCGGCATTGCCGGGACGGGACGCAAAAGCGGAACGGGTTCGGTTTCCGCTCATGGCGCCAACCTCATGATCTCGCCAGCCAGCGCGGCTATCTCACGTGCGGCGGCAGCCTGAGGATCGATCTCCGATGCCAGGCGTCCGCTTTGCATGGCATCAGCGAAAACCACGCGTTGTCCGACATGCTGCGCGATCAGCGGTGGGTCATGATCGGCCAGGCTGTCTGCCGTCGTGCGAGCAATGAGCGTGCGGGCCGGACAGCGGTTCAACAGAAAGCGCGCCGCCAGCGCCGGCTTGTAGATCCGTGCCTGTTCGACCAGCTTGACCATCTCGGCAGAAGCCCAGCCATCCAGCGGAGAAGGCTGCACGGGAATCAGCGCGACATCGCAGGCGAACAGGGATGAGCGCAGAAGCGTGGCAACGCGCGGCGGACCATCGATCACGAGCATGTCCACATCGCGAGCCAGTTCGGGGGCTTCCAGGTGGACGGTATCGCGCGCCAGGCCGATGACGCCAAACAGGCGCGGTAGCCCCTCGGCAGCGCGCTGTTGTGACCAGTCCAGCGCGGAGCCTTGCGGATCAGCGTCAATGAGCTGGACGCGCCGGCCTTCGCTCGCCCATTGCCCGGCAAGATGAAGCGCCAGCGTCGTTTTGCCGACGCCACCCTTCTGATTGAGGAGTGCGACGATCATGGCATCCGCCTCGATACAGACGATCGCATCGGGGGGAGTTCACCCATGTCGGATCGAAGTGTCGCGACGGAGGTGGCGGGCCATCTGGCTGGGGCGCCCGAGAACCTGTCCACAGGTCGCGAAAAACTGCCCAGCGTTAGAAAGATTCCGTAGGAATCTATGTTAGCAACGTTAATGGCTGGAATCTGTAATAAATTACAGATGGTTAGATGTGATTCGCGTTCCTGATAGGGCGAACCCGGCGTTCCCGATAGGGCGAGCGCTTCTGTTCCTGATAGGGCGAGCATCATCGTGACTTATCCACAGGCAGGAGGCCGAAGCGCTTTGCGGCGGCCTCGAACGGATCGACGGGGATTGGGACAAAGTTCAGCCGGTCGCGCCCGAGACTATGTTCGAGGTGCAGGCGATATCCTGGCAGCGGCTGACGGCCGACTATGGCGCGCAGTTCGAAGGCAAACCGGCGAAGCGGAGACAGAGAGCCGGATTTGGCGTAAAGATGCGCCACATCGAAGCTCCATCCGCCCTCCTGCTTACCCCCATGCTTTCGCACGATGCGGTAGAGCCAGCGTTCGAGTCCGCCGGTCAGCGAGAAATACGCCCGGTCGATGGTGAGGATGAGCGCCTGATCGATGACGCCGGCATAGAACCAGTCGGGAACTATCAGCTCGATGCCGAGCGGCCGACCGCTGGAATCCGCCACTTCCTTCCATTCATTGATCCAGGAGAAGCGGTGGCGCCTGCGCTGGGTCGGTTGCCGGATCGACGTGGCGACGGTGGTGGACTGAAGCCGGTCGAGGGCTGCCTTGAGCCGTTCGTAATTCTCGACATTGGTGCCGCGCTCGATGAAGCGAAGGATTTCATGTGGGGTGGCCATCATCAGGCGGGACGTCGGCAGCCCGGTATCCCGCGCCTCGACGATCTGGCTCGCGGCCCAGATCAGCACGTCCGCATCCCATATCGTGGCCATGCCATGCTCGGCCGTGGCTTCCACCGATATGGTCACGTCGCCCATGCGAAAATCGATGGGTCTCACACGTTTCGATTTGGCGAGACTGAAGAAGGGCCAGGACATAAGATCCTGCGCATCGCGCGGGGCGAGATCGCCGGGGATCGCCCGGAAGAGATCGAGCTGACGGCGTTCGCTGCTGGCGTGGCGGGGCTGCCGCACGATGTTCAACGCGACAGCGCGTAGTTGGGATCGGAGGTGGTGTCGCAGGTCCGCTCGCCGACCCATGCATCGAGATCGGTGACGGCATAGACGACCCTGCGGCCCAGCTTGCGAAAGCGTGGGCCGCCGCCGACAACACGCTGTTTTTCCAGCGTGCGCGGCGAGAGCTTGAGGTAGGCGGCCGCCTCTTCATTGGAGAGATAGGCACGGGGCCTGGGCGTATCCGCGTCATCCGGCTGCGGCATGATGTTCATGAATATCCTCCGGTCACCTCGCAGCGTGGAGAAGTGCTGCGAAC
>JASGGS010000081.1:0-17234 GCA_047602685.1 Sphingobium sp.
CGTCAAGGACATCCCGCCGCGATCATCGTCAGTATTCTTCATGCCACGAAGACCAGGATCATGGCGATGACGAACGCCAGCAGACCCAGAAGCTCCGCGGCGGCGAAGCCGATGAACAGGCGGCCCTGCTGACCGTCGGCGGCGCCGGGGTTACGCAGCGCGCCTTCGAGGAAAGCCGAGAAGACGTTGCCCACGCCGAGGGCGGCAATGCCCGCGCCGATAGCGGCCAGACCAGCGCCCAGGACCTTTGCGGCTTCTGCGTCCATGTCGATAACTCCTTTTTCTAGAACGGTTTTTAACGTGTTGTTGGGAATTAGTGAAGATTTTCGGCGTCGTTGATGTAGACCGAGGTCAGCAGCGCGAACACATAGGCCTGGATTACCGCGACCAGCATTTCCAGCGCGCTGATGCCGACCATCAGGAGGAAGCTGGCGCTGCCGACGGTCAGGCCCAGGAACGGGCTGGCGTTCGACGCATTGATCACGAAGCCCGCCAGCACCTTCAGCAGCACGTGGCCGGCCGTCATGGCGACGAACAGTCGCAGGCCGAGGCTGAAGGGACGGACCATGAACGACACCAGCTCTATGAAGAACAGCGGCACCACCATCGCGGCCGGGGTGCCGTGCGGCACGAACAGCGAGAAGAAGTGGAAGCCGTGCTTCGCGAAGCCGACGATCAGGACGATGCCGAAGCTCAATATGGCGAGCACGCCGGTCGCCGTGAAATGGCTGGTGAAGGTGAAGGGGTGGAGGCCGATCAGGCCGAGAGGCAGCAGGCCCAGGAAGTTCGCCAGGAGGATGAACATGAACAACGAGAAGACATAGGGGATGTACTTCTTGCCGGCCTCGCCCACATTGGCAAGCAGCAGGTTGTTGATGAAGCTGGTGAAATATTCCACCGCCGCCTGCCAGCGCCCCGGAACCAGCTCGCGCTTCATGCCGCCGATCACGAAGACCCACAGGACGACCGCAGCCGCGACCATATAGAGAGCGCTGTTGGTGAAGGCGATGTTATAGCCGCCAATTGCCAGATGGTCCGTACCGAACAGCGGTTCGATCGCGAACTGGTGCATCGGGTCGATTTTGCCTGCCACGTTCACCCCTGAATACTATAACAAAAGCGCCCTTTCACTGATCAGGACGCTTTGTCGAAATCCGAATTATATTCCTGAAGCCGACGACGAAGCCCATGAAGAGCATCAGCAACAGGAGCCAAGGCGACGTGCCGAACAGACGGTCCAGGACCCATCCGATCAACGCACCACCGACAGGTGCCCCCACCAGTTCAGCCAAGACGCGATTGCCCAGACGATAATTCTCGTCCGCCGCGGGCACCCCCGTTTTGCCTGTCCTGGCCGTTTCGGCCTGTTCCGCGCGGGCCAGCCGCTCTTGCAGCGACGCGATCCGCGCATCTTCACCGACAGGGTCCTGTCCGGGTTCGGTTTCCGCCATGTATCCGCTCCCTTTTCTGCCATCCCGTGCCGGGCGGCGAACAGGCTCGAAGTCATGAAACGGCAAGGCCGCACCCGTCAAGGCGCGGCCCGTTTAGAAAGGGTGCCCGGCTAAGTCAACCCGGCCGGGAAGCCAACTCGTGAAGAGGTTTAATTTGCGTTCGCGCAATAGTCCGGCAGGCTGATCGGTCCCGCGCCCTTGGTCTGCCACGCGCCGCCCGCGATGCGATAGGCCTGCCCCTGCTTCACGCGGCCCGCCAGCGTCTGGCACCCGGTGGCGGCCGCCATGTCGGCGACCGTCACCCCGCGCTTCGCGGCCAGATCGGTATAGGCCGCGCGCCGCTTGATGTTGATCGCCTCGACGCCCGAACGCACATCCGCCGAAACGCTGCCGTTGATGCCGAGATAGCCGTCCGACTGCTCGCCGACCGATCCGTCCGCTATGGCGGCGGTGACGGCGGGCGTCTGGGCCGACACGCGGGAGGACAGCACGCCCCCCGCCACGAGGACGGCGCCGACGGCCAGCGCCGCGCCGAGGAAAATCTTGCCCTTGGTCATTGTGGAAACAGCTCCGGATTGTTCTGGATCAGGTCCTTGGCGTCCTGTTGCAGGCGCACGACCACTTCCTGCTGGACCTTCACATTGAGGTTGATCTCGATCGGCTTGTCGGGCGTCTTCACCTGGATGCAGCCGCCCAGGCCCATCAGCGGGGCGCAAGCCGCCACACCGCCGAGGATCAGCGGCAGCCGGCGTGCGGGCAAGATAGTCGAAATCGTCATTCACCCTCCCTGGATGCGCCGTTCTCGCTTTCGGAGGGCTGAACGGCAAGCCTGTTTTCGAGAACCGTCTGATATTGCGGCCCCAGGCTGCCCCGCACCAGTGCCGTCGGATCGACGAAGGACTGGTAGGTGTTGAGCAGGCCGCGGAAAGGCGCCTCGATTCGGACATTGAAGATGAAGGGTATGCCGAGGAAGTTGCGCATGATCGCGGACTTGCGCGATTCCTCCGATCCCTGGTTCACGCCGTTTATCGCCACGCGGGTGACGAACTCCCCGTCGATCGCCCCGTCGAGCAGGATCGTCAGGCATTTGTAGCGCAGCCGCTTGAGCGCGTCGAAGGCCAGCTTGCCATAGGTGCCCATCTCGGCATTCGACACGTCCCCGACATAGGAAAGCGTCCCCGCCTGCCGCGCCGGATCGCATGGCACGGTCAGATTCTGCGCGCTCTCGACCAGCAGCGGCGGCATGCCCTCCTGCCGGGCGACCAATATGCCGCCCGCTATCCGTCCGCCCGTCGCGTCGAACACCATCGGCAACAGGCCGTCGAAAGTGCCGGTGGCGGAAATATTCTTGAGTTCCATCGTGTTGATGAAGGCGCCCGCGTCGAAGCCCGCCACGCGGAAGATCAGATTGCGCGCGCCCTTCGCGTCGAAATCCATGCTGCTGGGCAGCAGGATCAGGCGCCCGCCCGCAAAGGGCCATTCGCCGCCCTCTATCCGCGCCCGGCTGTCCTTGACGAGCTGGAAGCGGATGGTGCCGTCATTCACCTCCACGCCTGGATTGACCGATTTCAGTCTCGCCACCTGGCGGGGCGCGGTCTCCAGGCCCAGCAGGTCGGTGAAATCGAGCGTGGTCGACAGGCCCTGCACCGGGCCAAAGGCAGCGGCGAGGTTCATGCCTTCCGTCGCGAAACGGCCGGTGCTCCTCACCTGGTCGCCGGACCAGCGAATCTCGCCCTGTCCCGTGACGGCGCCATCCACATTGGCGACCACGCCCAGCGCCAGCGGCGTCAGGTCGTCGGGCTGAAGCGCGTTGCCGAAACGCAGATTCTCCAGCGCGAAGCGCGCATCGCCCTGCCCGGAGGAGAGAGTATGCGCGATCTCGACCCGCGCGAAGGGGCCACCCTGCGTCGGATGCTGCAACCGGCCATTCGCGCTGATCCGGCCATTAACGAGCGTCAGCTTCGCATCGCGCGACATGACGGGGCTGAACCGGGGATCGGGGGCCGTGTCCGACACGCGAAGCGCGCCGTCCACATCCAGCCTGCCGCCGGCAAATCGCCAGCGCCCCGCCATCTCCGTCAGGTCGAGCGGCACGCTGCCGATTCGGCCATGGCCGGCGCCAAATCCGCCGGCGACCCCGCCTTCCCGAAAAAGGCCGTCGAGCGTGGCAGCCCCCAATAGGACGGGCGCCTCCCCCTCGCCGATGCGCGCTTCCACGCGGGAGCCGCGAAAGGCGGAGCGGGACAGGCCGAACGCCATCTCCGCCGCGCCGATGCGGAGGGGGCTGGAACCGATGCGACCGGCGAGCCGGACATTCCTGGCCCGCGCGCCGCCGCTTGCCCGACCTCCGGCGAGGCGCAGCAGGGCATCGCCCTCCTCCGGGCACAGGTCGAGCGAGGCGGGATCGAGCGCCAGGGTCGAAATCCGGAGCGACTGCCAGCGCAGCGGCACGCATCCTCCATTGAGCGAGAACGCGCCGGACGGACCGAACGTCCCGCGCAGGGGCAGCGTCAGGCCTTTCACCGCGCCATCGGACAGGGGGCCGTCGACCGAGGCCACCGTCGCGAAGCGGCTCGTGCCATCCGGCGCCGCGCCGAACCGCACCGGCGCCAAGGCAAGGCGGGCGCCCGACGCCTCATAAGGCCGCAGGTCGAGCGTCCCCGACAGCCCCCCGCGCGCATCCTGCTTGAGGGAAAGCGTCCCCTGCGGGAAACCGCCGCCGCCCAGCGCGAGATTGCCCGCGACGCTCCAGCGCCCGTCAGGCCAGCCGACGGTGGCGCGGCTTCCCTCCGGCAGGTCGAGCCGGGCTCCGCTGCCCGATGCGAAATGGAGGTCGGTCAGGCTCGCCGCTCCCGCCGGTCCCGCCATGCGGATCGCAAAGCCGGTGGACAATCGGTTGTCGCCGCCCGCATCGCGCACGGCCCTTGCGAGGCGGGCCACGAGCGGGGCGAAAGGGGTTCCCGATGCGCTTCCCGCCAGTCCGGCGAGCGGATCGCGCGATCGCGATGCCACATCCTTCAGTGCCAGCGTGCCGTCCAGCCCGGCCAGAGCGGGCCGTCCGGGCGGCGTCGCCCCCTCGAAATGCAGGGAGAGTTCCGACGCGCCCGCCAATATCCGCGCGGAGGAGAGATTGTCGCCATGGACGCGTCCATTCCCCTCGAAGCGGGTCTTGTCGGCCTTGAGGCTCACCGAGCCGCCCACGCCGCCCAGCGTCATGCCGGAGGCGCGCACGGCCCGCGCGGCCAGTTCGCCCGACCCTTCCAGGCGCGTGAACCTGTCATTGATCCGCGCATCGATGTCGACGCGGGGCGAGGCCAGGGCGATACCCTGGGCCGGGCAGCCGATCGCCTCCGCGCTCACCGGTCCCCTCAACCTCGGCGAACCGGCCCGCATGGAGACGGCAAGGCTGGCCAGCAGGCGCCTGCCCCCGCAATCCCCTGCCCGCGCGGTGGGCATTGCCAGCGCCGCATGCCCGGCAAAACCGTCGCGCAGATTGCCATTGCCCCGAATGTCCATTCCGAGCGGTCCATGGTCGGTCCGGATGGAAGCCCGCGCATCCGACAGCCCGATGCGAATGTCGGGAAGGACGGTATCGGCCGTTTCCCCTCCCCCCAGAAACTTGTCGACTTCGCCCAGCGACAATGTGCCGTCCAGAAAGGAACCGTTCAGCCGGACGCCGGAGGCCCGCACCGCCGCCACCCCCGGCGCGAAGCCCGCGAAGGAGATATCCACCTCCACCCAGCGCGCGGTAAGGTCGGGACGGCGGGGGTCGCCCAGCACGATATTCTCCAGGCGCTGCGTGCGCGGGCCGATGGACGCGACATGATAGCGCATGCGGATGTTGCGCGCCGCCAGCTCCCGCGCGATCAGATTTTCCGCGATGGGCGCGCGCATCAGCCACAGCGAGCCGAGCGCCAGAGCGACCATGCCCGCGCCGACCAACAGGGGAGCGCGGCGGGACTGCTGCCGCCTTTCCTCCCCACGCGCTTCCTCAGTGTCCGCCACCTCGCTCAAACGACCCGCAACCTCGTCATTCCGAGATGATAACGACCGACGCGGCCATTTTCTCCCCCAATATCTCGCTATGCGGGTACGAGGCGCCGTTTCGGCCGAGAAAGCGCATTCCCATGCGGCACTTTCCTGCGATATGCGGTGAATGATGAGCGATCCGGGGGACGATGGCAGGACTGACGGCGGCGGGACCGGCGGCAAGGGTGAATCACCCCATGCCGGCCACCGCGCGCGGCTGCGCCAGCGACTGGCCGAGGGCGGAGGCGGCGCGCTTCTCGACCATGAGATACTGGAATATCTCCTCGCCCTCGCCATTCCGCGCCGGGACACGAAACCGCTGGCCAAGTCCCTGATCGCGCGCTTCGGTTCGCTGGGCGGCGTCCTCACGGCGGACTGGCAGGCGCTGGCCCGGATCGACGGGCTGGGCGAGACGAGCATAGCCGCGATCAAGATCGTGCAGGCCGCGACCCTGCGCATGTTGAAGCAGGAGGTGGAGGCGCGTCCCATAT
Organism: Sphingobium sp.; assembly: GCA_047602685.1. Lineage (GTDB taxonomy): Bacteria > Pseudomonadota > Alphaproteobacteria > Sphingomonadales > Sphingomonadaceae > Sphingobium. The sequence continues at coordinate 5,972 of JASGGS010000081.1, forward strand.
TGTCGAGCTGGCAGGCTCTGCTCGACTATCTCCAAGCCGACATGGCCTATCTGGGCGTCGAGCGGGTTCGCGTCCTGCATCTCAACAGCCGCAATATCCTGATCCGCGACGACCATATGGGCGACGGCTCCATCGATTCAGCCGCCATCCATGTGCGGGAGGTGATCAAGCGCGCGGTGGAACTGTCCTCCGCCAACCTGATCCTCGTCCACAATCATCCCTCCGGAGCGCCGGACCCCAGCAAGCAGGACATCGCGATCACGCGGGAGATCATGCAAGCCGCCAAGCCGCTTGGCATAGGTGTGCTCGATCATGTGATCGTCGGCAGAGGCGCGCATAGGAGCCTGCGCTCCATGGGCCTCTTATAGACGTCTCGACATAAAAAGACCGGACGGCGTTGAGGCGCGCCGTCCGGTCGACATGCTTGGCTTCGACTGGTGCGTCAGCCGCCAAGGAAGGTGGTCAGGTCCTGCTTGGTCACAACCCCGTCCTTGTCCGTGTCCGCCGCCGCCAGGGCAGCGGCGGCATATTGCGACACGGCGGCCGGATCGGCGGGCTTGCCCTGAGCGGTCAGTTCCTGCGTCTTCAGGTCGGAAATCCACTGCTTGAACTCGGCCTCGGACAACTTGCCGTCCTTGTCGGCGTCATATTTCGGAAAGCCCGCTTCGACGACGGCCGCCACCTGCGCGTTCGTGGTGGCGGCGGGAGCGGCCTGCGCCGTGGTCGCACTCGGATCGGTCGCGGTGCCGGGCTGGGCGGCGGTCGGCGCCGCGCTGTCCACCGGGGCCGCGCCCGGCGCGGCCGAAGGGGCCGACTGCGGCGCCTGTGCATAGGCCGTGGAAGCCGCGAGAGCCGTTATCGAAAGAGCAGCAATTTTCAGCATGAAAAATCCTTTTCCAGTTGGCGGGCGCGAACCTCCTGCGTCGGCTGGTCCACGAACCGGTTGTTAGCGAAGGAATAATGTCCGGGAGGGTGCCGGGGTTTCGGCTTCGACCGCCCTGCCGCCACGGCTCGTCGCGCTCTCGCCGCGCCCTGGATCGAAAATGCGCCATCGGCGGGACGAAATGATCCGCGTTCCATGCTTTTGCCGCCCGGTCTGGAATTGGCGGCAAAACTCGCTAAAGGCAGCGGCACGTCATCCAGACCCCATCAGTATCATTCAGCCATTGAGACAGGAGCCGGACCATGGTCCCCCGCTACGCCCGCCCCGATATGACCGCGATCTGGGCGCCCGAAAACCGCTTCCGCATCTGGTTCGAGATCGAGGCGCATGCCACGGACAAGCTCGCGGAACTGGGCGTGGTGCCGCAGTCGGCCGCCGATGCCCTGTGGAAATGGTGGTCGACCAATCCGGTCATCGACGTGCCCGCCATCGACGCGATCGAGGCCGTGACCAAGCATGACGTCATCGCCTTCCTCACCTGGGTCGCGGAACAGGTCGATGCCGCCGGATTCGTGGGCGAGGCCCGCTTCATGCACCAGGGCATGACCAGTTCCGACGTGCTCGACACCTGCCTTGCCGTGCAGTTGACGCAGGCCAGCGACATCCTCCTCGCCGATCTCGACGCGTTGCTGGCGGCGATCAGGAAGCGCGCCCATGAGCACAAGCTGACCCCCACCATCGGCCGCAGCCACGGCATCCACGCCGAACCCGTCACCTTCGGCCTCAAGCTCGCCGAAGCGTATGCGGAGTTCAGCCGCTGCAAGACGCGCCTGATCGCGGCCCGCGCGGAAATCGCCACCTGCGCCATTTCGGGCGCCGTCGGCACCTTCGCCAATATCGATCCGCGCGTGGAGGAGCATGTCGCGGCCAAGCTGGGCCTGTCCGTGGAGCCTGTCTCCACCCAGGTCATCCCGCGCGACCGGCATGCGATGTTCTTCGCGACGCTGGGCGTCATCGCCTCCTCCATCGAGCGGCTGGCCGTCGAGGTCCGCCATCTCCAGCGGACCGAGGTGCTGGAGGCGGAGGAATATTTCTCGCCCGGCCAGAAAGGCTCGTCGGCCATGCCGCACAAGCGCAATCCGGTGCTGACCGAAAATCTTACCGGCCTTGCCCGCATGGTCCGTTCCGCCGCCATTCCGGCGATGGAGAATGTCGCCCTCTGGCATGAGCGCGACATCTCCCACTCGTCCGTCGAGCGCTTTATCGGTCCCGACGCCACGATCACGCTCGATTTCGCGCTCGCGCGGCTGACCGGCGTCATCGACAAGCTGCTCGTCTATCCGGAGCGGATGCTGAAGAACCTCAACCGCATGGGCGGCCTCGTCCATTCGCAGCGCGTCCTGCTGGCCCTGACCCAGGCGGGCATCAGCCGCGAGGACAGCTACCGCATCGTCCAGCGCAACGCGATGAAGGTGTGGGAGTCCGACGGCACCCTGTCCCTGCTCGATCTCCTCAAGGCCGACCCCGAAGTCTCCGCCCATATCGGCGGTCCGGAACTGGAGGAGAAGTTCGACCTCGACTATCACCTCGCCCATGTGGACACCATTTTCGCGCGGGTGTTCGGCGAATGACATGATCGGGCTTCCGGAAGGAGCCGCTTCATTCCACCCGTCCGCCGATCGGCGGTGATCGCGCCACCGCCGCCGGTGGCGGGACGACAGGGGCCGGTGCCGCGCGCAGCGGCCCTTTTCGCTCGGCACGGCTATGCTAGGCAACGGCTCATCGACCGGCTATGCTCCGCCGATACGCAAGAGGTTCGACACTATCATGCAGTTTCTGAAGACCGCATTCTGGGTCATCCTGGCCGTCGCCATCGCGCTGTTTTCCAAGGCGAACTGGGATATTCAGCCAAGCTATTCTGGCCGGGTTCCGATCAAGCTGTGGGACGACTGGATACTTCTGGTGCGGCTGCCCGTACTGATCGTCTCCGCCTTCCTCCTTGGCCTCCTGCCCATGTGGATATTCGCGCGCATATCCCGCTGGAGCATCCGGCGCCGCCTCCAGAATGCGGAGCAGGCGCTTGCCGCCAGCACGCCGCCCCCGGCGGCGATAACGGCCGAGCCTGTGTCCCCCTTGCCGCCCGCCAACCCCAGCCCATCCACATCCATCGACGTGGCGGAGACCAAATTGTGACCAGCGCCATCTACGTCGCCATAGACACGCCCCATCTCGAAAAGGCGACGGCGCTCGTCCAGCAGGTCCATCATCATGTCGGCGGCATCAAGCTGGGCCTCGAATTCTTCTGCGCGAACGGTCATCATGGCGTGCGCGAAATCCAGAAATTCGGCCTGCCCATCTTCCTCGACCTCAAGCTGCACGACATTCCCAACACCGTTGCCAAGGCGGTGCAGGCGATCAACACGCTGGAACCGGCCATACTCACCATCCATGCCGCCGGCGGACGCGCGATGATGGAGGATGCAAAGGCGGCGGCGGGCGCGCATACGAAGGTCGTGGCCGTCTCCGTCCTGACCAGCCTCGACGCCGGAGACCTGGCCGATAACGGTGTGCAGGGCAGCGCACCTGAACAGGTGGAGAGGCTGGCCAAACTGGCGCGGGAATCCGGCCTCGACGGCCTGGTCTGCTCGGGCGCGGAAGTGGCGCTGATCCGCAAGGTCTGGCCCGATGCCTTCCTCGTCGTGCCCGGCGTTCGTCCGGCGGGCGGGGAACTGGCCGACCAGAAGCGCGCCGTCACGCCGCGCCAGGCGCTGGATGCGGGCGCTTCTATCCTCGTCATCGGGCGGCCGATCACGCAGGCGGCCGATCCCGACCTGGCGGCGCGGGAAATTGAGGCGACGCTCTGACAGGATCATCACAGGAGGGGGAAAGCATGACCGCCAATCTCTATCAGGCGACCGTCCCGCAGTTGACGCAGATATTGACGGCGACGCTCGGCAATCTGGACAAGGCGCAAGGCTGGGCCAGCGAGAACGGATTGTCGGAGGAGGAGATGCTGGCCAAGGCCATAGCGCCCGACATGTGGCCCCTCGGCAAGCAGTTCCAGGTCGTGGCGGCGCATTCGGCGGGCGCCGTCAAGGGCGCCATCGCGGGCAGCTTCGGCCCCGACCTCAGCGAAGCGCCGAGGGATTTCGCGAGCCTGCGCACCCTTCTGACCCAGGCGCTCGACTTCCTCGGCAGCGTCAGCCCGGACGAGGTGAATGGCGCGGAGGACAAGGACGTCGTGCTGGAAGTGCGCGGAAAGGTGATGATGCGCTTCAAGGGCGCGGATTTCCTCCTGAGTTTCGCCCAGCCCAATTTCTATTTCCACAGCATGGCCGCCTATGCGATCCTGCGCGGGTTGGGGGTGCCAGTCGGCAAGCGGGACTTTCTGGGACCGGTGCGCGTTCAGGTTCCGGCTTGAACCGCCGCTAAAAGCTTCAATATCGGGTCGCCGGGCTATAGGACGGCGCCATGCCCCGACTCGACATCAAGATTTGCGGACTTTCGACGGCCGAGACGCTGGAGGCCGCCCTGCGCCACGGCGCCACGCATATCGGCTTCATGCATGTCCGCAAAAGCCCACGCTATCTCGACCTGCCGGCGCTCGCGGGGCTGGCGGGCCGGACGCCGGGCCATATCGGGCGCGTCGGCGTCCTGGTCGATCCGGAGGATGCGCTGGTCGAGGCCCTGGCGGCGACAAACGCGCTGAGCACGCTCCAGCTCCACGGCAAGGAGACGCCGGAGCGTGCGGCCGCCCTCGCCCGGCGAACAGGGCTGGAGGTCTGGAAGGTCATATCCGTCAAGCGCGCGGAGGATATCGCGTCCGCCGCCGCCTATACCGGCGCGGTCGACCGCATCCTCTTCGACGCCAAGACGCCGGATAACGCCGCGCTGGAAGGTGGCATGGGCCTGCGCTTCGACTGGAGCCTACTCGCCGGTTACCGCGGATCGCTTCCCTGGGGCCTGGCGGGCGGCCTCGATCCGGACAATGTGGCGGCGGCGGTGGCCCAGACGGGCGCGCCGCTTGTCGACGTCTCCTCCGGCGTCGAAAGCGCGCCGGGCGTCAAGGATGTGGACAAGATCGCCGCCTTCTGCAAAGCGGTGACACAATGAAGACGCCAAACTTCACGCCAGATTCTATCGGCACGGCCGTCGGGACACGATGGCGCTGATCGCTTCCTCACGGATTGAAGCGAACGGCCCCACGGACCTGAAAGATTGAACCCATGACCGACAGCATCGCATTACCCAATTCCCTTCGCTCGCAACCGGATGCGCGCGGCCATTTCGGCGAGTTCGGCGGACGCTATGTCGCCGAGACGCTGATGCCGCTCATCCTCGACCTGGAGCGTGAATATCGCGCGGCCAAGACGGACCCTGCCTTCGATGCGGAGTTCCAGGAACTGCTCGCCCAGTTCGTCGGCCGCCCCAACCCGCTCTATTTCGCGCGGCGCCTGACCGAGGAGCTGGGCGGCGCGAAAATCTATCTCAAGCGCGAGGAGCTGAACCACACCGGCGCGCATAAGATCAACAATTGCATCGGCCAGATCCTGCTCGCCCGGCGCATGGGCAAGACGCGGATCATCGCGGAGACGGGCGCGGGCCAGCATGGTGTCGCCACCGCGACCGTGGCGGCTCTGTTCAACATACCCTGCACCATCTTCATGGGCGCGGTGGACGTGGAGCGGCAAAAGCCCAACGTGTTCCGCATGAAGCTGCTCGGCGCGGAGGTGCGCGCGGTCGAATCGGGCACCCGGACGCTCAAGGACGCCATGAACGAAGCGCTGCGGGATTGGGTCGCCAATGTCCACGACACCTTCTACATCATCGGCACGGCCGCAGGCCCGCATCCCTATCCGGAACTGGTCCGCGACTTCCAGTCGGTGATCGGGAAGGAAGCGCGCGAGCAGATATTGGCGGCCGAGGGACGGCTTCCCGACATGCTCGTCGCCTGCGTCGGCGGCGGATCGAACGCCATCGGCCTGTTCCATCCCTTCCTCGACGATGCGGACGTGCAGATGGTCGGCGTCGAAGCGGCGGGCCACGGTCTCGACGATCTCCATGCCGCCAGCCTCGCGGGGGGATCGCCGGGCATCCTCCATGGCAACAAGACCTATCTGCTCCAGGACGAGGACGGCCAGATCGCCGACGCGCACAGCATTTCGGCGGGCCTCGACTATCCGGGCATCGGGCCGGAGCATAGCTGGCTGCACTCGATCGGCCGCGTCCGCTACGAGCCGGTGACCGATGATGAGGCGCTGGCCGCCTTCCAGAAGCTCTGCCGCCTGGAAGGGATCATCCCCGCGCTGGAATCGTCCCACGCCCTTGCCGTCCTCGAACGGCTGGCCCCGGCGCTGGACAAGGACAAGATCATCGTCGTCAGCCTGTCCGGCCGGGGAGACAAGGACATCTTCTCCGTCGCCCAGGCCTTGGGAGTGGAATTGTGAGCCGCATCGCCGCCACCTTCGCCCGCTGCAAGTCGGAAGGACGCGCCGCGCTCGTCACCTTCGTGACCGGCGGCGACCCGGCGCCTGCCGATACCGGCGCGGTGCTGGACGCACTGGTCGCGGGCGGCGCCGACGTGATCGAACTGGGCATGCCCTTCACCGACCCCATGGCCGACGGCCCGGCCATCCAGCTCGCCAATATCCGGAGCCTCGACGCGGGCACGAAGACGAAGGACATCTTCGCCATCGCCGCCGCGTTCCGCGCGCGCCATCCCGAAACGCCGCTGGTGCTGATGGGCTATGCCAATCCGATGGTCCGCCGCGGCGCCGAGTGGTTCGCGGACCAGTGCAAGGCGGCGGGCGTGGACGGCGTGATCTGTGTCGATATCCCGCCCGAGGAGGATCAGGAGCTGGGTCCGGTGCTGCGCCGGGCGGGTGTCGATCTCGTCCGCCTGTCCACCCCGACGACGGACGTCGCGCGCCTGCCCGCCGTGCTCGATCAGGCGAGCGGCTTCCTCTATTATGTGTCCGTCGCGGGCATCACGGGCAAGCAGCAGGCAGCGCTGGACGATATCGCGACCGCCGTCGCCCGCCTCAAGGCGGGCACGGACCTGCCGGTCGCCGTCGGCTTCGGCGTGCGCACGCCCGATCAGGCCGCCGCCATCGCCGCCCATGCGGACGGCGTGGTCGTCGGCAGCGCCATCGTCGAGATTGTGGGGCAGCACGGCGCCGCCGCCGCGCCCCATGTGAAGGAAAAGGTCGCGAGCCTCCGGGCCGCGATGGACAAGAGCATAAAGGCAGTCGCATGAGCTGGATCAGCCGGGTTCGCAACGCCCTCCCCTTCATCGCCCAGAAATCGGCCGCGCCGGACAATCTCTGGCACAAATGCCCGTCCTGCGCCCAGATGGTCTTCGCGCGCGAGTGGGAGGATAATCTGTCGGTCTGCCCGAAATGCGGGCATCATGGCCGCATCGGCCCGACGGAACGCTTCCGCCAGCTGTTCGACGAAGGCTCTTTCCGCACGCTGCCCACGCCGAATGTCCGCGAGGACCCGCTGAAGTTCAAGGACAGCAAGCGCTATGCCGACCGCATCAAGGCGGCGCGGACATCCACGAACGAGAAGGATGCGCTCATCAACGCCCATGGCACGATCCGGGGCGGCAAGGCAGTCGTCGGCGTTCAGGACTTCGCCTTCATGGGCGGCTCCATGGGCCTCGCCGTGGGCGCGGCCTTCGTGCAGGGCGCCGAGGAAGCGCTGAAACAGAACTGCCCCTATGTCATCTTCACGGCGGCGGGCGGCGCGCGCATGCAGGAGGGGATACTCTCGCTGATGCAGATGCCCCGCTCGACCGTGGCGGTGCAGCGCCTGCGCGCGGCGGGCCTGCCCTATATCGTCGTGCTGACCGATCCCACCACGGGCGGCGTCACCGCCAGCTATGCCATGCTGGGCGATATCCAGATTTCCGAGCCCAATGCCCTGATCGGCTTCGCGGGCCAGCGCGTGATCGAGAACACCATCCGCGAGAAGCTGCCCGAAGGGTTCCAGCGCGCGGAATATCTGCTCGCCCATGGCATGATCGACATGGTGGTGAAACGGGCGGACCTGCGCGAGACGCTGGCCACGATCATCGCCTATCTCGCGCCCCAGGCTTCCGCCGCCTGACGGCCTCGACGGACCCCTGAAAGTGCCGGACCACGCCATATCCTCTGACCCCGCCGTACAGGGCCAGCTCGACAGGCTGATGGCCCTCTCGCCTGGCGCCGACATATTGGGGCTGGAGCGGATCACGCTGCTGCTCGACAGGCTGGGCAATCCCCATCTGCGCCTGCCGCCGGTCTTCCATGTGGCGGGCACGAACGGCAAGGGGTCGACCTGCGCCTTCCTGCGCGCCGCGCTGGAGGCGCAGGGGCACAAGGTCCATGTCTATACATCGCCCCATCTCGTCCGCTTCAACGAGCGGATCAGGCTTGGCGGCCACCTGATCGACGATGCCGTTCTGGCCGACGGGCTGCGCGACATTCTCGACCGGGCAGAGGATTTGGGCGCCAGCTTCTTCGAGGTGACGACGGCGCTGGCCTTCAGCCTGTTCGCGGACATTCCCGCCGATGCCTGCGTGATCGAGGTGGGCCTTGGCGGGCGGCTCGATGCGACCAACGTGCTGGCCGCGCCCGCGGCATGCGGCGTCGCGCAGCTCGGGCTGGATCATCAGGCGTTCCTGGGTCATGAGCTGGCGGGCATAGCGCGCGAGAAGGCGGCGATCGCCAAATCCGGCTCCCCCCTCCTCACACAGCGCTACAGCCCCTCCATCGCGCAGGTTGTGGCGGAGGAAGCGGAGCAACGCGGCGCGCCCTGCATCACACAGGGCGAGGCATGGGACATCGCCGTCTATCAGGGCAAGGTGCATTATCGCGACGTCGCCGGGCGGCTGGACCTCGCCGCGCCGCTCCTGGCGGGCGCGCACCAGCTTTCCAATATGGGCCTCGCCATCGCCATGCTGCGTCATCAGAAGGCGGTGGCCGTGTCGGACGCCGCGCTCAAGGCCGCGCCCCATTGGGCGCAATGGCCTGCGCGCCTGCAAAAGCTGGATCATGGGCCGCTGCTGTCCGCCTTCCATCCGGATCGGCCGGTCTGGCTCGACGGCGGGCATAATCCGGCGGCGGGCGCGGTGCTCGCCACGCATTTCGGCCATATGCTGCGCAAGGATGAGCGGCTGACCGTGCTGCTCGGCATGCTGGCGAACAAGGATGCGGCGGGCTTCCTCGAACCGCTCTGGCCCCGCATCGGGGCGATCCACAGCGTGCCCGTGGAAGGCCATGCCCATCATGACGGCGCGGTATTCGCGGCGCTAGCGGCGGCGCATCATGTCCCCCACGACCACCATGACAGCCTGGGTCAGGGGATAAAGGCGATCGCAGGCGAGGGCGGCACCAATCCCGTGCTGCTGACCGGATCGCTTTATCTGGCGGGCGAAGTGCTGGAGGCGAACGGCCAGTTGCCGGCCTGACCCTCGGCCTTTCAGCCCCTCAGCTTTCCGCCGGTTCCTCCACGCCCGCGCTGCCGACGCTCGCCTCGATCAGGCCCGCCCGCATCATCCACCAGAACAGCAGGATGCCGGGCAGGGCCAGAACGGTGGTGAGTAGATAGAAATCGACATAGCCCAGCCCCTCGATCAACGCGCCCGCCGTGGTGCCGGTGATGAAGCGGCCCAGGATAGCCGCCGCCGCCGACAGCAGCGCGAATTGCGTCGCCGTGAACCGCAGGTCGCATAGCGCGGACAGATAGGCGACGACCGTCACGCCGCCGATGCCGCTGGCGAAATTCTCGAAACCGATGGTGAAGGCCAGCATCGGCATGGAATGGCCGATAGCCGCCAGCGCGGCGAAGCTGAGGTTCGACACGGCCATCAGGACCAGGCTGACGAGGACGGAGCGCTGCATGCCGAGCCGGGCATAGAGGATTCCGCCCACGAAAATCCCCGCGAGCAGCGCGAAGAAGCCCACCCAGACGTCGCCGGCCAGGATTTCCGGCTTGGTGAAGCCCAGAGTAACGAGCAGGTCGCGGATCATCAGGTTCGCGATGGTGTCGCCGATCTTGTGGATCAGCACGAACAGCAGGACCAGCCAGGCGCCCTGCCGCTGGAAAAAGTCCTTGAGCGGTCCCGTGACCGCGCCCAGCGCCTCGCCGAGGCCGCGGGCGGGCGGCGGCGCGTGATGCCGTTCCGGCTCGCCCGCGAACAGGGACGCGACAGGCCCGGCAAAGGCGAGCGGGATGCAGGCGACATAGCCGAGCGTCCAGCTCGATATAGTGGCGACGGCCAGCGCGATAGAGGCGGCGAAGAAGGCGCCGAGGCGCCAGCCATATTGCGACATGCCCGACCCGACGCCGAGTTGCTCCGGCTTCAGCAGTTCGATGCGATAGGCGTCGATCACGATGTCGAAGGTCGCGCCCGCGAAACCCAGGCACAGGGCGCCGATGACGACGCCCCGTATGTCGCTCGCCGGATCGGCAAGGCCCAGGACCAGCACGGCGAGCCCCGTCGCGATGCCCGACAGCCACAGCCAGGACCGCCTCTGCCCGAGCGCGCGGCCGATCAGCGGCAGGCGCGCCCGGTCGATGACCGGCGCCCATATCCACTTGAAGCTGTAGATGAGCAGCGCCAGCGCGAAGGCCGAGATCGATTTCTTCTCGATGCCCGCATCCGCGAGCCGATTGGTCAATGTCGCGGCCAGCAGCGCAAAGGGAAAGCCGGACGATATGCCGAGGCACAGCGCGGTCAGCGGCGCCTTCTCCATATAGGGGCGTACGCCATCCATCCAGCTGCGCTGTTCCGTCCGGTCCATCTGGCCTCCCGCCCCTTCTTCGCGTGAACGCGCGACTGTAGCGTCTTTGCCGCCGGTGCCAAGGGCGGCGCGTCACTCGTCCAGCGGGAACAGCGTCATCATCTCCGGCACGAGGCGGGGCCTGCCCCCTGCCAGCACGCGCTCGATCACCCGGATGGCCCGCACCAGATCGCGCGGCCCATAGGGCTTGGCGAGGCAGGCGAGCGCGAGCGCCGGGGCATCCCGGGGGCAGGTGGCGGTCGAGAAGAGGACGGGCAGGTCCAGCGTCAGGGCATGGCGCGCGACATCGACGCCGCTTTTCCCTCCGGACAGGCGGATGTCCGCGACGACCAGATCGACGCCGCCGTCCGCCATCGCCGCCGCCGCATGCTCGTACCGGTCCACCGTGGCGACGACATGATAGCCCGCCTGCGCGAGAGCATGCTCATTTTCGAAGGCTATGAGCGGTTCGTCCTCGACGATGAGGATATTCCCGATCCTCCCCCTGGAGGAGATTGGCCCCCTGGAGAAGATCGGCCGATGCGAGAATATGCCCATGATGCCGTTCATGCCCTCCCGATTTGCTTTCGGATTCGGAACCCCCTATCGGGCT
>JASGGS010000082.1:0-17143 GCA_047602685.1 Sphingobium sp.
CCGCGAGGCCGAGATTGCGGTAGGCGACCGCCTCTTGGAATATCGCATGCGTGCCGACCAGGATGTCGATGCTGCCATCGGCGAGGCCCATGAGCGTCGACTCCCGCACCCGTCCCTTGTCGCGGCCGGTCAGGATCGCGACTGTGACGGGCAGGCCCGCCAGCGTCTTTTGCAGCGTCGCGAAATGCTGCCGCGCCAGTATCTCGGTCGGGGCGAGCAACGCGCCTTGCGCCCCCGCCTCCACGGCATTCAGGAGCGCCATCGTCGCCACCAGCGTCTTGCCCGCGCCGACGTCGCCCTGGAGCAGGCGGAGCATCGGGTGCGGCTGCGCCATGTCGCCCGCAATCTCCTGCATCGTGCGCGCCTGCGCCAGTGGGCGCGAACGGCAGGCGGAGAGCGTCGCGCAGCCGGCCGTCTCCCTCCAGCGCCACGCCCCGCCGCTTGCGCGTATCGGCGCGCGGCGGCGTCAGCGCGAGCTGCCCCGCGAAAATCTCGTCATAGGCCAGCCGCTCCCGCGCGCCCGTCGCCGCCGGGTCGCCATGCGCCGCTTCCAGCGCCTGCCGCCAGCCCGGCCATCCCTTTTGCGTCAGGATGCTCGGCTCGATCCATTCGGCGAGGTCCGGCGCGCGCGCCACGCCCTGCGCCACCAGTTCGCGCAGGCGGCCGTTGGTGATGCCCTCCGACAGGCCATAGACCGGCTCCGTGGACGGCGCGGTCGCGGCCTCCTCCGGCGCGATCACATGGTCGGGATGCACGATCTGGAGTTCGTCGCCATAACGGTCCAGCCGTCCGGACACGAAACGCGGCTCGCCGATCGGCAGCAGCTTCCTCGGCCAGCCGCTATTCTTCCCGAAATAGACGAGGCGCACGGCATCGCCCGCCCTGTCCACGCAGGTCACGCGAAAGGGCGCGCGCGCCGATCCGCTCGCGGAATAGTGGGTGGGCGTCAGCACGATGCCGACCATGCGGCCCGTGATCGCCTCGTCCAGCCGCTCCACCATCTGCCGGTCGATCCAGCCGACGGGCAGATGGAAGGCAAGGTCGACCGCCCGCTCCAGCCCCAGCCGGGCCAGCGGCTTCGCGACGGCCGGGCCGACGCCCTTCAGGACATCGGCTTCGGCAAAGAGCGGATTGAGAATATCGGGCCGCATGATTATCTGGCCCCTATCCACTTGCATCGGGGATTGCAAAATCCTGTCGGTGCCTTTTGCCATTTGACGAAGGACCGCCTCATGAGCCTCGACCATATATTGCGCCGCGCCCGCTTCCGCGCCTGGCATCGCGGCACGCGGGAGGCGGATTACATGATCGGCGGCTTCTTCGACCGCTACCACCGCGAATGGACGGAGGAGGAGGCGCTGTGGTTCGAGCGCTTCCTGGACGAGGAGGATGTGGACATCATGGACTGGGCGCTACGCACCCGGCCCGTGCCGCCCGAATGGCAGGGCAAGTGGATGGACCTGTTCCAGAAGCTGGACTTCATACAGATCCCGCGTTGACCCTCCCCCTCCGTCGAACGGGCGGGCCCGCGACACGCCCCGCGACATGAACAGCCATCACCCTCATGCCCCCCGCGCCACGGGTTCGGGAGGCGCGAATGGACGCTGAAGCAAGTTCAGCATGGCGCCATAGGATAAGCACAGCCTGTCATGACCTCCATCCAGCGCATTATCGAGGCTCGCCAGCCTCTCACCCTCGCGGGCGTGCCGCAGGGTTTCGAGCCGTTGCTGCTCGCCGACCTCACCCGGGCCGGCGGCCTGGCGGTGTTCGTCGCCTCCGACGAGCAGATGATGCAGGGGATCGCGGACACCGCCCCCTGGTTCGCGCCCGAACTGGAGGTCATCCGCATCCCCGCCTGGGACTGCCTCCCCTATGACCGCGCCTCCCCCTCCCTGCGCGCCGCGTCGGAGCGTCTGGCGGGCCTCCACGCCCTTCAGCAGAAAGCCCCCAAAGGAAAAGAGGGGCGGCCGCGCCTCGTCCTCACCACCGCCAACGCCATCACCCAGCGCGTCCTCACCCCCTTCCGCATCCGCCAGCTCGTCGCGAAACTGGCGCCGGGCGAACGGATCGAGACGGAGCGGCTGACCGCCCTCCTCGCCTCCAACGGCTATGTCCGCACGGACACGGTGCGCGATGCGGGCGAGTTCGCGGTGCGCGGCGGCATCGTCGACCTCTGGCCCGCGGGCGAGCCGGGGCCGCTGCGCCTCGATTTCTTCGGCGACGAGATCGAGACGCTGCGCCGCTTCGACCCGTCCACCCAGCGCACGACGGAGGGGGTGGACGGCATCACCCTCCTCCCCGCGTCCGAGGCGCTGCTGGACGAGGGCAGCATCAAGCGCTTCCGCGGCCGATACCGGGAGATGTTCGGCGCCACCGCGACCGGCGACCCGCTCTACCAGGCGGTGAGCGAGGGGCGCCGCCTCGCGGGCATGGAGCATTGGCTGCCCCTGTTCGAGGAGAAGCTCGGCACCCTCCTCGACCATCTGGAGGATGCCCGGCTCTGGGTCGCGGACGGCAATGTCGCGCAGGCCGTGCAACAGCGTTTCGAGGCGATCGCGGACTATCATGCCAATCGCGTCGCCGCCCAGTCGGCGCAGCCCGGCGCCTATCGCCCCCTCGCCCCCGAAAGCCTCTACCTCGGCGAGGAGGAGTGGCAGGCCGCCGCAAGCGCGCTCCCTCTCCACGCCACCACCCCCTTCCACGAGCCGGAAAGCGGCAAGGTGGTCGATCTCGGCGTCGACGGTCCCCGCGACTTCGCGCCCGAACGCGCGCAGAACGCCAATGTCTACGAAGTGCTGGCCGCCCACCTCTCCAAAGAGGCGCATCTCGGCCGCAAGCGTATCATCGCCAGCTATTCCGTCGGCGCGCGCGAACGCCTCTCCGGCCTCCTCGCGGACCACAAGGTCGGCCGCATCGCCATGGCCGACAACTGGCAGGAGGCGCAGGGGCTGGCGGCCAAGGGCCATGTCGCCCTCGTCGTCCTGCCCATCGACCATGGCTTCACCTCACGGGACATCGCGCTCCTCTCGGAACAGGACGTGCTCGGCGACCGCCTCGTCCGCCGGGCCAGGCGGCGCAGGAACGCCGACGCCTTCCTCGCGGAACTCTCCGCCCTGACGCCCGGCGATCTCGTCGTCCATGCCGACCATGGCATCGGCCGCTATGAGGGGCTGACCAGCATCCCCGTCGGCTCCGCCCCCCATGACTGCGTGGCGCTCGAATATGCGGGCGGCGACAAGCTCTACGTTCCCGTCGAAAATCTCGACGTCCTCTCCCGCTACGGGTCGGAGAGCGAGGGCGTCGCGCTCGACCGGCTGGGCGGCGAGGCATGGCAGCGGCGCAAGTCGCGCATGAAGGAGCGCATCCGGGAGATCGCGGGCGAACTCCTCGCCACCGCCGCCCGGCGCGCGCTCCGCCCCGGCAAGGTGCTGGAACCCGACCCCGGCGGCTATCCCGCCTTCGTCGACCGCTTCCCTTATCAGGAGACGGAGGATCAGGACCGCGCCATATCGGACGTGCTGGACGACCTCACCGCCGGGCGCCCGATGGACCGGCTCGTCTGCGGCGATGTCGGCTTCGGCAAGACGGAGGTGGCGCTGCGCGCCGCCTTCGTCGCCGCCATGGCCGGGGTGCAGGTGGCGCTCATCTGCCCCACCACCCTCCTCGCCCGCCAGCATTATCTGAATTTCGAGGAGCGCTTCCGCGGCTTCCCGCTCAGGATCGGCCGCCTCTCGCGCCTCGTCTCCACCAATGAGGCGAAGGCGACCAGGGAGGGCCTCGCCAAGGGCACCGTCGATATCGTCATCGGCACCCACGCGCTCCTCGCCAAGGGCGTGGACTTCAGGAATCTCGGCCTCGTCATCGTGGATGAGGAGCAGCGTTTCGGCGTCACCCACAAGGAACGCCTCAAGCAGCTTCGCGCCGACGTCCACGTCCTCACCCTCACCGCCACGCCCATTCCGCGCACCTTGCAGATGGCGATGTCGGGCCTCCGCGAACTCAGCGTCATCCAGACCCCGCCCGTCGACCGGCTCGCCGTGCGCACCTATGTCATGCCCTGGGACCCGGTCGTCCTGCGCGAGGCCCTCCTGCGCGAGCATTATCGCGGCGGGCAGAGCTATTTCGTCGTCCCCCGCATCTCCGACCTCGCCGACATAGAGGACTATCTGCGCCTGCAAGTACCGGAGGTGCGCCACATCACCGCCCATGGCCAGATGTCGGCGGGCGAGGTGGAGGAGCGCATGTCCGCCTTCTACGACCGCAAATATGACGTGCTCCTCTCCACCACCATCGTGGAAAGCGGCCTCGACATTCCCAGCGCGAACACCATGATCGTTCACCGCGCCGACCGCTTCGGCCTCGCCCAGCTCTACCAGCTGCGCGGCCGCGTGGGCCGGTCGAAGACGCGCGCCTATGCCTATCTCACCACCCATGCCGATCGCGTCATCACGGAGGGCGCGCAGAAGCGGCTGCAAGTCCTCTCCAATCTCGACACGCTCGGCGCCGGGTTCCAGCTCGCCAGCCACGATCTCGACATTCGCGGCGCGGGCAATCTCGTCGGCGACGAGCAGTCGGGCCATATCCGGGAAGTCGGCTTCGAACTCTACCAGTCCATGCTGGAGGACGCGATCCTGGAGGCCAAGTCCGGCCGCGCCGACGCGGTGAAGGAGGCGTTCAGCCCGCAGATCAACGTGGAGGCGCCCATCCTCATCCCGGAGGATTATGTGCCCGACCTGGACCTGCGCATGTCCCTCTACCGCCGCGTCAACGAGCTGGAGGGCAAGGGCGACATAGAGGGTTTCGCGGCGGAGATGATCGATCGCTTCGGCCCCCTGCCCGATCCCACGCAGAACCTCCTCACCCTCATAGAGGTGAAGCGCAACTGCATCGCGGCGGGCGTCGCCAGGCTGGACGTCGGGCCCAAGGGCGCCCTCGTCACCTTCCAGAACGACGCGCCCCCCAGCCTGCCGGGCCTGTTCGCCTATGTGCAGCGCCTGGAAGGCACCGCCAAGCTCCGCCCCGACAGCAAGCTGGTCATCCAGCGCGGCTGGAAGGACGCGAAGTCACGCCTGAACGGCGCGCTGCAATTGTCGCGGGGGCTGGCGAAGGCGGCGGGGTGAGGGGTGGCTGGTTGGGGACTGTCGGCTTGCCGGCGGAGCCGCCCGTCCGTTGCAGACCTGTCGGCGTGGGCCGGGCACGATAGCTGTCCGGTCAGCCTTCGGCACAAATGCAATAACGCTTGCCAATCCCGCGCCAACCTGCGCAGGTGACGGTTCCTCCGCGCAATGCCGTCTCTGGCCCCGTCGCGATCAGCAGAATGTTTGGATCACGCATGGGTAGCCGTCTTCCCGCCAACCGGCGTCGCCCGGATATTTGCCTTCCGCCCTCCATCGCCATGGCACGGGCGGCGGAGGCTGCCGCCGTTGCGAAGTCGGCCCGCGGATCGGTTGAAGTCGTGGACATCGCGCAAATACCCGGCGGGGGGCTGCTGCATCTGCTGAGATGCGGGGACGATTTCTCCATTCAGTTCGGCTCGGACGAGTTGATGGGGAGCCGCGACTATCTGTCGGAGCAGGCGCTGGCGACGATGACTCGCGACCGACTGGGCCGGAACGACGCGCGGGTGCTGGTCGGCGGGCTCGGCATGGGCTTTACGCTCGGCGCGGCACTGGCGGCGTGGGACGCGCCCGCCTCGTCCATCATCGTGGCGGAACTGGTGCCGAGCGTCGCGACCTGGGCCAGGGGACCACTGGCGCATCTGTCCGGGACGCACCTCAGCGATCCGCGCGTGTCCTTGCAAGTGGCGGACGTGCACGACGTCATCATGGCGGCAGGGAATGCGGAGGCGGACGGGTTCGACGCCATATTGCTCGACGTGGACAATGGTCCGGATGGCTTCATGCTGGCGGAGAACGATCGGCTCTACTGCAACTGGGGCTTGCGGGCAGCGCGGTCGGCGTTGCGGCCGGGCGGCATATTGTCCGTCTGGTCATCCTATGCGGACGAAAGTTTCGGCCAGCGTCTGACCGCGGCGGGATTCGACGTCGAGGAAGTACGGATGCCGGCCTATGCGGGCGCGAATGACGACTGGCACAATATCTGGTTCGCCTCCCGCATCAACTGAAGATCATGGCTCAACTCAGCCGCGTCATTGACTTTTGGGCGCGCACCACCTATTTGGGATTCGCTATCGTCGCCTGCGACGGAATTTGACGCCCGATTGGCGGGCATCCTTTCCCTTCTCTCGCTACCCGGCTCTGCCTGCACTTTCGCGGGCAGGAAACCCGTTTCCGCGAAAGGGGACATCATGCCTATCGGCACCGTGAAATTCTTCAACACAGACAAGGGCTATGGTTTCATCTCGCCGGAAGACGGCGGGAATGACAGCTTCGTCCATATCTCCGCCGTGGAGCGCGCCGGCATGGCGACGCTGCACAAGGACCAGCGGGTAAGCTACGAGATCGAGAATGATCGCCGTGGCAAGCAATCCGCCGTGAATCTGCAGGCGGTCTGACGATCAGCGGGCGGCTGGCAACGGGCTCGCCGCCCCCTTTCGACACAATGCGCGCGGACACGCGCGACAGGAAATACATGCACTTCAAGAATAGCGTACAAGCTTGCAGGCGACTTCTTCGGACCCTGACCGTCCGGCCGCAACCGGCCACAGGCATCTTGTCCCGGCAGGACCTCCAGCGGATCGTCGCTGAAATGGTGGGCTAAACCCACCCTGATTTTCCCTGAAACAAGGCAGGAGCGGGCCATGAGCGTGTTGAGCGATACCTATCTGGCCCGCGCCACCCAATGCGCCCGGGAAGCGCGCGAAGCCACGCTGGAAAATGTGCGTGAGCGGAGCCTGCGGGCGGAGGCGGCGTGGCGCGCCATGGCGGATCGCGCGATCAGCACCGATCAAGCGCGGCTGCGGCATCAGGTCGAGAAGGCCAGGGCGCTGGCGTCCGCGAATGAATAGGACCTTTCGAAAAGCCTCCGCCGGGCCGCGTCTCTCCGCAGAGGAAGCGCAAAGGCAGGGCCGGTGCTCGACGCTGGCATTCCTGACATTGGGACGCGAGGGGGCGCTTCTCTTCCTCAATGCGCATGACGACGCACTGGGCGGCCGTCCGTTGGATGTCGCGATCGCCAGCGCGGAGGGACTGGCCGCTGTCGAACGGGCTATCGACGCGCGCAAGGCACCCTGACACTTACTCCGTGCCGAAGAACGTCGCCGGCCGGGCGGATGCCGGGTCCGGGTCGAGGATGGCATATCTCAGCGGATGGCAGCTTTCCGAAATCATGAGCGCGCGTCTCGACGGCTGGAAGGGGCGCCATAGCCGTCAAAATCTATCAGCCGAAACTCAATCCACCCCCACTCCCGTCAACCCGTGCCCCTCGATCAGCCTGTCCAGCACGGCGGCCAGCACCGCCCGCTCTTCCGGCCGGAGCAGGGCGAAGCAATGCGCCTCATTCTCGTCGGCCAGCGCGGCGAGGTCGGGCAGCAGCGCCGTCCCGCGCGGCGTCAGGGAGAGCATGCGGGTGCGGGCATCCTCCTGCCGCCCCTCGCGCCGCATCAGGCCCTTGGCGATCAGGCGGTCGGCCAGCCTGGTGACGGCGCCCCGCGTCATGCCCATGCGCGCGGCCAGCTCGCCGGAGGGAACCGGCTCGCGTCCCGGCAGCAGGCGCATCATCGCCCATTCCGCCCCGGTGACGCCCGTCGCCTCCAGCCGCCGCGCAAGGCTCTGGCTCATATGGTTCGACACCTGGCGCAGGCGATGGCCGAGAGGCTCCTGAGGTCCCGAACCACCCGATGTCATGACGCCGCCCCTCCTCATGACCAGGAAACCATCCCCGCCCCTCCATGAGCCGATATTGTTTCCTAGTCAATCATCGCGCCGCGCGGGGACCGCGATTGGGTAGGGAAGCCTGTGACCTTTATCCTTTTTCCACCAGCCTTATCAGTGCCTTGTCGTCCAACGGCGGAGACCGCAGGAAGCCCTGGTAGATGTCCACCCCCGCCCGCGCGAGCAGCGCCAGTTGCGGCTCCGTCTCCACGCCCTCCGCCACGACGTTCAGGCCCAGCGAGCGCGCCATGTCGATGATGGCCCGCACGATGATCCGGTCCCGGTGCGATCCCACAATGTCCCGCGCGATGGTGCTGTCGATCTTCAGATAGTCGAGCGGCAGGGACTTGAGATAGGCGAGGCTGGAATAGCCCGTGCCGAAATCGTCTATCGCCACGGTCAGTCCGGCCGAGCGGAGCTGCGTCAGCAGCCGCGCCGCCGCGCCCAGATTCTCGATCAGCCCGCTCTCCGTGATCTCCAGGGTGACGCGGTGCCGGGACAGGCCGGTGCGGTCCACCTGCTCCAGGATCGTCTCCACGAATTCCGGCTGCGCGATGTCCGCCGCCGTCACGTTGATCGCGACGCGCAGATGCGACAGGCTGTCCGGCCATGCCGCGGCCTGGTCCAGCGCGCGGGCATGGATATGGTCGGACAGGGGCACGAGGAAGTCCGACCGCTCGGCAATGGCGAACAGGGCCGCCGCGCCGATCTCCCCATGGACCGGGTGCCGCCAGCGGGCCAGCGCCTCCACGCCCGTGATGCGGTCGTCGGCCATCGCATATTGGGGCTGGAAGAGTATCTGTATCTCGCCCCGGTCGAGCGCCAGGCGCAGGTCGCTGTCGATGCGCTCATGGTGGAGGGCGACGCTCTGCCCGTCCGCGATGCGCACCCGCACCCCGCCCTGCGCGCCGACGCGGCGGGCATCGGCCAGCGCGGAACTGGCGCGGCGCAGGATCGCCTCGGCATTGTCCCCCTCGCCCGACACCGCGATGCCGCTGCGGGCGGTCAGGCGGATGATATGGTCGCCCGCGTTGAACGGCCGGTCGATGTCGCTCAGCAATTGCGGCGCGATCAGCCCCGCCCGCTCCAGCAGCGCCTTTTCCCCCAGTTCGCCGGAGACGCGCATGCCGATCAGGAATTCCGCCCCCGCGATGCGCGCGACCAGCGGATGGTCGCCGCCCACGATTTCCGCCATGCGCGACAGGCGCATCGCCACGCGGCTCAGCATGGCATCGCCCACCATGCGGCCATAGCCCGTGTTGATCCGGTCAAGCCCGCCCAGCCCGATCAGGAAGATGATGACCCTCTCCCCCCGGCCCATGGCGCCGCCGATCCAGCCGAGCGCGCCCTGCCGGCTGGCCAGGCCCGTCATGAAGTCGCGGTCGCGGTTATTCCCGCGCCGCCGCGTGTCCAGCTCCTCCACCTCGCCGCTGAACCCGGCGGGATCGGGATAGAGATGCTGGACGAGCCGCCGTTCCGGCTCGCCGGGCAGACTGTGCGCAAAGGCGGCGGGCATCAGGTCGTCGACGGCATGGCGTATCGCCGCGATGGCACCCGCCCTGTCCGACCGGTCGAGCAGGCGGACGAGATCCGCCACGCCCGCGCGATTATGGTCGACGGCGGGCGCCATGCGCTGGAGCAGCAGGGCCAGCGCCGGACTGACCGACAGCACCCGCTCCGTCGCGCGCCAGCGCCAGAACAGCGCATCGCTGCGCTGCACGGCATGGCGGTTGCGCACGGCCGAGAGATTGCCGACCAGCCGTTCCGCCAGCTTGTCGGCGGAGGCGAGCGCGGCGGCCAGTCGCCGCGCCGTCACCTCGCCCGTCAGGAAATGGGTGCCGCCCGACGCGATCAGGCGCGGCAGGGCCGGTTCCAGTGCCTCGTCCACGATCATCAGGATCGCGCCGCCCGACGCCTCCACCACTTCGGCCAGGGACGCGATATGCTCCAGCGCCTGCGCCTCCGGCGCCCCGCGAAGGTCGATCAGCGCGGTCCGGGCGAGGCTGCCCAGATACCGGCTCTCCGCCCGTTCCCGGCGGCGCGCGGCCACGGGCTTCCACCCCGCCCGCACGGCGAGCAGGGACAGCGCCTCGCGATGGTCCGGCGACAGGATGAACACCGGCGGCGCGTCCAGCACGGCCCCGCTTTCATTATCGTCCACTTGATCCGACAGGATTGCGATCCCTTATATCATGGAGACGGTATGGCCGATCCGTTCGGCCCCACCCCCCGCGACCGGACTAGACGATTTGGTCAGGATGTGAAAAGACCCCTGAACCGGCTTGTTCGCGGACGGATCGAAAATCTGTCCCGCTGCCGGAACGGCATGATTAGGATCGTGGCAGAAAACAGGTTACGCTCTCCATAATGGCTGAGAAATTTTCCCGTCCCGTTCTGGCTGACCGCTTTGGGCGGCGGATCGATTATGTCCGCATCTCGGTCACGGACCGGTGCGACCTGCGCTGCCGCTATTGCATGGCGGAGGAGATGAGCTTCCTGCCCCGCAGCCAGATCCTGACGCTGGACGAGATCGGCGTGATCGCCGACCGCTTCATCCGGCGCGGGGTCAGGCGCATCCGGCTGTCCGGCGGGGAACCGCTGGTCAGGCGCGACTTCACGGAACTGGCGCATCGCATCGGCCGCAATCTGGGCCATGGCCTTGACGAGCTGACGCTCACCACCAACGGCACGCAACTGGCCCGCTTCGCCGCGGACCTCCAGGCGGCGGGCATGCGGCGGATCAATGTCAGCCTCGACAGCCTGAAGCCGGAGACGTTCGCCCATATCTCCCGCCGCGACCGCCTGGCGGACGTGCTGGAAGGGCTGGCCGCGGCGCGGGCCGCGGGTCTCCATATCAAGATCAACATGGTCGTGATGCGCGGCATCAATGATGGCGAGGTGCTCGACATGCTGCGCTGGTGCGATGCGCAGGGGCACGACCTCACCGTTATCGAGACCATGCCGCTGGGCGATGTCGCGGATGACCGCGCGGACCATTATATGCCGCTGCACGAGGCGCTTGCCCCGGTCCGCGCCGAACATGGGCTTCTCCCCACCGATCACCGGACCGGCGGCCCGGCCCGCTATTTCGCCGTGGAGGGCATGCAGGCCAGGCTCGGCCTGATCACGCCCATGTCGGACAATTTCTGTGCCGGCTGCAACCGCATCCGCCTGACCTGCCAGGGGCGCATCTATATGTGCCTCGGCCATGAGGATCATGTCGACCTGATGACCGCTTTCCGAACCGGCGGCGCGGACGCGCTCGACGCCCTGCTTGACGAGGCGCTGAGCGCCAAGCCGCTGCGCCATGATTTCGTCATTGGCGCGGGCGCCGCCCCCGCCACGCGGCGCCATATGAGCGTGACCGGCGGCTGATGAGCGATCCCCGCCTGGCGCTCGTCGCCTCCCCCACCGAAACGGCGCGCGATGCCGAACGCCGCCTGCGCGCCTCCTATGATTTCGTGGCGCCGCAGGATGCCGACATCGTGGTCGCGCTGGGCGGCGACGGCTTCATGCTGCAGACCCTGCACCAGATGCTGGAAACGGACCAGATCAAGCCCGTCTTCGGCATGAACCTGGGCACGGTCGGCTTCGTGATGAACGAATGGCGCCTGGAGGGGCTGGTCGATCGCCTTTCCCGCGCCAAGCCGGTGAAGGTCACGCCGCTGCGCATGCACGTGACGACGGTCAGCGGGGAAGAGCATACCCTGCCCGCCATCAACGAGGTGTCGCTGCTGCGCGAAACCCGCCAGACCGCGAAACTGGAAGTGCGGGTGGACGGGCGGACGGTGATACCGGAACTGGTGTGCGACGGCGTGCTGGTCGCGACGCCCGCCGGTTCGACGGCCTATAATCTCTCCGCCCACGGCCCGATCCTGCCACTGGGTTCGGGCCTCGTCGCGCTGACCCCGATCAGCCCGTTCCGCCCCCGCCGCTGGCGCGGCGCGATCCTGCCCGAAAAGACGCGCATCCGATTCTCCGTCCTCGAAAGCGTGAAGCGCCCGGTTTCGGCCGTGGCGGACCAGCGCGAAATCCGCGACGTGCGCGACGTGGAAGTCGCCAATGATCCCACCACTCCCTTATCCCTGCTTTTCGACCCGGAGCACACGCTGGACGACCGCATCGCCGCCGAACAATTTATCACTTGAGGGGGGTTGCAATCCTCCCAAAAGGGCTGCATAGGCGCGGCCTGCCCGGCGGAAGCGGGGCTGCTCCCTGATAGCTCAGCGGTAGAGCTCTCGACTGTTAATCGAGCGGCCGTTGGTTCGAATCCAACTCAGGGAGCCACTTCATAATTTCAAGCGGTGCCGTATCGCCCCGGATGCTTGAATTTCTGCCGATTTCGGTAAATCGGTGCTTCCACATAGTTCCATATGGTTCCGGTCCATCCGGGTATGATTGGGGTACGGGGCGACCATCCATGGTGCAGAGCTTCTCCGGCCCCGATAGCCTCAGAGTGTGGCGCGTCGATGCGAGCGGCGTAGTGCTCAAACCACTCGATAAAATTTGCGGGCGCGCGAAACGCGAGGTGCGGATGCCTGCCTGTCGCCGGGATTCCTCTCCAAGGGGACTCTAAAAGCATGGATCGCCGAGAGGATCTCACTGATCCTGCTCAACCATCAGACTGGTCTTGGACCTCCGCACGAGGAGAGTGGTTAATCCCCCATGACGATCGGAGCGAGCAGGATCGGAACCGCCGGATGGGCGATCCCATCAGCTCAGCGCGGCCAGTTCCCCGGCGAAGGCACGCATCTTGAACGCTATGCGCGCCGCTTCAACGCGGTAGAAATCAACAGCAGCTTCTACCGGCCGCATCGACGTGCCACCTATCAACGTTGGGCTGCAAGCGTGCCGACGGATTTCCAGTTCTCCGTGAAAGTGCCCAAAGCCATCACCCATGGGCATCGTCTGGCGGATTGCGATGATCTGGTCAGCCGCTTCGTCGACGAGGTACAGGGCTTGGGGGACAAGCTTGGCGTTCTCCTTGTCCAGTTGCCGCCGAGCCTGGCATTTGCTGAAGAATTGCTCCCAGTTCTGGATCGGCTGCGCCATCAGCTTGGGAAAGCCATTCAGTGCGAGCCTCGACACGCCAGTTGGTTCACGCCGCATGTCGCTGCCACGCTCGTTCGAATGGGGATCGGCCGGGTCGCAGCCGATCCGCCACCGGTATCGGCTGCCGAGCATCCCGGCGAAGGTGGCAGCCTCGCCTATTTTCGACTGCACGGCGCTCCGCGCATCTACTGGTCGCGATACGAGCATGCGGCACTCGAAGCTTGGTCCTCCGCCATCTTTGCGGAAATGGCGAAAGACCGGGAGACCTGGGTGATCCTCGACAATACGGCAGCAGGCTTTGCCATCGAGAACGCGTTCGAACTGCAAGCTCTTATCGGCCGGAGGGATTTCACCGCTTCATCTGTGCCGTTGCATGGCGAGCAGCCCGATTAGACGCTGTGCGGATTGCCCTTCCCCAGCCTGACCATCCTTCGGCCGCGCACCCAAGCCGCCAGCCCCCGCCACGCGGACGAAGATTTTACCATCAGGACCGTGCCACTCAACATGGAGAGCGCCGAGCGGCATCTCCACATTTCCTACAAATCTGCGACCTAACGGATAATACGTAGTGCGACGCGCAAGCTCGAACGGCATGCCTAAGCCAACCCTCTGGAGCATATATGACGATGACTTGCTCTGCCTGTACCGATCCTGATCCGTTCGTCGGGATTGCCCGGACACTTGATCGCACGGCCGCAACCTTTGTCGCGCAGGCAAGCGCGGGACGTGTTCCGGTCACCATGGCCCCAGCATTTTTCGACTGGAGCGCGCATCCAGCAAACAATTGCAACGCGTGACCGACCTCCACCCGCTTGAGAATATGACGCGGCGCCGCGGCTATCCCGACAGCAACCAGACGGGCGGCGCCCCCCGGTCACCATGTCATGGAGCATTGAGATGAGCAGCCCCGAGATGATCGAGAACCGGACCTTCGACGAGATCGCCGTGGGCGATAGCGCCAGCGTCACGCGCGTACTGGGGGAGCGGGACATCCAGCTCTTCGCGCTGGTCTCGGGCGACGTCAATCCGGCGCATCTCGATGCCGAGTTCGCCGCCGGCGACCTGTTCGGCCGGGTGATCGCGCATGGCCTTTGGGGCGGCGGCCTCATCTCGGCCGTCCTGGGCACCGAGCTTCCCGGTCCAGGCACGATCTACCTCGGCCAAAGCTTGCGCTTCCGCAGGCCGGTGGGCCTTGGCGACACGATCACAGCGACGGTCATAGTGAAGGAGAAGCGGCGCGAACATGAGGTCATTCTGTTCGACTGCCGCTGCGTCAACCAGAAGGGCGAGGATGTCATCACCGGCGAGGCCGAGGTTCGCGCGCCGACCGAGAAAGTGCGCCGGCCGCGCATTTCCCTCCCCGATGTCCAGATCGCGGACCATGACGGCTATCGCAGGCTTATCGAGCGGACAGCCAATGGCGAGCCGGTTTCGACCGCCATCGTGCATCCATGCAGCCCCGCGGCCATCACGGCCGCCGTCAACGCCGCAGAAGCCGGTCTCATCATTCCGCTGCTCGTCGGCCCGGAAGCGCGCATTGGTGCGGCTGCAGCGAAAGCTGGCAAGGACATCTCGGGGTTCCGGGTCATCGACGCGCCACACAGCCATGCCGCGGCGGCGCACGCCGTGGAATTGGTGCGATCAGGCGAGGCGCGGTTGCTCATGAAGGGATCGCTGCACACCGATGAGTTGATGGGCGCCGTCGTCCCCTCGGCGACGGGCTTGCGAACCGAACGCCGGATCAGTCATGCCTATGTGATGGACGTGCCCGGCCACCCGACGCCGCTCATCATCACCGATGCCGCGATCAACATCGAGCCGAGCCTGGAGGACAAGGCGGACATCATCCGCAACGCCATCGACCTTGCCCATGTAATCGGCATCGAGGAACCGAAGGTTGCGATCCTGTCAGCCGTCGAGACGGTTAACCCGGCCATCCGCTCGACCCTGGAGGCCGCCGCGCTTTGCAAGATGGCCGACCGCGGCCAGATCAGCGGCGGCATCCTCGATGGCCCCCTCGCCTTCGACAACGCCATCAGCGAAACAGCCGCAAGGGAGAAGGGCATCGTGTCCGCCGTGGCCGGCCGCGCCGAAATCCTCGTGGTGCCGAATCTCGAAGCCGGCAATATGCTCGCCAAGCAGCTCACCTTCCTGGGCGGGGCCGATGCGGCGGGCGTGGTGCTGGGCGCGCGCGTGCCCATCGTCCTCACCAGCAGGGCGGATTCGCTGCGTACGAGCCTCGCCTCCTGCGCGGTCGCCGTGCTTCTCGCGCGCGCCGCGCCGAAAGCGGCACCAGGCCCGCTGGTGCGCCCCTCATGAAGGCGATCGTCACGCTCAACGCGGGTTCGTCCAGCATCAAGTTCGCACTTTATGAATTGGTGCCGGACGGCCTCCGGTTCGATACGGGCGGCAAAATAGAGGAGATCGGGACGGCTCCGCGCCTGCGCGCCCGCAATGCTCAGGGCGACGTCATCCTTGAACGGAACTGGCCGCAAGGAGACGCCATCTCGCACGAGCATCTGCTCGAGGATCTGTTCGCCTGGGCCGCCACGCAGCTCGGCGACCGCCGGATCGTCGCCATCGGCCACCGCATCGTCCATGGCGGGGCCGATTTCGCCGCGCCACGATTGATCGATGATGCCTTGCTCGAAGCGCTCGAAGCGCTGATTCCGCTTGCGCCGCTCCACCAGCCCCACAATCTCGCCGCGGTACGCGCGTTGCGCGCTCTCACGCCGGACCTGCCGCAGGTCGCCTGCTTCGACACCGCCTTCCACCACGACCTGCCTCCGCTCGCGGCCCGCCTCCCCTTGCCCCGCGCCTTCCACGACCAGGGCGTGCGGCGTTACGGCTTTCACGGACTTTCCTACGAGCATATCGCCGGGCGATTGGCCGACGCCGATCCGGAGCGCGCCGGTGGGCGGGTGATCGCGGCGCATCTGGGTAACGGCGCCAGCCTGTGCGCGATGCGCAAGGGCAAGAGCGTCGACACGACCATGGGCTTCACCGCGCTCGACGGGCTGATGATGGGCACGCGCTCGGGCGCGCTGGACCCCGGCGTCATCCTTCATCTGCAAACGCAACTGGGGATGCCCGCTCAGGAGGTCGAGACGCTGCTCTACAAGAAATCCGGGCTGCTCGGCGTATCCGGCATTTCGAGCGACATGCGCACGCTCCACGCCAGCGATGCGCCCGAAGCCGCCGAAGCGATCGACCTGTTCGTACGGCAGGCCGCCCGTCAGGCGGCGGCGTTGATCCCGGCGCTGGGCGGTCTCGATGGCCTCGTGTTCACGGCCGGCATCGGCGAGAACGACTCCGTGATCCGCGCGCGGATTTGTGAGAGCCTGTCGTGGACCGGGCTTGCTCTCGACGCCGAAGCCAATGCGCGCAACGCCGACATAATCAGCGCGGAAGAAAGCAAGATACTCGTGCGGGTCATTCCGACCGACGAGGAAGCCGTCATCGCACATCATGTTTTCGATCTCATCGGACAACAAGGGAGCCACGTTCAATGAAGCCGCTGGTGGATCTTTCAGGAAAGCGCGGGCTGGTCGTCGGCATCGCCAATGAGAGCAGCATCGCCGCAGGGTGCGCCGATGCCTTCGCCCGCTGCGGTGCACGCCTCGCGGCAACCTATCTCAACGAGAAGTCGAAGGCCTATGTCGAGCCGGTGGCGGCTGCGCTCGGTATCGAGTGGCTGGCGCCCTGCGACGTCCGGCAGCCGGGTGAACTCGAAGCCCTGTTCGAACGGGTGCGAGCATCATGGGGCGGCCTCGACTTCCTGCTGCACTCGATCGCCTTCGCGCCGCGCGAAGACCTGCATGGGCGGGTCGTCGACTCGTCGGCGGAGGGCTTCGCGCTGGCAATGGACGTCTCGTGTCACAGTTTCCTCCGCATGGCAAAGCTCGCCGAGCCGCTGATGGCGGATGGCGGCTGCCTGCTCTGCGTCACCTTCTATGGCTCCGAGCGGGTGGTCGAGAACTACAACCTCATGGGTCCGGTCAAGGCCGCGCTGGAGAGCGCCACGCGCTATGTCGCCGCGGAGCTTGGCCCTAAAGGCATCCGCGCCCATGCGATCTCCCCCGGGCCGATCGCGACCCGCGCCGCGAGCGGGATCGACCGGTTTGATGAACTGCTCGAACGGGCCGCCGCCACCGCACCCGCCGGGCAACTGGTGGGCATAGAGGATGTGGGCGCGCTGGCCGCCTTTCTCGTCAGCGACGTTGCCCGCCATATCACCGGCACGATCATCCCGGTGGACA
>JASGGS010000083.1:0-17001 GCA_047602685.1 Sphingobium sp.
GCGGTGAAGGCGCCTCCGCCGTCGGCCGCCACGCGCGCGGCGAGGCGCGCCTGCGCATCGCCCACGTCGCTCGCCTCCGGCACCACCGCCTTCGCCAGCGCCAGCGTGCGCGCATCCAGCGACGATGCCTCCCAATGGAGCCGCGCGATGGTGACGAGCGAGACGAGGAGGCCGAGGGCGAGGACGGCGCCCGCCAATAGGGCGATCCGCCTGAGCCAGGCGGGGTCGAGGGCGGCGGCGGCGCGGATCGCATAGCTGCCCTGGCGCAGCGTGAGGGGCGGCGTCAGCAGCGCGGCGACCAGCCCCTCCTCCACGGTCCGGCCGTCCAGTTCGCGCACCGGCGCGTCTCCGACGATCATCGACGCATGCGGCTCGGCCGCGCCCACCGCGCAATCCGGACCGCGCAGCATCGTCTCCCCGCCGATGCGCCCAGCGGTGAAGCCCTGCTCCGGCGGAGGGAGCAACAGGGCGGAGGGGATGAGCACGGCATCCGGCACGCCCAGCGCCTGCGCATGGGCGATCCAGCCTTCCATGGCTTCCCGGCCCGCGACCGCCACGATATGGGGCTGTTCCGGCGCCGTCGCGGGCAGGACGGCGGCATGCAATGCCTCGGCCGGGCCGATGCTGCCCTCCAGCGCCATGAGCGGGGCGGCCGCCGCCCCCTGCCGCACGGTCATGCCGGGGCAGGCGATCCAGTGCAGCGCCACGTCGCCGCCGGGCACCACGATCATGGCATGGTCATCGGCAGGCAGGGCGACGAGGCCGGTGGCGGCGCGCCAGTCCGTCCCCTCGCCGCGCTGGACGACATGGCCGTCCACGACGCGCAGCCACCCGCGGCCGCCCGGCGCGCCCTCCGGCTCCATCCAGAAAATCATGCCGTCGGCCATGCTCTCTATTCGTCCCCCCAGCGCCGGCGGACCAGCCGCACCGGCATGTTCCGCGCATCGAACAGCGCGGTTTCCGTCACATCCGTCCCCGCGACATCGGCCCGCAGCTCGACCTCGAACCAGCCGCTCGTCAGCTTCGCCTGCTCGCTGACGTCCGAGGAAATGCCGAGACCGGCGAGCGCGGGCTGGCCCCAGAAGGTCACGAGGCTGCCATAGCCATCCTGCGGCCGCCGCGCCAGCACTTGCCGGGCGGCATCGGGCCCCAACCGCCCGTCCGTCAGCATGGCGAGGAGAATCGCCTGATCGGGAAGCAGCGTATTGATGTTGATCGGTGACAGTTCCGCGACGGGCAGCGCGCACAGCCAGGGCCGCAGCCGGTCGTAGATGGGCGCGGTCATGCCGGAGACCACCCGGATTTCGCTGGGGTCGGCAAGCAGCCCTCCGGCGGTGCGATAGGGCACGGGCCGTTGCTGGTAGAAGCTGTCCTCCGCCCCGCCCGGCCCCGGCACGGCATCGCTGTCGATCCAGTCGGCGCTGGCGGCCGCGATCTGCTCCGCCACGCCGGGATCGGTGCCGAGCAGGCGGAGAAGCGCCGCGAACTGGCTGACCCCCGCCGGGCGCGTGGTGAAGGTCAGGGAAGCCGTCGCGGCCCCATCCGTGGTCGTGGCGCCCGTGGAGGCCGTGGCTGTAGCCGTGCCGCCGCTCACCAGGCTGTTGACGTTGAAGCAATTGCCCGCATCGCGCACGCGCGCCGTCACGCGTCCGCCCGGCACGGCGATCGCCTGCGGCGTGCCCAGCCAGCCGCCCGCGAGCGTGGTGCGACCGGCGCGGGCATTGACGAGATCGGCAAGCCGCAGGGTCGCGACCGCCTCCCCCGCCAACAGGAAGGCGCGCCCCTGATCCGTGCCGATGCCGTTCTGCGCCATGCGGGTCGCGAGCGTCAGCCGTTCCAGCGCGACGGCGGTGATGACCGCCATGACGGCGACCAGCAGCAGCACGGTAAGGAGCGCGGCGCCGCGTTCCCGCGCGGGTCCGATGGCGCGCGGATCAGCCATTGGCGGCCGCCCGCGGCTTCTCCGCCCCGCCCGGCCCCACGAGGAAGCGCAGGACGATGGGCGGGCGCCCCTCGCGCGTCACCGTCATCTCGACGAGGCGCGGCAGCAGGTCGGGCTGCGTCACCGCCCAGTCGCCGCGCCACTGGCCCTGGGCGTCGCGGAAGCGGAGGCTGAGGGCCGTGACATGGGAGAGGAGGACGGCAGGCTCCGACGGGGCGGCGCCATCGACATGGGCATGGCCCACCCGCTCGATCCGGCCGCCCCGCCACCAATATTCGACCTTCTGGACGGAGGCGCGCGCGGCATTGTCCGGATTGCTCCAGCCGGTGCGCACGAACTGGAGGATGGGCGCGTCGCCGCCCGCCGGGCGGGCGTAGAAGGCGGGCGCGAGGGTGCCGCTTTGCGTGCGGCTGATGCGGGCGGTCGCCTGGGCGAGGTCGCTGTCGAGCGTGGCGAGCGCCACCT
Organism: Sphingobium sp.; assembly: GCA_047602685.1. Classification (GTDB taxonomy): domain Bacteria; phylum Pseudomonadota; class Alphaproteobacteria; order Sphingomonadales; family Sphingomonadaceae; genus Sphingobium. The sequence continues at coordinate 2,408 of JASGGS010000083.1, forward strand.
GTATGTCGGCCAGCCGGTCGAGATGGTCCCGCACCGCCCCTTGCGAGGAGACGCTGCCGCGCAGCAGGGCCACGCCCGCCGCCGAGAGCATGGCGAAGATGAGGAGCGCGACGAGCAGCTCGATCAGCGTGAAGCCGCGTTCAGCGGAACAGACTGAAAAACAGTCCTTTTCCGGGCAAAAGATCACTGGCTTCCCTACCCGATCGGTCATCGCGTCACCGTGCCGTCAAGGCCCACGGCGACCGGCAGGGACCGGCCATTTCGTTGCAAAGTGAAACTTATTTGCTGGTCCGCGCGGCCGATGGTGTCGAACCAGAGGCGCAGCCGCGCCTGCCCGGCGCTGGCCTGCGTGCCGGAGCGCCAGTCGGTCGAGACGAGCGGCTTCTGGTCCAGCGGCGTCCAGCGGCCGTCGCGGCGCTCCTCGAACCCGTAGCCGGTGGGCGAGACCCAGAGGGCGACCGGGCGGGCAAGGATCACCGCGCGGTCACGCGCCGCCCGGACGCGCCCGGCGAAACGGTCCGCATCGTCCGAGAGGCCGCCGCGCGGATCGCCCATGGTCAGCAGCACCACGCCCGACATCAGGCCGATGATGACGAGGACGACCATGAGTTCGACCAGCGTGAAGCCGTGTTCGGCGGAACGCCGAAGGGGCGTGAAGCCGTGTTGGGCGGAACGGCGCGGGGACTCGAAGCTGTGTCCGGTGCGGCGAGGCGATTGGCGCGGGGGGCGCCGCTTGCGCGGCGCTACCCACCCCCAACCCCTCCCTGAAAGGGAGGGGAGCAGGAAGGAACGCGTCCTCCCTGAAAAGAGGAGAGGCATGAAGCGGCGCTCCTCCCCTGAAAGGGAAAAACGCATGAAGGGGCGCGCCTTCCCTGAAAGGGAGGGGCGTTCCCTGGAGGATGCGCGCCTTCTCATGTCGCGGGCCTTGCGATGCTGAGGACGGCGGGGGATGTGCCGGGGCCGCCGGAGACGGTGACGGTCACTTGCAGGAGGCGCTGGTCCTGCGCCGGGGTGACGCTCTGCCGCCAGCGGAATTCGCGGCCCGCATTGACGACGGCGCCCTCGCTGTCGCCGCGCGCGGGGGGCGTGGGGTCGGTCAGGCGCTCATAGGCGATGTTGCGCGCGGCGATCTCCGCCAGCAGGCGCGCGTCGAGGTCGCCCGCCGTGCGGACCGAGACGGCCTGAAGGCGCACCAGCGCGAGGCCCGCGAGGCTGAATATGGCGAGGGCGACAAGCATTTCGAGAAGCGTGAAGCCCTGTTGGGCGGAATGTCGCGAGGACTCGAAGCCCTGTTGGGCGGAACGTCTTGAGACAGCGAAGCCCTGTTGGGCTGGCCGCTGCGAAGACGCGAAGCCCTGTTCGGCGCGGCATGGCGATTGCCGCGCGGGGCGCCGCTTGCGCGGCGCTACCCACCCCCAACCCCTCGCTGAAAGGGAGGGGAGCAGGGAGAAGCGCTCCGTCCCTGAATGGGAGGGGGACAGGAAGGGGCGCTCCCTGTCTGGATGGGAGGGGGGCATGAGGGACGACGGTTCCCCCGGGAGGGTGAGAGGTTTCAGGGAAGATTCTCCCCCGGCAAGGGAGACGGGCGCGGGGGAGCCTTGCCTGCCGGAATGAAGAGCAGGCATCGCGGCGGGACCGGCCGGATTGCCGCCCGGCTTACTGGTCGCTGGAATAGATGTCCGCATTCTCGCCCTCGCCGCCCGGCGTGCCATCGGCGCCCAGCGAGTAGATGTCGAAGGCGCCTCTCCTGCCCGGCGCGGCATAGAGATAGGGCTTGCCCCACGGGTCGGCGGGCAGCTTCTTGATATAGCCGCCCTGACGGTAGCGTTCGGGCTGCGGCAGGCCGGGTGGCGGGGTGAGGAGCGCGTTCAGGCCGTCCGTGGAGGACGGATAGGTCAGATTGTCGAGGCGGTATTGCTCCAGCGCCTGTTCGAGGGTGGCGATGTCCGCCTTTGCCTTCTCCACCCGCGCCTTGTTGCCCGCCGGGATCACGTTGATCGCGACGATGGTGGCGAGGAGGCCGATGATGACGATGACGACCAGGAGTTCAACCAGCGTGAAGCCGTGTTCGGCGGAACGCCGAAGGGGCGTGAAGCCGCGCGGCTGCGCGTGAACCGCATGGGCGGGACAGCGGGAGTCACGTGGCGGCGCGGAGGCACGAAAGCGAGGGGTGGCTTGTTTCGCGCTGCTTCGCGGAAGGCGGCGTGGCGCGGCGGGCTTGGATGGGAAGGTCATAATCAGGCTCCGGCCCCCGTGAGGCTCTGTAGCTGCATGATCGGCAGCAGGATGGAGAGGATGATGACGGCGACCACGCCGCCCATGAGGATGATGATGAGCGGTTCGAGCAGCGACAGCGCCGCCGCCGTGAAGGCGTCGAATTCCCGCTCCAGATAGTCGGCCGCGCGTTCCAGCATGATGTCGAGCTGCCCCGCCTGCTCCCCGCTGGCGGCGAGATAGACGAGGAGAGGCGGGAAGACGGCGGAGCGGCGCATGGCCGTCGACAGGCTGCCGCCGCCGCGCACCGCCTCCACGATCTCCAGCGTCGCGGCGCGCAGCACGCGGTTGTGGACGGTGGGCACGGTGAGGTTCAGGCCCTCCACCACCGGCAGGCGGCTCTGCACCATGGTCGAGAGGGTGCGGGCCATGCGCGCGGCGTGAAGGTCGCGGATCAGGCGGCCGAGGAAGGGGACGCGCAGCAGGGCGGCGTCAAATTTCAGGCGCACGCCCTCCTGCTTCAATGCCTGCCACGCGCCGATGCCCAGCGCGGCGAGCAGGATGGCGATGGCCCACCACCAGCCCGCCAGGAACAGGGACAGGCCCATGACGATGCGCGTCAGCAGCGGCAATTGCTGGCCCAGCGTATCGAACTGCTCCACCACCAGCGGCACGACGAAGATCATCAGCGCCATGGTCACGATGATGGCGAAACCGGCGAGGACGGAGGGGTAAGCGAGCGCGGTCAGCACCTTGGACCGCATTTCCGCCTGCCGTTCGAGCAGGATGGAGAGGCGTTCGGTGAGCGACGGCAGGCTGCCGGACCGCTCGCCCGCCGAGATCATGGCGCGGTAGAGGGCGGGGAAGCTGCGGGGTTCCGCCGACAGCGCATCGGCGAGGCTGCGCCCCTCCAGCACGCCCGCATGCACGCGGCCGACAATGGCGCGCATATGGTCCTTCTCGCTCTGGCGCGTGATGGTGCGCAGCGCCTCCTCCAGCGGGCTGACCTGCGCCAGCGTGGACAATTGGCGGGTGAAGAGGGTCAGTTCCTTGCCGGACAGGCGCTTGCCGCCCGCCGACCAGGGGAGCGCGCGGCCGGCCGCATCGGCCGTTCCGGCGGACGCCTCGCCCATCTTCACCACGAACAGCCGCTTGCCCTCCAGCCGGGCGCGGGCGTCGGCGGCGCTGTCGGCGCGCAGCCTGCCCTGCTTCTCCCGGCCGGACGGGTCGATGACCGTATAGGCGAAGTCAGGCATCCAGCACCTCGCTGCGCGAGATGCGGACCGCCTCCTCCACGCTCGTTTCCCCGTCGCGGACCAGCGCGCGGGCGGATGCGCCGAGATTGGGGGCGTTGAGGAAGGCGTGGCGGGCGATGAGGGATTCGTCGCCGCCCTCGTTGATCATCTTGCGCAGCGTGTCGTCGATGCGCACCGCCTCGAACACGCCGATGCGGCCCTTGTAGCCGCTCTGGTTGCAGGCGGGGCAGCCGACCGCCCTGTACACCCGCGTCCCCGGATCGAAGCCGAGGAGCGCGCAGGCGGACTTGTCCGCGTCCACGGGCTGGCGGCATTCGTGGCAGAGGCGGCGGACGAGGCGCTGGGCGATCACGGCGCGGAGCGTCGAGGCAAGGAGGAACGGCTCCACCTTCATGTCGCGCATGCGGGTGATGGCGCCGATGGCGTCGTTGGTGTGGACGGTGGAGAGGACGAGGTGACCGGTGAGCGAGGCCTGCACGGCGATCTCCGCCGTCTCCCGGTCGCGTATCTCGCCGACCATCACCACGTCGGGATCCTGGCGGAGGATGGCGCGCAGCCCCGCCGCGAAGCTGAGGCCGACCTTTGCATTGACCTGCGTCTGGCCGACGCCCTCTATCGCATATTCCACCGGGTCCTCGACGGTCAGGATGTTGCGGGAGCCGTCATTGAGCTGGCGCAGGCCCGCATAGAGGGTGGTGGTCTTGCCGCTGCCGGTCGGGCCGGTGACGAGGATGATGCCATTGGGTTCGGCCAGCGCGGCGCGGAAGATGGCGTCGGTCTGCGCCGACATGCCCAGCACGTCGAGGCCGATGCCGGTGTTGGACTTGTCGAGGATGCGCAGCACCACGCGCTCGCCCGCCCGGCTGGGAAGCGTGGAGACGCGCACGTCGAGCAGCTTTCCGCCGAGCGACAGGCCGATGCGGCCGTCCTGCGGCACGCGCCGCTCCGCGATGTCGAGGCGGGCCATGACCTTGATGCGGCTGACCACCACCGGCGCGACATGGGGCGGCATGCGGAGCGTCTCCGTCAGCACGCCGTCCATGCGCATGCGCACGACGAGGCCGGTCTCATAAGGCTCGATATGGATGTCGGAGACGCCCTGCCGCGCGGCCTCCGCGATGATGCCGTTGATGAGGCGGATGGCGGGCGCGTCGTCGGCGCTGTCGAGCAGGTCGTCGGCGGTGGGGATGTCGGAGGCGATGAGGTCCAGATCGTCGCCCATGCCGATGCTGCCCGCCATCTCCGCCGCCGCGCCGCCCATGGCGTAGCGGTCCGACAAATGCCTTTCGAAGGCGGGCTGGTCCACCATCTCCACGGCGAAGGAGCGGGCGAGATGGCGACGCACCTCCACCAGCATGCGGGGATCGGAACCCTGTTTCAGCGCGACGCGGATCGGGCCGGCGCTGCCGTCGTCGACGATGACGACGCCGTGGCGGCGGGCAAAGGCATAGGGGATGTCGACCGGGCGCGGCACTCCCGGCGCGCGGTCCGGGCGCGCCTGTTCGAGACTGGCCCGTTCAAGCGCGTCCTGGGCCGCGTCGGCCATGCCTTCGCCCTCCTTCGTCATTTGCGCGGCGCCTGCGAGGCGGGCACCTCCACGGGACGCACGACGCTTTGCGACTGGCTCTCGCTCACCGGGGCGAGGCGGCCGTCGATCACCTGGTCGCCGGGCCGCGCGGTCGCGGGCGCGGGCGGCACGGCGCCCATATAATCGCGCACCAGCTCGTCCAGCGCAGGCTCCCGGTCGGGCGAGAAGCCCTGCTGGCGGCCGCGGATATAGCCGTAGCGCTGGGCGGTAACGGCCTGCGCATCCTCGCGGTTCCGCAGGATGGTGGGGCGGATGAAGACCATGAGGCTGGTCTTGCTGCGCGACTTGCTCTTGGACCGGAACAGCGCGCCGAGGCCGGGTATGTCGCCCAGCAGCGGTATCTTCTCGATCGTGCGCCGCTCATTGTCGTCGAGGAGGCCGCCGAGGGCGAGTATGTCGCCGTCGTCCACCGTCACGGTCGTCTCGATCTGGCGCTTGTTGATGATGAGGTCGCTGCTGTTGCTGGACACGGGACCGGCGACGCTCGACACCTCCTGCCGCAGGAACAGCTTGATCGTGCCGCCCGAATTGACCTGCGGCCGGACGTCGAGCGCGATGCCGACATTCTGCCGCTGGACGGTGCGGAACTGGTTGTCGAAATTCTGGCTGAGCGCCTCGCCGCTCGTCACCGGCACTTCCTGCCCGACGAGGATGCTGGCCTTCTGGTTGTCGAGCGTCATGACGGAGGGGGTGGAGAGGATGTTGCTTTCCGTATCCGATTTCACCGCGTTGATGATCGCGCCGAGCACGCCGTTATTGCCGAGCGTCGTCGCCACCCCGCCAAGGCCGCCGGTGGCGTTGAGGAGCGAGCTGATCGCCGCATCCTGAAGCGTGTTGCCGAGCTGGCTGACCGTGCCGGTCGTCACCGTGCTGCCGGTGGTGGTCGTGGTCGTGGTGGTCAGCTGCGTCGCGCCGATGGCGCCCGCGACGGTCAGGATATTGGGCGTCGCATTGCTGTAGTTGGTCGCGGCGAAGCCCACGTCCGTGCTGCCGATCAGGAACTGCACGCCCAGCTTCTTGGCGGCCGCCTCCCCGATTTCCACGATGATCGCCTCGACCAGCACCTGCTCGCGCCGGGTGTCGAGCTGGCGGATCACCTCGCCCAGCTTGCGCTGCGTGTCGGTGCTGCCCGCCACGATGATGGCGTTGGTCCCGGCATAGCGGGTGACGATGGCCGTCCCGCCCTTGGCGATGCCGTTGGAGCCGGAGGTGACGGTCGCCTGCGCCGTCTGCTGCGGCGCGGAGGAAGAGGCGGCGGGCGCGGCCTCGCGCGTCGAGCCGCCGGACTGGCCGCTGGTGCTGCTGCCCAGGGTCGAGGAGGCGGAGCCGAGGCCGCTGTCGGTCGTGGAGGACGGGATGGCGACCGCCTGCCCCAGCAATTGCTGGAGGACGGGCAGCAGCTTCTCCGCATCGGCATGTTCCAGCCAGTAGACGCGGATTTCCGTGCCCGCCGCCGCGCGCCTGTCGAATTCCCGCGCCATGGCGGCGAGCCGGGCGACGGAGGTGGCGTCGCCGCGCAGGGCGATGCTGTTGGAGCTGTCGATGGCGACGATGGTCGCGCTGGCGGCATTGCCCTCCCCGCCGCCGCCCTGCATCAATTGCTGGAGCGAGGTCGCAATCTCCCGCGCGCCCGCATTCTGGAGCGAGACGGTCTCCGTCGCCATGCCTTCCCGGTCGATCCGGGCGAGCACCTGGCGGATGCGGGCGATATTGTCGGCATAGTCGGCCACGACGACGCTGCGCCCCGCCCGGTTGGCGGTGATGGAGCCTTCCCGGCTGACCAGCGGGCGCAGCGTCTCCAGCGCGGAGGCGGCGTCGATGGTGCGCAGGCGGATGACTTCCGTGATGAACTGGTTGCGGCTGGCGCTCCCGCCCACGGCGCCCGGCTGGCCCGCAATGCCGTCCACCGGCTGGATGCGGAAGACGCCGCCCGGCGCGGGCACGGCGACGAGGCCGTTGGCGCGCAGCGTCGAGAGGAATATCTCGAAATATTCGGACTTGCTGAGCGGGCGGTCGGTCACCACCGACACCTTGCCCTGCACCCGCGCATCGATGATGAAGGTGCGGCCCGTCACGCGCGCCGCATCCTGGATGAAGGCGCGTATGTCCGCATCGCGCACGTTCAGCGTCTGCTGCGCCATGACCGGCACGGCCACCGCGCCCGCCACCGCCGCGCCCAGCGCGCCTGCCAGAAGCAGGGATCGAAACCTCAAAACGCTCATTGTCCCCCGCTCAATATGATCGCGACCGGCACGGTGGCCGCGCCCCTTTCCACCATCAGCGACAGGCGCGCGCCCGGACGGAGTTGCGCCTGCATCGCCTGTATGTCGCCGACCGAGGTGATCGGGCGGCCATTGACCTGCGTGATGATATCGCCCTGCTGGAAGCCCGCGAGCGCGAAGCCCTCGCCGGTTCCCTGCCGCGTGACGACCAGGCCGGAAACGCGCCCGCCGTCGGAACGGGGCGCGAAGCCGATGTCGCGCTGGACGACCATGGGGGTCAGCACGCCGGACGGCATGGCGCCGCCCGCGCCCGCCCCTGCCCCCGCGGGACCGGGCGGAGGGCCGCCTTCCCCGCCACCGGCCCCACCATCGGTCATGTCCCCTGCCGACTGGTCGAGGAACAGCGTCTCCGCCGTGCCGCCCCGGTCGATGACCACATGGTCATAGGCGATTTCCCGGAGCGTGACGCCCGGCATGATCTGGTCGCCGACGATGAAGCTGGATTGCAGGCCGTCGGGCGTCGCGATGATCGCGCTGCCCTGCCCCGACCCCTCGTTGATGCGCGTCCCGAACAACTGGAGCGCGAGGCCCGTGACCTGCGCGCCGCCCGCATCGGCCGCGCCGCGCGTGAAGGGATCGAAGGACCGGAACAATGCGGCCCGCGCGTCCGGCGGCAGGATGGCGGGCGACCGCTCCTGCCATTCGCCCAGCATGCCGAGCGGCGTCACGAGCGCCCAGACGAGGCGCGCCGCCTGCCATGCCAGGAGCAGGAGAAGCAATGCCTCCATCCATTTCGCCGCCGCCGTGGCCCAGAAGCCGGCGCCCCGGAATCCCGCGCCAAGTCCGGAAGGCCGTCCCGGCAGCCGGTCGCGAAGATTCCCCAGTCTGTCTCGCATCCGCGCCTTGGCCCCTACTCTGTCGCGCCGGCTAGTATGGACACCGCATTACCTGCGGATTACCGTTTCATGACGGAAATATTTCACCGCTTATCCCCTTATTAGCTGGCTTGCGCGGCCGAATATAGCGGTTATGAGCAGCGCCATGACCCAGGTCTCGCTTTCCGGTCCGGCGCGCCGTCCGGGCGTCCAGCGCTTCCCGGCGCGGACGGTCGAGCTGTTCATGGTCCGCGACTTCCTGAGCGCCGCCGAATGCGCGGAGATGATCGCCCTGATCGATGCCGCGCGCGCCCCGTCCACCATCGCGGATTCCAACGGCGACAGCGCCTTTCGCACCAGCGAGACCTGCCATCTGGACGGGGCCGGGCCGCTGGTCGCGGCGATCGACCGGCGATTGGCAGAATTTGCGGGCCTCGACCCCGCCCATGGCGAACCGCTTCAGGGGCAACGCTATGCCGCAGGGCAGGAATTCAAGGCGCATACCGATTATTTCGAGCCGGACGGCCTGGACTATCACCAATATTGCGCCCTGTCCGGCAACCGGACCTGGACGCTGATGGCCTATCTCAACGAACCGCAGGCGGGCGGCGCCACGCGCTTCACCCGGCTGGGCAAGAGCTTCCAGCCGGAAACGGGCAAGCTGCTCTGCTGGAACAACCGTACCCCGGAGGGCGGGCTGAACGGCGATACGCTGCACCATGGGATGAAGGTGCGCGCGGGCACGAAATATATCATCACCAAATGGTTTCGCGAGAGGCCCTGGATCGGCTGAGCGGAACCGGCCGGATATTATCGGTGTGCTCCGCGACAGCAGGAGCCGAGGGCAAGGGAATGCCATGCCGCGCCGGGTTCCGCTCTCGCAGAAGCATGGCGAGGCAAGGGAAAGGGCGGCCCCGATAGGACCGCCCGTCCCTTTTTCCGGGCCGACGCCTGTCAGAAAGTCATGGAGGCGGAGAAGTTCACCGTCACGCCGGGGGCGTAGCGATTATAGGTGATGGTGTTGGTGCCGTTCGACTGAAGCTCGCGATATTTGCGGTTGGTGAGGTTGCGCGCCTCGAACTTCAGGTCGACCTTGCGGCCATAGACGTCGATCCCCTGGCGCGCCACGAAGTCCAGGTTGAAGCCCGGATATTCATAGACGTCCGGCTGGCCCGTGCCGCGCAGGCCACGGCTGGTCACGCGCTTGCTGGCATAGGACATGATGAGCGTCTGCTGCGAGAGCCTGTCCATATCCTCCAGCCCGATCTGGAGGTTCATCAGATGGTCGGACTGGCCGGTCAGCGAGGCGCCCTCCTGGAAATAGTCGGTCGAGGGGGATGCGATACTGGCCGGATAGACCAGCGTGCGGTCGTCCGGCGACACCTTCAGCTTCGACTTTGTATAAGTGTAGTTGGCGATGGTGACGAGGCGCCGCGTCTCGAAGAAGCTGCCCTTCGACCATTGGGAAAGGTCGAAATATTTCTGCACCTCGAACTCCGCGCCGTAGAGGTCGGCCTTGGGCGCATTGGCGAAGGTGGTGGCGGGCTCGTTGTTGAAGATGCCGATGAAGCTTTCGATCGGATTGTCGATCCGCTTGTAGAAGCCGGCCACCGACAGGCGCTGCTCGCGGGCGAAATACCATTCGAAGCGGCCTTCGGCGTTGAACAGCTTGCTGTCCTTGAGCAGCGGGTTGCCGAAATAGAAGCGGTTCGTGTCGGGATCGAAGAACTGCTGGTAGATCAGTTCGCGGAACTGCGGCCGGGCGATGGTCCGGGAGGCGTTGGCGCGCAGTTGCATGTCCGGCCGGAACTGCCAGGTGACGGTCGCGGCGGGCAGCCAATAGTCATTGTCGAGCGCGGTCGCCGCCGTGGAGGAGATGGAGGTGTTGAACACCTGTATCGGCCGGACCGTCTGCTGCGCGCTTTCGAAGCGGGCGCCCGCGTCGATCAGCAGCTCCGGCGTGATCTGCCAGCCGATCTTGCCATAGCCCGCATTGTTGACGAGCTTCGCGGAGAAGGTCGGCGTCGGCTCATTGTCCTGAAGCGTGATGCCGAAGCCGTTGATGACGCCCGACGACAGCAGCAGGTCGGGCCGCAGCGTGGCGACGCCGGCATAGGTGGTGGTGAAGTTGCACGGCCCCGCGGGATCGACGGCGCAGGCGCCGTTGTTCGCGACGAAGCTATATTCGCGGCGCGTGCTCTGCCGGGTGGTGCGGGCATAGGCATAGCCGACCGACAGGCTGATCTGCGGCACCGGCTTGTAGGTGATGTCGGCGCCCGCCGAATAGAGATCCTCGTTCAGGTCGGAATAGCGGATCAGCGCCTCGCTGGTCGCATTGTCGAGGCGGTTGACGAAGAAGGTGCCGAACGGATCGCTGGAGACGTTGGTGCGGACATATTCCGTCTTGAACTCATTGGGCACCTCGCGCTGGGAATTGGCATAGCCGCCGCGCAGGTCGACGCTGAGATTGTCGAACAGCCTGTATTCGCCCACCAGCTGGGTATCGATCAGCTGGCGCTCGTACCAGGCCGTGTCCTGCACCATGAAGTCCGCGATGGAGCGGTCCTTCTTGCCGAGACCGAGGCGCGTGTTCTTGAGCGTGTCGCGGATATAGAGGCTGGTCCAGCGTATCTTGTTCTCGCCGAATTCCAGGCCGACGCCGAGCAGCGCGTTGACGACGATGCGGTTGTCGGTCGTCACGCGCTCGAAATCGGAGTCCAGCGTGGAGAGGTCGGAGCTGAGCGAATATTGCTGCCGGGAATCGCGCGTCTGCCACTTGTTGCTGTAGCCCGCCGTCGCGATGATGCCGAGCGTGACGTCGCCGCCCAGCTCGAAAGCGGTGCCGCCGGAGAGGGTGGCGGAGAAATTGGGCGCGACATGGCCCCAATGCTGCACGACCGCGAAGCTGGAATTGACGAGCGTGGAGGCGATGGCGGTCGAGTTGACCTCCGTGATCTGCTGCCCGCTCTTCCAATAGGCCTCCAGCGCGGGCGGGGTGCCGCGCGATCCGTTGTCGAAGCCCGTCCAGTCCGACCCGGCGCCATAATGGACATAGCCGTGGCGGCCCGTGGTGAAGCTGTTGCCGCCAATGCCGCCGCTGATCGTCAGGAAGCTCTCCTTGGGCACGGCATTGGTGGTGAGGTTGATGACGCCGCCGCCGAATTCCCCGGGGAAGTTCGCCGAATAGCTTTTCTGCACCAGCGAGGAGGAAACGATGTTGGTGGGAAAGAGGTCGAGCGGGACGACGCGCTTCAATGGCTCCGGACTCGGCAGGGGCGAGCCGTTGAGGAGCGCGAGCGAATAGCGGTCGCCCAGGCCGCGCACATAGACGAAGCCGTTGCCCACCACGCTGAGCCCGGTGACACGGCCGAGGGCGCCCGCGATATTGCCCTCGCCGGTGCGCGCGATATCCGCGCTGGAGAGGACCGAGACCACGGCGGGCGCCGATTTCTCGATATTCGCGCCGCGGCGGCCGAGGACGACGATATCGCCGCCCGGCAGCGAAATCTCCGTTTCGGCCTGTTCGCGCCCGGCGGTCGCGGCGGCCGGAGCGTCCGGGCCGGACCCCGCCGGGGCCGGATCGCCCGTCTGCGCGAGCGCGGCGGGCGCGGTCAGCGCCGAGGAAAGAAGCAGCAAGCCGGCGAAGTTAAGCCGCGTCGCCATCGAGAACCCCCTATGATTGGCCCATGATCGGCCATGACTGAATGAATGCGCGGGGGCGGGAGGCGGCCCTTGCCGGCCACGCCCCGCCCCACAGGGTCGGCTATGGCGTCAGCTCGTCGGGATCGACGTGCAGGCGCGATCCGCCACGCCGACATTATCGAAGCCGAGCGTGGACGAGTTGCAGGTCCAGCCCGCATACCAGTTGTCATTGGCGTCCTTGACCGCGCCGATCCAGTTGGCGGCGGAGAAGGCCGCGTCGATGGTGGCGGGGTTGACCGCGCTGGCGCTGGCCGCCGTCTCAGTCGTGCCGTTGATGAAGACGCTGGTCAGGCTGGGCGTATAGGCATCGTTATTGCCGTTCGAACCCGAGCCGAAGATCGCCTGCACCTGAGCGGCGCTGAACGAGCCGGTGCCGATATATTTGGTCGCGTTGCACTGCATGAGGACGCCGCGCGCGGTCAGGGTCGCCGGAGTGGTGCCGGAACCGTTCAGGCGGATGCACTCATTGTTCGGCGTGATGAAAATGCCGTTGATGAGCGTGGTGTCGGAATTGCCGCGATAGAGGTTCGACGCCTGGTCGTTCGTCTCGTTATTGGTGCTGGCCTGACGCTGGATGGCGAGGAAGTTCGCGACCTTCAGGTTGGTGCGGGGGCTGTCGCCCTCATTGCCGTTGCTGTCGATCTCCATCAGCGCGTCGCCCTGGCCGTCGCGCTGGGCGATGATGGCGAACTGGACATTGACGCGCGCGCCGGTGTCGACGTCGAGGCTGTCATCGTCGGCGCCGGTGGCGACATAATGGCTGAAATTGAACTGGCCGCCGAAGAATTCGACGCCATCGTCCGAGCTGTTGTGGCTCTGGATATAGTCGAGCGTGGTGCCCGTGCCGACGCTTTCCGTCGTCAGCGCCTGAAGCTCGATGCCCGCGCTGATCGCGTAACCGGAGTAGCGGATCTGCACATATTTCATCGAACCGGCATTATAGGTGTCGTCGGCGCCGCCGAAGAGGGCCGGATTGACGGAGCCTTCCGTCTGGCGCTCGCAGGTGCCGGCCGAGGTCGAGCCGAGGCCCGGACCGCAGTCCGTGGTCCGCGCGCGGCCCATCAGCACCACCCCGCCCCCCAGGCCGATGGACTGGGCGTTGTTGAGGCCCTGCACATTGTCGCGGCTGGTGAAGATGATCGGCGAGGTCGCGGCGCCGTTCGCGATCAGCTTGTTGCCGCGGTTGACGGCCAACCAGGATGGCCCCGGCGCGGCGACCATGAGGACGCCCGGCTCGATGGTCAGGGTGACGTTCGTGTCGGCGGTCAGCTGGCCCGACCCGTTGAGCGTGAAGCCGTTGGCGGCGGTGCAGCCCACGGTGGTCGAACTGAACGGCGCCGAGGCGGACGGAGCGGAGAAGCCGCTGTCGCAGCCGACATCGACGCGGCCGTTCATATAATAGATGAGGCCGGAAATCTTGGTCAGGGTCGTGCTGCGCGACAGGATCGCGGGGAGCGTGCAGACGCGGTAGGAGCCGGTCGGGCCAGTGATCGTGCCGGAATCGGTGAGCTGCGCGGTGTTGGCGATGGTGGGGCAACCGGCCGCCGCCGTGACCGTGGGGGTCGGCGTGCCGGTGCCGGGCGTCGGCGTCGGCGTGCCGCCATTATTGTTGACCGTCACCGGACCGCCGCCCGGCGACGCGATCTCATTGGCGCCGCAGCCCGCCAGGAGAGGAAGGGCCGCCCCCGCGAGCAGAATCGTGGTAATCCGTGAAATCCGAGTCATTGTCGTCTCCGCTTCCATTTTGCCGGATCGTGCTGGTGCCGGCAGATGCAGGAAGGGCTGGACGGTTCGACAACCGCTGCCCCCGCTCCCTGTTCGCGGGTCGCCCTAGGCGAGGCGTGTGACAGTCAAATGGAAGATAGATGAACTTAATGCGTCATATTCATGACGGTCCGAAGTCAGTGCCGATTTGCCACATGGGCATGATCCGGCCGGGACGCCCTGAAGAACGGCGCCCGAAACGGGGCGCCGCCAAGCTGCGGCGCGCTTCATCGCGGCGGTGCGAGCGGGCATGGACGATCCCGATATTGCCGCGGCCCGATATCGATGAAGCGGGCCGGATCGCGCGCATCCTCCGCGCTCTGCGCCGCGAGCGTCCGCTCCGCGCGGTCGAGCCGCCCGGCCCACGGCCAGCGAATCCCGCGCACAGACTATTTCCGTCGGCGTGGCCGCCGCGTGGAGATATCCGATTCGAATCGCGCGCGGGCGCGGCATCGGCCTCCGAAACCGGGTGACGCGGCACAGCAAAGCCGCAGCGGGAGAGGCGATGAGGGTGGGGAGCTTCTGTTGCCCGGCGCTCCCCGTGCCGCTGGAATCCACTTCTGTTGCCCGGCGGGTCCGACCGCGTTCCATTTGGGTAATGTCAGGCCGTGAGGCCCTCAATTACGCAGCAAGAGCAAGTGCTTCGTTATCGTTGGCACTTATTGGGTTTTGAGCCTTTAACGGGTTACTCAGCCCGGACGAAAACGCCGCCTTTCAACACACGTCGATCCTAGTTCGGCCCCGTCAGGACCGGCGGGACCGGAATCCGCGCCTGTTCTGGTGGAGCCGCCGGGTACCGCCCCCGGGTCCGCTGCGTCTATTACACGTCGTAGTTTATCGTCATAGCCGGCGAACCGGCATGGACGGATATAGGGGCGGCGGCGCAAAAGAAAAGGGCGTCCGGTGAAGGACGCCCTGCAAAAGTCGTTGCTGGGAACCGAAGATCAGTGCCTTTTCTCGTCAATTGCCTCGG